>JANMBZ010000023.1:0-128918 GCA_031360765.1 Chitinophagaceae bacterium
GCAAAATTTTAACCGGGAGGATTATGTAAAAGTATTTATGGACTCTGCACTGGTTTTTGAACCCGGCTACGCTATGCTTACAGCAGCTGGGGTTATTTTACTTTAGGTTATATTATGGAAAAGGTTACCGGCAAATCGTATGCCCAATTGATGAAGCAGGATATTTTTGATAAACTGCAGATGAATAACTCGGGATCGTACCTGCACCTGCAGATTGTACCCAACCGGGCCTCAGGATACGATTATAGTTTTGGAGGTTTTACCAGTGCCGATTTCAGGGATCAATCCAACACCATGGGCACCGGCGATTTGTATTCAACCGTGGAAGATCTTTTTAAATTTCACCTGGCCATAACCAAGAATACTTTATTAAACAAACAACTTACCGATGAAATGCTTACGCCAGGTAAGCGGCCTGCCAGGTACGGTTATGGCTGGTTTAATCAAAATTTTAGATACACACCCACAGATAGTGTTACAGCAAATTTTCATTTGGGTATGACGGAAGGCTTTATCTCTTTTATGCTACGCATGCCTGCTACCAATAGCTTTACCATTATTTTAAGTAACAGTTCCCCAACCGATTTTTTTGGCATTACCAAAAACCTGGTGAAGGTTTTAAACAACAAACCTGTGCAACTTAAACAGCCGCTGCACAAAAAAATGGAAACATTTATTGCGCAATTGGGCACTGCAAAAGCGGTGGAAGAATATAAAAAGTTGAAAGCCGATTCGGTGCATTATTATGTTGACTGGATATCTATGAATTTTATTGCTGAGCAATTACTGAATTTAAAAAGATATGAAGACGCTAAAATAATAACTGAAAACAATGCGGCAGAATTTCCCGATAAAGACCTGGTGATGTTTACCACGGGCAATATTTACCTGGCACTTAACCGTAATGAAGATGCTATTAAATTTTATAAAAAAACGCTGCAGTTATATCCGGGTTACCAGGAAGCAACGAACAAACTGAAGGTGCTGGAGGGCAAATAAAGCAGGCCAGTACTGCATTTCAGCAATCATTATTTCTTCTCCCCAAACATTTTATCGTACAACTTATAAATTTCTTTTAGTTTGGTGATGTAAATACTGCGGCCATGTGTACCAACAACCAGTTCTCCCTCCCGCTGCTGAATTACCAAATCATGCACCGGCACACGTGGCAGGTTGTTATCTAAAATCATAAAAGTTTTACCCATGTTGAAAGATGCATACAATCCGTTATCGGTACCCACATAAATAATACTTTCTTTTTTAGGATCTTCGGCAACCACATTGATCGGTTCCATCGGCAAATCATTTCCTAATTGTATCCAGGTAGTTCCATAATCTTCACTCACAAATAAATAAGCACCAAAATGATCGTTGCGGTAACCGTTTAAGGATGCATAAATCCGGCCTTCTTTAAAAGCAGAGGGTGCCACACGGCTTACATACAAGCCCTGTACTGCTTTTGGTAAATTGGTACTAATTTTTGTCCAGGTGTAACCGGCATCTTTACTTACGTGTATATTTCCATCATCGGTACCAACATATATTAAACCAAATTTCAATGGCGACTCTGCCAATGTAGTGCTGGTACCAAATGGCACGTCGCCTGCAATGCCGCCATTGGTAAGGTCGGCACTTAATGGTTCCACATTTTCGCCTTTTTGCAAACTGCGGTGAAAACGGTTGGTTGCATAATAAAAAACATCCTGATTGTGTTTACTAAGCCAGATAGGTGTTTGCCAGTTAAAACGATATTTTGCTTCGCCTAAATCGGGCCTTGGATAAATGAATAATCTTTTGCCACCTTCGGTACTTCTTCTGCCATAAAAACCAAACTGCGATCCGGAGTAGGCCGTTTTATTATCTCTTGTATCAATTGCAACCTGCATACCATCGCCGCCACCAATCTGCTTCCAGGGGTAAATACCTTCGTAATCCCACTGGTCAACATCTTTTGTGGTAGATGGGCCAAACCAGGTGCCATTATCTTGTATGCCTCCATAAATATTATATGGCTTTGCATCATCAACGGCAATTTTATAAAACTGCCCAACCGATGGCGTATTTGCTTTAAACCAATGCTGGCCATCATCATAGCTAACATTGCAGCCGCCATCGTTGTATGCCACCCAGTGACTGTCTTTGTTGGGGTTCATCCAGCAGCCATGCCAGTCTGCATGGGTTGCATCGTTATCTTTTGCTTCAAATGTTTTTCCTCCATCGGTACTCAACATTAAATTATAGCCGCTTATTACAACCTTATCTGCATTTGTATTGCTTACCGAAATCTTTCCAAAATAATATCCATATGTGTTGTTCAGATCAAGCCCTTTGGTATTTACTTTATGCCAGTTTATACCGGCATCATCGCTGCGGTATAATTCGCAACCAATGATAGGTGTTTCAAAAAGTGCGGTGTTGGCATCAAAAAGATAATTATAAATTTCGGTGGGTTTTATCTTATCGTTTTTAACCAATTCTTTTACAGTGGCTGCGGTGTATTTTTCTTTAAAATTATTTTTTACTAAAAGGCTGTCTAATTTGTTATTATCAAGATTGGCAAAATTTTCTTTGGTAAGCTCTTTAAAATTTTTAAGCACATAATTAGTATCAGCTGTTTTTGTAGCTGTATCAGGGCGGTGGCCCTGGTTATCAAGCGTAGCGTAAACAATATTGGGATTGTCTGCAAAAACTGCAACACCCATTCTTCCCAAACCATCTCCCACCGGAAAGCCGCTGCCGGCAGTAGTTACAAGCTTCCAGTTGTTGCCGCCATCAGTGCTTTTATAAATGCCCGATGATTTTCCGCCCTCTTCAAAATTCCATGCTCTTCTTGTTCTGTACCACATGCTTGCATACAATTCATCTGCATTTTTTGGGTTGATGTCCATATCAACAGCGCCGGTATTTTCATCAACAAATAAAGTTTGTTTCCAGGTTTTACCAGCATCGGTTGTTTTGTAAACACCACGATCTTTATTTGGGGAATATAAGTGGCCCAGCACCGCTACCCAAGCAATATTGTTATTGGTTGGGTGTAAAATTATTTTACCAATATGCTGACTTTCGGGCAGGCCAATGTATTGCCAGGTTTTGCCATTATCATCACTTTTGTAAACACCCAACCCGCTGTAAGATGAGCGGCTGCTGTTTGCTTCGCCGGTACCAATCCATATTTCGTTATTGCTTTTAAGATTTTCTGGGGTGCCAATTAATCCTTTTTCAATTGTTTGTTTCCATCTAACGGCAATATCTCCAATACCAAATGCATTTTCCTTATCAAAAACCGGTACCAGGCTTTGCCCGTTATTTTTTGTGTACCACAAGCCACCGGTTGCGTAAGCCACATAAAATTCGGTTGGGTCTGCCGGGTTTACTTCTACATCTACCACACGGCCGCTCATTATACTCGGGCCCACATTGCGAAATTTGATGCTGTTGAGGGTAGTATCTTTCTCAAGCAATTTTCTTTTCTGAATGCCGTTTAACCTCTCAGCAGTCGTGGTTGGCTTTACTTGTGCCTGTGCAACATTAACAATTATTAAAGTGAGTATTATTGTAATTTTGAAAAGATTTTTCATCATCATTCTTTTTGATTTTGCAAACAGTTAAAATAAGTTTTATGCAGATTTTAAAAATACGGCAATTGTTGTTACTGACCATGATACAGTTTTTGTTTTTTACAAGCGGTATAGCGCAATACAAAACCTATAAACTGAGTGCCGAAGGTGACACATTGAATGCCATTGATAAAAAAGATATGAAGCAGGGCAAATGGGTAAATCATGTAGAGCCTTTAAGGGGAGAACCCGGTTATGAGGAAGAAGGTCTTTATAAGGATAATAATAAAGAAGGCATCTGGCGTAAATACAGTTTACAGGGAGATATTATTGCGGTTGAATTTTATAAACTTGGTGGCAAGCATGGGGTGCAGCAGTATTATACCTACCTGGGAGACCTGATAAGAGAAGAAAGCTGGAAGGGTTATGACCCAGACGCACCCTATGACACTGTTGCAGTTTACGGAAGCGGCAATAATGAAATTATTGATTATAAAATCATAAAGGCAGAGCAATACAGTGTAAAGCACGGCGATTGGAAATTTTACGAAGCCGGCACCGGCCGTTTGGTTAAGGTTGAAAAATATGACCGTGGACATTTAGAAACACCAAACGACAATAAAAAAACAGCAGCCGCACCGGTTGAAAAGAAAAAAGAAGTTCAAAAAACAGCAGAAATGCTGGAGTGGGAAAAGAAAAATAAAGGAAAGAAAAATGTGGTAAGGGATGGAAGAACGTATTCAGGTGGATAGTTGACTGGGCAATACTGTCACCCTAAAAAAACAAAACCCTTCGTACAATAAAATTTCAAAATTTACAGAGTTGGTTTAATGGGCTGACAAGAAGAACCGCTGAAAAAATAATAGTTGAAAAGGAATCGCATTACTCCAGTATTGCCAGTTATGCTCTCCGGAACGCTCAATATAATCGTGTGGTATTTTTAACTGCAGCATTTTTTGATGCAGTCTGCGGTTGCTCTCTATAAAAATATCTTTCTCCCCACAATCAAATATTATTTTTACTTCGGTGTTGGTATAATTTTCAACCAGGTTTATAACCGTCATGTCGTGCCAGTTTTTTTCCTGCAAAATGGTATCGCCAATTCTTTTAATTATATCAAACCGGTTTTTACTTTCTTTCAAATCTAAACCACCACTCATGCTGCCAGCCGCACCAAAAATGTCTGCATGCCGCAATGCTAAAAATATAGCCCCATGACCGCCCATGCTTAAACCGGTAATGGCACGGTGGTTTTTATCAGCGATTGTGCTGTAATGCTTATCAATAAAATTCACTACTTCTGTTGCAACATGTGTTTCGTATCTGTAAGCAGTATCAACAGGGCTATCAAAATACCAACTGCTGTAAGCCCCGTCCGGACAAACTATCAGCGTTTGGTAAGTATCTGCATATTTATTTAATTCAGGTACTTTAATTATCCAGTTACTATAATCACCAGCGTAACCATGCAGCAGGTAAACTACCGGAAAACTTTTACTCTTCTTTTTATAACTACCAGGTTTTATTACAACTGCGTTGATGTATTTGTGCATGCTGTTGCTGTAGATCGATACCGTGTCAACAGAAACCGCAAATGAATTAAATGAAAAGCTGAAAATAAAAAAAGGGAAGCATAAATATTTCATAGTTTGTAATTTAAAATAAGCCGGATTTTTGGTATCTCTATATTGAAAAGCCTGTATTACTTTCCACATTTGATCTGCATCAAACTGGTTACCGCCTGCATTTAAATAAACAATGCAGTCCCGATAGCTATCAGTACACAAAATAATAAACTAGGTAAGGAAATTTTCATTTTAAAAATTTTAATTTAATAAATGCGGACGCTCTTTATAAACCTTCCATACAAACTCGCCAAACAAAGTATTTGCCCAGGCAAACCATTTACGGGTAAATTTGTTAGCATCATCTTTATGAAAAGACTCGTGCATAAAACCGGTGCCGGCATGTGTTTGCTGCAACATGGTTAAACATTTTTTTATTTCCGCATCATCTGTGCTTGTGAGCCCCCGCATGATGATGCTTAGCGGCCATATATAATCCATACCTACATGAGGGCCTCCAATACCTTCGGCTGCTTTGCCTTTGAAGAAGAAGGGATTTGAATCTGAAAGCACAAACTGCCTTGTATTTTGTACAACTTTGTTCATTTCATCTTCTTCGGTAGCTAAATAAGAAAGTGATAACAGCGATGGGATATTAGCATCGTCCATTAAATTATAACTGCCAAAACCGTTAATCTCGTATGCTGAAATAATTCCAAATTTTTCTGTTTGAATTTTACCGTATTCTATTACTGCACCTAAAACAGTATTAGCCAATTCAAGTGCATCTTTTTTTAAGGTATAAGATAAATTTAGTTGAGTGCCAAAATCATTTATTAAATATGAAAGTGTGATTACGGCAAAAATATTTCCAGGAATATTGAACGAAAAAACGGTTGCATCATCGCTCGGCCGGAACATGGAATGTATCAATCCAATTTTTTTTGTAGGGTAACCATAGCCTCCCAAAGGCACACCATCGGTTGCCCAACTGGTTGTGCGTTCAAATTTATAAGGGCCATTATTTTCTAAACGTTGCTGTTCTTTAAAAGTTTTTACAACCAGCTTCATCGCTTCTTTCCAGTCTGCATCAAAAAGAGATGTGTCGCCGGTTTCTTTCCAATAACCATGAGCCAAACGAATTGGGTAACACAAACTATCAATCTCCCATTTCCTTTCATGCACGCCCGGTTTCATAGTGGTTTTATCATCTTTCCATTCGCTGATCTTTGTTTCATCTTTATAAAATGCATTGGCGTAAGGGTCTTTTAAAATACATTTTACCTGCCGGTTGATAACGCCTTTAATCAGCTCCTGTAAATTTTTATCGTCCTTCATTAATGGCAGGTAAGGCCACACCTGTGCCGATGAATCCCTTAACCACATGGCATCAATATCGCCTGTAATAACAAAGGTATCGGGCTTGCCGTTGATGATCTCAAAATCAACGGTGGTATCTAAAGTATTAGGGAAACAGTTTTCAAACAGCCAGGCAATTTCTTTATTACCAATTTTACTTTTTATTTCGGCAATAAGTTTTTCAACAGCCGGGCTTTTAAATTTTCGCTGGCTTTCTGCAACCCTTACCAATGGAAAATTGGTTTGGGTATTTGCAAAGGCATATTTGCTCATGAAAATACCTGCACTGGCAAGTGAGCTTTGCTGAATAAATTTTTTACGGTTCATCCTGTTAAGATAGAAAGAAAATTATTGTACTGAACATCACTGGGATGTAAAAGGAGTAAAATTTTTGCCTTCGGCAAAAATAAAATTGCCACTGAAACACTGAAGCACGGAAAAATACATTTTAAATTCTGTGCTTCTGTGCCTCTGGGGCAAAAAAATATTCCCGAAAGGAAACATTGGTGGTAAAAAAAAATTGCGAAGAAATTAAAATTACTCTACATCAACCTGCTTTTTAATAACTGAGTTTTCACTAACACCCATTAAAAACCTGCGTTCTTTTGCCAGGTATCCATTACCATGTTCGCAAAAATGTACTTTTAAATTTTCTATGCTAATGGGGTTTCCATCGGGTATATCGGCTATGTTGGAGTGCATAATATCGTGCCCGTCAACAATCATAACCAATCCGCTGCCAATGGCTTCCATTCGATTTCCATCGGTAATAATCATTCCGGTATCTTCTCCTAAACCAATACCAATACAGGATGGGTTGGCCGCAACTGCTTGCGCCAGGCGGGCAAAGCGACCACGTTTTTCAAAATGCGAATCAAATATCACATCATCCATAAAACCCAGACCGGTAGTAATTTTTACTTCGCCTTTTAAATGGGCACGGGTTGCATTGCCTTCATAAATCATGGTGTTGCTCATGGCCATAGCCCCGGCAGATGTACCTGCAACAACAAAATCAGGTTCGTTATAATAGCGGTCTAATAATTTTTCCAAAAATGCGGTACCTCCAAAAGTACTGCTAAGGCGTAATTGGTTACCACCGCTAAACATAACTACATTGCAGGAGGTTATTCTTTCAAGTAACTCAGCATTGGCAGTATCGGCCCGGTTACGGATATGCATTACG
This sequence comes from Chitinophagaceae bacterium, assembly GCA_031360765.1. Classification (GTDB taxonomy): domain Bacteria; phylum Bacteroidota; class Bacteroidia; order Chitinophagales; family Chitinophagaceae; genus Ferruginibacter. The sequence goes on from JANMBZ010000023.1 coordinate 7,668, forward strand.
CCAATATTGGTGCAGCCAATTTTTCCAAAAGCATTCAGGTAATTATCGCCTACTTCGTAAGGGATCATGCTGGCTGTAGTAATTACTTCAATACGGCACATAGGGCCCCCAGCTTCGGTTATAATACGGGACAAAATTCCCAGTTCAAAAAAATTGAGGTTGTTGCGTTGGAATTTTCCGGTCTCTAAATCAGTACCCTTATCTTCTGCCCCTCCAATCGCAATAAGTTTTCCTTTAGCAAATTGCATGCATCATTTTTATGATTAACGCAAAAATAAGGGAAATCGTGTTTTAATGTGGTTTAGTTGTTGTTAACGGATGTTGATAACGTTGGAATTACGCTTGTGGCCAATTGTTTTTTATCACGCTACAGGAGTGTTTCTACACTTTTACAAATGCTGTTATCGCTTCCACCAACCGGTCTAAATTTTTGGTACTTGTGTAAACATTTGGCGTAATACGTACACCGCTTATGTTTTCCCAAACAATACCTACGGTATGTATCCGGTAGTTATCCCACAAATAACTATCCAGTTCCTGCGGCGTTTTTCCTTCTACACTTACCAGGCCAATGGCGCAACCAAATTCTTTTTTAAAAGAAGTGTGGAGTTTTACTCCGGGCAGATCTTTTACTTTATTCATCCAGTAATTTTTTAAATACAGAAGTCTTTCTTCTTTACGTTTGGCACCAATCATGTCGTAAAAATCAATGGCTTTGTCAATGGCTTCTTCAATAAAAAAAGGGCGTGTACCTAAATGTTCAAATTTTCGTATGTTATCATCTTCTTTATCGCTGGCACCACCAAATAAAGGCCATATTGATTTTATTTTTTCTTTACGCACATACAGCAAACCGGTGCCAATGGGCGCTCCCAGCCATTTGTGCAGGCTGGTTCCAAAATAATCGCAATTTAAATCGGGAATTAAAAATTCAAATTGAGCAAACGTATGTGCGCCATCAACAAGCACATCAATGTTCATCTTTTTTGCAGCATTTGCAATTTTACGCACCGGTATTTTCTGCCCAATCCAGTTTATCATATGTGTTATTTCCACAACTTTTGTTTTGGCAGTAAATGCATCGGTGTATTTTTTTACAAGATAATTTTCATCTTCGCTGGGCAGTTCTAAATTTACCCAAACCAATTTTATGCCCTCTCTTTTTTCTCTTTGTTTCCAGGCACCAATCATATTTGGGTAATCCTGTTTGGTAAGCACTACTTCGTCGCCGGCTTTTAAATCAATACCAAAAATGATGGTTTCCAATGCTTCGGATGCATTGCGGTGCAGGGCAATTTCTTCGGCATCGCAACCTGCCAATTGTGCAAGATTTTTACGCAATGTTTCCCGGCCTTGATCCACGATGCGCCACATAAAATAACTAGGAGCCTGATTGCTGATATCGAAATTCGTTTTCATAGCATCTGCAACCGGTTTTGGTGCAGGTGCTACGCCGCCGTTATTAAGGTTGATGAAATTGGGCGCAATGCTGTAAGATTGTTGCACAAAATGCCAGAACTCTTCATCACCTGCCAATGCAGATGGATGAACAGACGCAACATTTTTTATCGCATCCTGTAAATTGAGGCTCCACGCCGGTTGCAGCAGGTTGGCAGTGACTGCTGATGCAGATAAAAGACTTATTTTATGGAGAAAGGAACGACGATCACTCATCTATTTTAATTTTGTTTTACAATTTACAGATTTTGTTTTTTGCAAAGCAAGATGATTTTGGTAATTTTCATCTTTAGGGAAATTGCCACAGAAGCACAGAATCACGGAAAAGAAATACAAATTTTTCTTCGCTTCGATAAAAGTTGCCCATTGATTTACGGTACAAGAGTGCGACGCAAATGATGCTTAATTGAAAAACTAAAGCTGGTAACAAAAAACAATAAACCACAAACTATAAACTGTTTATATGAAGATTGTTGAGATTAAAATTTTAAGAGGCCCTAATTACTGGAGCGTTCGCCGCACCAAACTAATACAAATGAAGCTTGACCTGGAGGATATGGAGCAAAAACCCACCAACAAAATTGAAGGCTTCCGGGAAAGATTGGAAGCGATGTTTCCAACCATGATTGAACACAGGTGTAGTGAAGGTACTATTGGAGGTTTTTTTAAACGTGTGGATGAAGGTACCTGGATGGGTCATGTGATTGAGCATATTGCGCTTGAAATGCAAACCCTGGCCGGTATGGATACGGGATTTGGCCGCACACGTGGCACCGGTAAAGAGGGCGAGTATTATGTATGCATTAGTTATATGGAAGAGGATGCAGGAGTGTATGCGGCTAAGGCTTCCGTTAGGTTAGCGCAGGCTTTGGCCGATGGCACCGATTACGATCTGGCAAATGATATTATGAACCTGCGTGAAATACGGGAAGATACAAGACTTGGGCCCAGCACCGGTTGTATTGTAGATGAGGCTGCAAAACGTGGCATTCCGTTTATCCGTTTAAACAAACATTCGCTGGTACAACTGGGTTATGGTGTGCATCAAAAAAGAATAAGGGCAACCATTGCAAGTACCACCGGCAACATTGCAGTTGATATTGCCTGCGATAAAGAAGAAACAAAAAATTTACTGGGCGCTGCCGAAATACCGGTGCCTAAAGGTGATGTGGTTAGAACAGAGGAAGGATTGCAGGAAGCCATTGACAATATTGGTTACCCTTGTGTGATAAAACCAATTGACGGCAACCATGGCAAAGGAAATACCACCAATATTATTGATTGGGAAATGGCATTAAAAGCATTTGCAGCAGCTAAGGTTTATGGCCGCAGTGTAATTGTTGAAAAATATATTACCGGTTTCGATTTTAGAATACTGGTTATTAATTACAAATTTATTTGTGCTGCTTTGCGTACACCGGCGTCGGTGGTTGGTGATGGAAAAAATACGATTCAATATTTAATTGATGAAACAAATAAAGATCCTCGTCGTGGTTACGGACACGAAAAAGTGTTAACTCAAATTACCATTGATAATTTTACACAAATAATGTTGGATGAAAAAGGTTATAATTTAGAAACCATCCCTGCAAAAGATGAATTGGTTTTGCTGAAACCAACTGCCAATCTATCTACCGGCGGTACAAGCACAGATGTTACGGATGAAGTACACCCTGCAAATATTATGATGTGTGAACGGATTGCAAAAATTATTGGTCTGGATATTTGCGGCATTGATATTATGGCTACTGATTTACGAACACCGGTTAAAGAAAATGGTGGCGCCATACTGGAAGTGAATGCTGCACCGGGTTTCCGCATGCATATAGATCCATCGGTTGGTTTACCACGCAATGTTGCTGAACCGGTAGTGGATATGCTTTTTCCCAAAGGCAGCGCCGGCACGATACCCATTATTGCCATTACCGGTACCAATGGTAAAACAACTACAACAAGGCTCACAGCACATATTGCAAAAACTGCCGGCTACAAAGTTGGTTACACAACCAGCGATGGCGTATACATACAAAACCAGATGATGATGAAGGGGGATTGTACCGGGCCGGTATCATCAACCTTTGTTTTAAAAGATCCTACGGTTGATTTTGCAGTACTTGAATGTGCCAGAGGCGGTATTTTAAAAAATGGTTTGGCTTTTCAGAATTGCGATGTGGCGGTAGTAACAAATATAAGTGCCGATCATATTGGCCTGGGTGGCATTGAAAGTATGGAGCAGATGGCAAAAGTAAAAGCGGTGGTGCCCGAAACAGTTTTTAAACACGGCTATGCTATTTTAAATGCTGATGATGACCTGGTTTATGCAATGCGGAAAGGTTTGGAATGTAATGTTGCCCTCTTTAGCATGGATGAAAATAACCAACGTATTATTGACCATTGTAAAAAAGGTGGCTATGCCGCAGTTTTTGAAAATGGTTACATCACCATCATGAAAGGCACGTGGAAGATAAGGGTAATAAAAGTTAGTGAAGTACCTGTAACCTACGGTGGTAAAGCGATACACAATGTTATGAACTGCTTGCCTGCTGTATTAAGCACTTACTTCTGGCGCAATATTGAAATTGAAGATATTAAACTGGCACTGCAGACTTTTGTTCCATCATCTACCCAAACACCGGGCAGACTGAACATGTTTGAGTTTAAACATTTTCAGTTTTTGGTTGACTTTGCACACAACCCTGCCGGACTTGAACTGCTCTGCGATTTTGTTAGCAAACTCGATGGCAAGCCAAAGGTTGGCATCATCAGCGGTACTGGCGACAGACGTGATGAAGATATTAAAGAACTCGGCCGTATCTCGGGCAGGTATTTTGATGAGATCATCATCCGCCAGGATAAACACCTGCGTGGCCGCACAGCCGATGAAATTGTGCAACTGCTGATTGATGGCATTACCGAAACCAAAACCAAAGAAATTCCGGTTACAATTATTTTAAATGAGAAGGAAGCTATCATGCATGCATACAACACAGCAAAACCCGGCTCATTAATTACAATCATGTGCGATGTGGTTACTGAGGCATTGGATTTAATAAAGGGTTTGAAGGAGAAGGAAGATGAGGAGTAGAGTAATATTAGTTAACATTAAATATGATAATTTTGAGGCTTAAATTTATAAAAAGTATTTTCTTCTTTTTACTGATGAATATAAGTTTGGCTGCATTTAGCCAAACTTATATTTTATTAGACAGAAATTGGAGTAAAGCTGCAATTTTAACCGATTCAATTAGTAAAGAAAACTTAAATGTTGAATTATAATTCAAGTATTTGAATAAATCAGGTTTAAACAGAGAGTTTTTCAATGCCGATAAAACTAAATCCCGACAATCAATTGGTAATAAGACAGTTTTTAAATTATCTCAAAAAGGTTAAAAAAGATTTATCAAAACCTGCAAAAAAGAAAAAGTAATTCAAAATTTGTACCTTACATAAAACAAATTTTATGGCAACTATTGAAAAAGCCACTAAAAAAAAGGCAAAAAAATATACTGGCTCACAAATTCTTCAAAAAATGCTGGCCGACCGGAAGATGATTAAAGAGCATCTTGCAAAAGGTGGTACTTTAGAACAATTAAAAGAAAAAGGTTTTCCCTTTGCAACCTTATAAAATAATTAAAAGGCAGGCTTTTTACTACAGCTTTACTTCAAAAGCAGGTACTACTTATTTATGTTACTTCATTCCTTACAGCTATTTGTTTACAGATTATCCTCTAATTGCACCATTTATTTATGCTTTTAATCTGGATATAGAGAAAGGGAAATCTAAAGAGCAGCCATTAGATGAAAAAATAGGTATAACTGTTTCGAAAATAATATCAGAATATTTAATAAAAAACGAGAATGCTGTAATTTACATCTGCGACAGCAGCGACTACAAAGAACATATCAGAAAAAGAAAATTTGACACGTGGTTTAAAAAAAGTGATAATGGTTTAATCATCAAGATTGATAGAAAAATAGCTGTTGCAGAATCTGTTTTATATAACTCACTTTTAATACACAAAGACAATCCTTTTAAAAACAGTTTTATAAAAGCATTTATAGAGTTGAATGAAAAAAGTGAAGATAAATAAACTCCTTAAGCAGTTTTAAACAGGAAAAGACTCAAATAAACTAAAAAATCCTTTTGGGAGGTAAAAGCAATACCCTTATTTTTGCAGCCGAATTAAAATACTGGGTTATGGTGTAAAGGTAGCACAACAGATTTTGATTCTGTTTGTCTAGGTTCGAATCCTAGTAACCCAACAGAATTGGACAAACCGGTTTCATTACTGGTTTGTCCATTTTCATTTTCGGCTGAAACCCTTTTCAGTTGGGCAATACAGCGAAATACTTCATTTACTTTTTCGGTTCGAAATGCCTCGTTTTTAAAATCATAGACCACACCTTCGGGAAAAACCAGTTTTTGTAATGTTTCCTTTTCATTGACACAGGCAGAACTCCATCTAGCAGGGAGTTTAGCAGAAAAATTAAGTGCCGCAGATAGCGTTTCGTGGAGGTTCGAACTGTATGAAACGGTAGAATGTTGTAACTGAAGGATTTTTGTTTTTTCGTCAACAAACCTTTGTATAAATTTTTGATAGGTTTCCAAGGGCATACTCTTATTGATGTAATAATCTTCTTCAAGGGAATCCATCTTTTTCTGCAATTCGACAAGACTTGCTTTATTTGTTTTCTGTTGTTCAGCCTGCTCAAGGTTAAGGGTTGCAAACTGATGCTTCATACAGTGGAGAAATGCGGTTATTAAATGCGGCTGAATGGAATATTGAGTAAGGTAGGTTTCAAACTGGTTATTGAATTTTTCTGCATTTTTATTAAAGCAACAACCCTTTGTGCGGCATTTATAATACCAGATATTTTTAGCCTTGACGACATAGCCGGTATAACCCTGATTACATTTATCACATTTTACAAAAACTTTCAGCGGTACTTTTTCATGTTCTTTTTGGTGTAAAATTCCGTATTTGCCTTTCGCCTCTGCCCTTACTTGGTCAACCTGCAAAAATAATTCACGGGAAACTAATTTTTCATGTACCCCTTCTACCAGTTTGCCATTAAGCATTTTACTGGCGATAAGACCGCAATAAAAAGGATTGGAAAATATCATGCTTATTTTTTGCTTATATATTTTCACGCCCATCGTTTTAAGCCTTTCGAGTATTTCTTCATTTTTCATACCCTTAGATTTCCACTCAAAAGCCTTTTTAAGTTTTTTGCCTGTGTCATTAATTATGATCTTCCTGTCGCCCTTGCTTCTTTCATCGTTTACATCTTTATTCAGGTAAACGATATTATACCCCATCGGCGGTTTTAAGCACCAAATACCTCTTTGAAACTTCTCCCGCATACCGGCCATTGCCCGTTGTCTTCTTAACTGATTATCATACTCACTAAAAAGAAACTGAATGTTCTGCTGAAATACGCCGCCAGGATTACTGGTATCAATTGGTTGTGTTACTGCAACAACGGTAATACCATATTTCTCCCGAAGGTCTTTAGCAAGTTTAATAGCTCCGCCACCGGTACGGCTGAACCTGTCGAGCAGGTAAACAAAGATATGAGTTACTTTTTTATTTTTACGGGCAAAATCAAGCATCCGCTGGAACTCTTTACGCCCATCAGTTTTAGCACTTTCATAAATGCCACCGAAATGCTCAACGATTTCAAAACCGGTACGGTGGGCATATTCTTCAATAGCTTTGCGTTGCCAGTCGAGCGATAAGTTCGTATCGAACTGCTCTTTTGAAGATACCCTCGTATAGATAACTGCTTTTTTCTCACTTGACCTTTCTACCGAGTGTTTGGGGCTTTTGGCCCATTTTGTAAATAAATCAATGGAATGGTTCATGCGGCGATGTTTTTTTTGTTATTCAAATATACAACTTGTTGATTATCAATTGAATGTATTTTTTCTGTACAGGTCATATTATAGCATATAGCGGACAGCTTTTCAAGTGAATGGATGATTTCCAGGGCTTGCTGTTCGGTATAATCTTCGCAGCCTGGAAAGGTTTTTAGCAATTCCGGTGTAAGCGGTTTTTCTTCCGGGTTGATGTTATCAAAATTGTCAGGATTAATAATTTGGTTTACTGTTTTCATATTGTTGGATTAATTTTTAAAAAGAAAAATCCGGTTATAGAGGATTAACCGGATTATTAAAAATTTAGATTTTAAGTTTAGAATATCTCCATCTCTCCGCCCTGGTTAAACCTTCCCATCTGCACAGCTTTACCTTTTTCCGGCACTTCAATCACCACATCAACATCATGCTGGAAAGTATTTGCACCCCGGAAGGCTCCATCCTTAGTTGACTGGAAAATAAAAATGAAAGACTTTGTTGGGTTAAATGATTTCAGGCGGTTGAGGTCATCGGGTGTAAGCCCCAGTTTGTTGACACTGTCCAAGAAAATAAAATCGTATGCAGATAAATCTTCTGGCAGCACCGATGCAACATACAGGTTAAGATGTTTTACATTCTTATCATTCAGTTTCATTTGCAAGGTGTAGTCCAAACCTTCTTCTTTGGCTACATACAAAACCTTTCCATGATTACGGGCCAGGTATCCGGCAAAATCAATACACAGATAAGATTTACCCATTTTAGGTTTACCAAATACCATTGCCGTAAAATTGGAGGATGGGTCGCCGATTAAATCGAGCCATTTACCTTTTAACCCAATCGTATCAAACTGCAGGTTGGCAAAATCCATGCTGTTCATTACAGAAGGTTTTGCTGTTGGTTCTGTAAAATCAAAGCCATCCAATCCGCTTAATACGCCATTTAAACCATTCAGTTCTTTTTCTTCAATCCGCAAAACCTTTTCAGTTTTATTCTTTACGAAAGCAGAAAGATTCTCCCATACCTTATTCAGTACTGCTGCATAAGGGTCATTTTTACCGATATTCTTTTTCACCCTTACCGCTTTCTCCATCTGTGCCAGCAACTGTTTTGCTTTGTCTTTCATGCCGGGCTTGCCATTCAGGTTGATGTATTTTTTTATCAACTGCACAGAAGGATAAATTTTTTCGCCACCGGCCAATGCTTTAAATTCAGCATAGGTTTTTTCATTTATTTCCATTTTCATTTTGGCTTTCATGGAATTAAATGTTTTGATAAGGCTGTCCTGGATATACTTTATTTGGTTGGCATAGGCAGATGTTTTGCGGATGCGTTTTTCCAGAATAGATTTTTGCAGCGCATTGATAAAGCGCAATATATCATCTTTGGCTTTTGTCTTTCCGTGCAAACCGATAAAGCGTTTGATATACCTTATTTCTTCGGGCATCCTTTCAACCAGGCTACCTTCATATCCGGGCTTTTCTTTTGCTGGCTTTTTACCATTTGCTTTTCTGCTGCCATCCGGGTTTACGATACCCTGTTTAATCATGGCCTGTTTCATTATTTCAGCATTTGATTGCTGCTGTATTTTTTTGCTATGCTGCTTTACATCTGCCTTGTTATTATTTGCAACAAACTCATTCAGTTTGGCAAAGTACATATCCATTACTTTTTTTACTGTTTCACTGCCGTGGTAGGCTTCCCAGCTTGTTCCATTGCTTGTCGCTTTGTTTACATACTCATGCCCTTTCTTTAAAGCATCGGGCAGGTTATAAAAATCAATGCTTTTTACTTTTTCGTAATAGTTGTTGTAGTTAATCATAGTTATTCTTTTATTCCCTTCCCTTCGACAAGCTCAGGACGGTTAGGGGCGTTTATGCTGCTAATAATTCAAGTTCTAATTCGAGTGCTTCGGCTTCTAATTCTAAGTAGCGGATGTTATCGGGTATTGCATCATCTTCTTCCGGCGGCAGTTCTATTTTTTTGCGATTGCTGTGTTTGTTCGGGTTGTCTTTTATATCTTTTAACTGGTGAGTGGTTAATGTAACACTGCAACTGTGGTTATTCTGCAAAATGGCAACAGCCTTGTTGATATTGCTTTCATGCAGCTTCGCCACCATCTTATCAGACACCTTTTCAAAATTGTTGTTTTCCACCAGTTCTAATAATCCTTTGTCCAAATAAATATCACCACCCCGTTGCCGTGAAGCTGCAACAATGATTTTAAAATATCCGCCCTGTTTAATAAAGCCAATACCGTTATTGGTATTGATATTATGCCCATTCACCATTGATTTTATAATAGGAAGAGCCTTGCTGATAGGCACTACCACTTTATCCTGTACCTGTTCATTGGGTGTCCAGTTATCAGGCATCAGTATGCCTTTTTTTGTTTTGCCATCAATGGTGGTATAGCTTACCAGCTTGCCTTTAAAATCACTGAACGCCTGCAATAAATTTCCGGTAATAATATGCCTGGTCTTTCTGTCTGCGTTTGTGGCTTTGACATAATCTTCCCATTGGTTCAATAATTTTTCTTTGTCAGGTTGCAGCATTTCTGTACTGGCTCCGATTATGCTCATAATATCTTCCGAATAAGATGCAGGGATGGCTATATATTTATTGCTGTTGGCAATGGCAAAGCGTAACTTGATGGCAGAAGGTGCAAAAGGATTTTTCTTTTTCTTATCTATTACAAAGCCTAAGAAAACAGAAGGCACCAATTCATTGCCGCCGAGATAAGTTTCTTCGGGATAGTTTACCAGTTTGCCCACATGGAATGCCTTAAAAATTCTTTGCAGGTATTGTTTTCGGTTATCAGCAGTCCTTCGCAGATTTTGTAATTGAAATTCTTTGGCAGCAATCAATTCCTTTTCCCGTTCTTTGATTGCATGTGTCCATTCTGCTGAACCGGGTTGCATTTTTTTAATTTTCTTTTCATTGGGTATTTCTCGTATCAGTATATCATATTTTGTATCAATACCAGCTTTATCTTCTTCTAATTTCTCCAGCACATTTTTTTCATAACCCGTTAGCAAATCGCTTTGTTGTGTCAGTGCATCATTATTGGGATTGGATTCCCGAAGAAGATTATCCAACTCTACTCTGCTAAAAGGTTTTTTAAGCACATTGGCTTTTACTGTTTCCAGCACACTATCATCGCCAAAAGAACTGTCGCCGCCTTTACCCATTTTGATGATTCGGGCGTGGGTGGTTTCTGCATCCAGGTTGATTGCTTCCACTTCCAAATCGTATTCATCCACCTGCTTTAAATATTCTACATAATCATTATAGCGGTCGGCAATCTCTGTATAAAAGTCCTGCTGCATTTTGGTGGATAATACTGCTACACGACCAGATACCCGGTGTGCAGCATCTTCGGCAGTTTCTTTTGTATCGTCTGTGCTATCCGATTTGGAGGCTTTCAGTTTTAAAGGGTCGTCTAACAAATCATTTACTTCGGGGTTCTCTATCAAATATTCTTTCACTTGCTTGTCGCCATACTTGTTTAAAAAGTCTGGTACATCTAAAATCTTGGTGGATTGTTTTTGGTTCGATGTTGTGTTGGCATCTAATGATTTTAATTTCTTCTGCAACATCATCATCAATCTTTTTTCAGCAGGTATGGCGGATGTTACATAATCATAAATAGGTTTTATGATTTGTCCCGTTCTATTTATACGTCCCCGCTTTTGTACTTCGGTATTGATGTCCAGTTCAGCCTGCAGAACAATCATTACTCTTTGCTTTACCTCATTGGCTGGTACTTTTGGAGTAACGATTGCATGCGCTGATGCGCCGGTGCTGCCTGATTGGTTTATCATCAACACATCCACTTTATTGTTATTGAACTGGCGAAACGCATCATTAGTATTGATGCGTTTTCGGGAAAGTAATAAACCCTTGTTTGTTTTGGTATTGATTTGCAGTTCATATTTTCTACCTGTTACTTCTGCAACGGTATAACCTGCATCCTGAATCTTTTTAACAACTATATCAATCGGTGAAATAGTAATGCCTGTTGATACAGATTTGATGTTGTTGAGTATGCGGTAATATTCTGCCTGTGCATCGGGAGTAAAATCGCTGATGAGAAATTTTTTGTAAACAGCATTGCCATCCACATCTTTTTCTGTGTAACGCAATATGCCATCCAGTCCACGCCTCAACACTTCTGTAAAATCTGTATTGATGGTATCGCCATCACTCACAGCCATACCTTTTTCATTTTCCATCTGCTCAATAAAACTGCCCATTGTAGATGCAAATGCTATTACTGGTTTCTTACCTTCTTTCAATCTTGCAATTGCCCTGTCTGCAACCGCTTCGGCTTTAATGCTGAACAACATTTGATTGATAACCTGGAACACTTTGGAGAAGTACGGCGTATTGTCAACCCCAGCCTGTGATGTACCTTCTCTCAATGTAACTTCTTTACCTTCCGCCACTGCAATCTTATCCAGTTCATCTATCTGGCTATCTACATGGTTGGTTTGAAAGGCAATAATATCACGAAGTATTTCAGTGATATTGTCTGCTATCGCCCTGTGTTCTTCGGCTTTGTTATCGATTGTTAAATAATTCACTTCAATGCCTTCAAAACTTCTTTCACGGCGAAGCATTTGCCCTTCTGCCACCAACTGTGAAGACAGAACTTCCTGCAATGCTACACCGCCTCTTGTAATGGCTTCTACCAAATCATCCTTCGTCATGTTAGCATCGCTGATAGCTGTTTTCATGGCGTAGATGGGCATGTTATCTGGCCGCTTGGCAAAAGTTGCTGATAAGAAAACAACACCTTTGGTATGAGCAACAACTCTTTGCAAAAATTCACCTGTATTGGATGAGCCACTGCTGTTATGGGCTTCATCCATTATCATCATGTTGCCTTCTGCAATGCTCATTAAGAAAGATGGTTTCTCAGGTTTCCTTTCAGGTGAATTAAACTGTGAGTATGTACTTAAAACAAAATCGTATTGCGGTGGAAATTTCCTTTCCTTAAAAATTTTGTTTTGTTCTGTAGGAGGCAATGCCTGAAAAAGAATTTCGCCATCTTCATCTTTGATGTCTGTTTTGCTTTCCCTTCCATTTACAATAAAGGGTCTGAAATGCCCGGAGCCGATGGCTATTAAATCCCGGTAGATGTCGGAAAATAAATTTGCTTTTTCAGTTAAGAAAATTGGTTTCATTTTTTGCAATACACCGTAACGTATCATGGCTGCTGCAATACGGCCCTTACCAATGCCTGTCTGGTCGCCGATAATCATACCCTGTTCCCTGGCTTCAATATTGTAGATAGCCATTGCCACTGCATCAATCTGTTCAGCCGATAAAGCATTGTACATAGCTTGTTTCGATGAATACTGCAAGCGATGTTTTACAAACCTGTCAATATCGCCGCCCACATCATTTTTGATAAACTCCAAAGATTGCTGTGTTTCATAACTCATGCTGTCGGGTACTTGAGTATCTAATGACTTACTGGAAGATGAAGGCATGTAAGGCAAGCCCAATTCTTCGCCGAATAATGCACTTAATGCTAATGCCTCTTTTTCTAAAGTGGTTAAATCTTTTTTCATTGGTTGTTCTTCTTTATAATCTGCCATTGCATCTGTAACCCTTTCAAATAAATCATCAAAAGATTTTATGACAATATCTGTTTGGGCATTATACACCGGCGCATTGCCAACAGGTTTTTCTTTTCTTCCACTAATTAAAATCAACCTGACATTGAATGAAGTTCCCTGCCTTGAATACAATTTATGCCCATCAATCTGTATCACATCAACAACATGGTAACGGCTATACAGATAATTAAAGAAGATCCTGTTTTTGCCAGCCTGTATCCTGCCACGTTCATCCCAATTGGTATGCCCACCAATGATGATAGCTGCTTTACCGTCATTTGCCATACAATCCAAAGCCCTCAAAGCCATTAGATGATCGAGTGTATTGATGGGGAAACTATCGTACATCACTTTTGTATTCAATGTACCAAACGGCGGATTGGTCATTACTGCATTGAAGTTTCTTTGCACATCCATGAAAGCATTGGTAGCATCTCTTTGCCAAACATTTGCGAAGCCTTGTGTACACAAATTACTATTGCGTACTTTATCCAGTTCATTTACATAAACATATTTTGGATTGGCTGCAATGGTAAGTAAACCATTACCGGCAGATGGTTCAAAAGCATAGCCACCTTTTGTTTGCAGTTTATTTATTTCGCAAAACATACCTATCAGATAACCGATAGGTGCAGGCGTTGAATATTGTTGCAGTAAAATACTTTGTGAAGTGCGGTGAGATAGGTTTACTTGTGAATGGTAAAGTTCAACGATGCTGTCAAACCTTTCTTTGATGCTGCCAGGCTGATGAGCCAAATGTCTTGCCCTGTTTACGATAGCAAGCTCCGTGAGTTCCTTTACTTCGTTCTTGTCATTGATGCTAAAACTGGCGGCTAATTTTTCAACGGATATTTTGTTGTGTGATTTTTTGCTGATTAAATTCTGTTCAATGGCGGCAACAAAATTTTGTTCCCTTTTATCAAAACCTTCCAACCCTAACATGCCATCATCTGCAAAAGAATAGTAATCATCAGCCGTTACTATTATATGGTCAATCAAACTTACATCCATCATGGCTGCACTCTCTTTAATCTTTGCAGTCAACTGTTCATCTGGCCTTGATGGTCTTAAATTGCCGGATGGGTGGTTATGTGCTATCACCATTGACACCGCCAGACTTTTTAATGCGGTAGCCAGAATGATCCTTATATCTGCAACCGTGGCATTGATGGAACCTTTGGAATGTTTGTAGTAACCAATGATATTGTTTGATTGGCTTAAATACAGAACGATAAACTGTTCCTGCAATTCCACTTCACCTTTTTGAAAAGTGTTACGAATAAAATCAGCAGCATCTTTTGATGTGCTGATTTTTCCAAAGTCTTTTCTGTTACTCCTGGTATAAGATAACTGCAGTTCAGGCACATCAATTTCGGGGATATTACCCAGAACAATTTCAGAGGTTTCAGCGTATTTCATCTTTATTCAGAGGTTAATCTTGTTGGTGAAGGATCTTTCGGCAGATAGTTTAGTTCGTATCTGTTTTCCCAGATATTGTCATACAATTCATCACCATCTGCCCACTCGTAAATGGTAGCAGCTTTTTCCTTTGTTATTTTCTGAATGGCCCACACAGCATCTGATACAATTGTACCGGCAACGACAAAGCCGTTGTAAACCACATCGGGATTTGATTCATCAATTCTTACAGGTACTCTTATACCAGTGCCAATAATTCTAATTGAGCCTACCAATTTTTTAATATCAAGCAATACTGTAAGAATATTGTTCAACACTGCAATTTCAATATCCTGTTTATTTTCTGTTGCACCGCCGCCAATATTACTTTTCAACATTCCATTCAGCAAATCCCTCAACTCGTTTACATCAAGTATCCCTTCAGGAACAGATACCTCCGCATACTTCAAATAAATATTTTTTAATGCGCCTTCGCCAATATTAATCCGCACTACATCGTTGCGGATCGTGTCAATGGTTTTAACCTGGAGCTTGCTTACCAATATCACATTGCCATTGTTTACAATCCGCAGCGAAGCGCCATCATTATAAATTTCAGTTGCCATTATTTGAGCGTTTGATTATCTTATTTGTTCTTCTTTATGCCTTCGGCGATAGTCTCCCCGATAATTGAACCGAGAAAACCTCCTATCATTACAAAAGGCACAGCATCTTTATCTGCCTCTTTTGCATATAAGTATGATAAGAGCGAAGTAATTAAGGTAGCAGTGGCTACGATGCCTTTTTCTTTCATGCCTGTTTTAAAATTTGGTTAGTGAATTAATTGTTTGGCAGCAAGCCCGGATATAATCAGCAAGCCGATTGACTTTAATTTGCTGACAAAGCGTTGCCGTTTAAATTTCTTTTTGTAAAACTTTGTTTCTTTTTCTAAAACCAGTTGCTGTGCAAGACTTTGATTAAGCGTTTCCTTCAAAGACTGGTACTGCGAATACTTTAGCACAATAGCTGAATCTTTATTTTGTAGCTGACTGCTTAAATTAGCGATACTGATCTGACACAGACTGTCCTGTTGGTTTGAATAAACAATCAACTGACTGACTTTTTCCTGTAAGGAATCACATCCTTCAATATAGCCGGCTGTATCATTATCTGCTTTATAAACCTGCTGCCTGTCAATCAATGTATATACCTGCGATTGAAGCTGGTTGTTCTTTATCCTCGCTTTTCCCAATACCGTTTGTGTTTCCTGTAACTTCTTATTGAGTTCATTATTTTTCTTTGTGATGGAATCTTCCTTTTGCTGGAAAAGGGTTTCGGTTTGCTGCATTTTCTTTTCCAGTTCGGAAGATTTGAAATCCTGGCTTACCACCGGAACATCATCGCCGGAACAATCCCTGTGAAATAAATGGCAAAAGGAAAAGCCGATAACGGCACCGATTAAAAGGGTAATGATTGTTTTAAAGTTTTTCATTTTATAAATTTTAGATGGTTATTGTTAAGGATTTTGTTCTCCCCCTTCGGGGGAGTTAGAGGGGGCCGTTTTCTTTTCAAGTGAGTAGCCAAAGCATCCTGCGCCAATCAAACTGGCAAAGGCATAAAACATAAATTCAGGTACAGCCTTGTTAAAAAACTGCTGTGCCACCCAGCTAATAATCAAGGCACCGATCAGTATTGCAATGGCAACTTCACGCAGACTGTAACTGCCATCTTTGTCTTTAAATAATTCTGTTATAAATTTTTTCATGGGTAATCTTTTATAATTTCATAAGTAATAAGCCCCAAGGCTGCGGCAATACCCAACCCCACCAGATCAAACACTAATTTTTTTTTGCTTCACGGATTAAAGCCCTCTCATCAATCAGTGTGTAGGTAAAATCATTACCGTAAAATTGTTTGTGGCGTTGTGCCAACTGCATGAACAAATTGAAGTCTTCAATATTTGCAAACACCTGGCAACCGGCGGAATACTTCTCTACAAACTTTGTTGTGCCGTTTACAGAAGCATGATGAATATTCACACCAAACATTCCGGTTTGTTCTTTGCCATTATTAAAATCCAGCACGGCATCACGGTTATAATCCCGTATTACAGTCAATGGTCTTTTTTGTGTAAGAGCCAGATACCTACCCCGGTGCATACCAATGGCATGTGAGCCGATATACTGTCCGTGTTTTACAATGGCTGTTCCCTGTGGGTTCATCATGTTCTTCAACCAGAATGTACCAGGGTCGGTTGTTGCAGGGAACTGGTGAAACTGCCACTTACCATCATTTGTTTTGTAAAAGATATTGATGGTATCATCAAAGCTGTTGGGTGTTGTGCTGTTGGCACGGATACCTATAATGTTCAATTCAAAGGGTCGGGAATACATGGTATAGCTTTTCGCTGCCAGTGTATTCTGGATAGTTAATAACATAGGGTGGATTTATTAATAAATAATTTGATTAACTGGCTTTGGATAAATTCAGATCAGGTTCATAACTGCGAATCCATTCTTTTACATTAAAGCCCGGAGAGATAGAACTTGATTCCAGTTCATCATGTCCTACAATGGCTGCACTTGGGTATTTTATGGACAGCGCAACGATTTTATTAAACAGTGATTCTTCCTGGTTGGGGGTTTTTGTATCTCCCAATGTGCCTGATTTGTTTCTGCCGCCTGCATACGCAATATGTATGGCTTCGTTATCCACCCGCTCCACATTTTTCACAATGGCTGCGTCTGCATGAATACGTTTTATTTCGCCGGTTCTTTCCACCACATAATGATAAAGGCCATAGAACTGAGAAACTTTAGGGTCAAAGGTTGCTGTACTGTGTACAATAATGTACCTGATATGTCTTTTCATAAAATAATTTTAAAGCTGTCTTATTGATTTTGTTTGCACTAAAAAATGTTTGCCGTTGTTTTCAAAGAGGGTGTAGTCTAACCGTTTGCTTACTTCATTTCCGAGTACCATCCGGGCCGGTACTTTTATTGCTTCGGATGAATTAACCCAAATGGTTGTCGGTTCAATCGTTACAATGCTTACTCCATCAAAACCACCCAGGCTCCATTTGTTGCCATCAAACTGCAAACCCATCCGCAGGAACTCAAAACGGATAGCCTGTTTCTGTTCATCTTTTGTAAATGTGTTGAGCAATCCATTTACCAGTGTTTGACGAACACCGCCGTTGAGCCGGTAGTTTTTAAATTCATCACTTACTTCTTTGTAATCGTCTTTTGTATTTAACCGCTTGAGCAATTGTACGGTTTTAGAAAAATCAATTTTGCTGGCGGCTGTGTACACTTGTTGAGCCATACTTATTTTTGTTTGATTGCGCCCCTGCACCAAAACATTGTATGTACTCTCATCAATGCTTACAGGTATTTTCAGCTTTTTTAAAGCCACTACCATTTCAGAACCAAAGTCGCCATCAGCACCATAGCGGGGCAAAATCAGTTTACCATGCTTTGCAATCAATGCTTCCTGTAGTGCTTTTACCTTATCACCCTTGCTTCCCCGCCTTAATGGAAAGCCGTCTTTACCTGCTGGTATATCCGTTTCAGGATAATTATAAACAGGTTGTGGTTTTGTTCTGGGCTTGGGTGCAGTTTTGTAAACCGGCTTGAACACAGGAGTATCATTGTAAACAGGTAAGTCCGGCTGTCCAGTTTTCTTTTTAAAGATCACATCCGGTTCATCATTACTTTTTTCTTTCTTCTTTTTATAATACTGCCAGCCAAAATATCCCAGAATACCTGCTGCACCAACCGCCAGAGTGGTCAACACTATTTTTTTCTTTTGTTGTTTTTTTGTGTTTACTTTTTTCTTCATAAAACTGTTTTTAAAGTCTCTCCGCCAACCGGCGGAAGAGATTCAGAGGGGCTATGTTTTTGGTTTTTTTGCAATGATATTCAGCATCGGGTCTATCTCATAAAATTCCAGTTCGCTCTGCAGGTCTTTCATCATATCATCACCGTACTCATTTTTATATGCAAGTACTACCTGTCCAAATGCTGCCTGCGTAGGTATTTCCATGAACACTGTTTTAATGGCATTCTCATCTGTTCCGGGGAATGGGCCATACATAATTTTAAAAGCAGCCCTTAATCTTTTTGCCCAGAAAAGGTATTGTGTTTGTGATAATACCGGTGCAATCAGTGTATTGCCTCTTTCTGGTTTTGCTCCGATAATAGCAAGCATTTCACTGTATTCTGTTGAGGTCAGTTCATCCTGCATGTCTTTCATCAAACTACGGGCATACAGTTTTTGATAAGAGTTAATTACTTTTCTGAAAACTTCTTTACTTGGTACAGCTTTCAATGTTTTTCGGATGGCTTCTTCATCTGTTCCCCAGCCAAACCACATATCATTATCAAAAGCCATTTTTAATTGCTTTGCAAAAGTTGCTTCGTTACCTTCTTCATACGTCTTCTTTTCTTCACCTGTTGATCTTGCATTTCTTACTAAGCTGCGGCCAATGAAAAAACTTCCACCTAAAACAACTACCCCTAAAACGCTGTAGGTGACTGTTTCTTTGAGTGTAAACTCATCATGCTTATTTGTAGAACGCTTGTTGCTCATATTGGTATTCTTATTCCTTTTCAGGGTATTAGGGGGTTAAACTCCCAGGTATTTTTTCGCCAACGCTGTTTTCACAGGATCATTCTTAATGGTATGCGCCAGCTTGGTTAATTCTTTTTGGCTAAGTTTGGAAGCCAGTGTTGTCAATGCCGTCATTTTTGCATCGGCTTCGCTTTCTGTTTTGGCTTCAATGGTTATATCATACTGGTATTTATTCATGGTTGTGGATTTTTAATGTTGAGTAATTCTGCTACGGTATTTACATGAGCCGGTTCTTCCATCAGTTGATTGAGAATACCAATCACGGCTACCATTTGTTGCTCATCAAATCTTGCCTGCAATTGTTGAAGGGTAGCGATGTATTGCTGTTGCTCTTCAGTTAATGGAGTTGGTTCGTTTGCTTTTTTCTGAAAGGTTGCCTCACCCTGTGGTTGTGTTTGTTCCACTTGCTTTATCTCTTTGCTGCCAAAACCTGTTATCCCTATTCCGTTTAATACATCTGCATTTTTTTCTGCCAGCTTACCGAGTACAGCAGAACCGAACTCAATCAGATCTAAATTTTTCAGTTTGTGTTTATCGCTGGTGGATTGTTCTAATTTTTCTTCCAGTTCTTCAATGTATTCTTCTGCATCTTCTAACTTCTGTTTTGTTTCTACCAGTTCTTCCTGTATTCGTTTTGCTTCATGCTCCTTATCCCTTGCTGTCAGCTTCTCCTGGATGATGTTTTCAATATCACCGAGGCCATTCAATCCCTTGTCCTGTTTGTGTTGCTTTACATAAAAACAATACTGGTCGTTACGGGGCGATAGATTAGAGTTGTAAATCTGGATGCGGATTTTTTCTGTATCATCATTCATGTAATACTCATAATTGTCAAACTCTTTCGGGTCTTCAGTTTTTGGAACCACCTTCAGACTGTCAACAAATATTTCGTAAGGCTTGGCATGTCCCTTTGCTGTCATGTCTTCCAGAAAATGCTTCAGCTTGTCTATTTTAAGCTGGTCGTAATTATCGTGTGTTATGGGCATGGCTTTTCTGTTTTGGGTATTACCTGGATAAATCTTGCATGTTGGGTGATTGCTGCATAATTTATTATGCGGACAGATCCCTGGTGTTCGTACTGCAACTCATTTACATAATCAATGGTTACATCAAATATTCCTGCATCGCTTTCTACTGAAATGGTATCTACCGGTTCAATCAATAACAACAACTGGTTTTGTGCATTAACTTTTATTTCTTCTTTTGGCAGCAATACAAAGTGGCGGAACTGGATGCTGTAATCATCCCCATAGCCGAGTTCTTTCATTCGTGCCGGTATATATTCCAAAGCCAGTTCAATTGTCATTGTTTGTTGTTTACCTTTCTTTCAATCCAGATATACAGTGTTACCCTGTACTGAATATTTATGTTGTAATATGCTCCCACTGCATCTTTAAACTGTCCGTTGATGAGTTGGCATCCGCAAATATTCACCGGGTCTTCTTCTCTTTTTGTGCCATGCGACCAAATCGTAAAATCAGAAAAATTGTTACCATCATTGGGTACATCTTCTCCTTTCAACCGCAGAGGTGCAACCAGTAATTCATTAAATACTCCTTCTGACACAATTTTCAGTTCATTTACACCAATGTTGATGTCCTTATCAAAAATCTCCTTTGCATAAAACAGGTTTGGTTTTCCCGATGCCTGTAATTGCAGCGTTCCGATTAACCTGTTTCGCCGGATAATGTTTGCATCGCCCTGTGTGTATGGAAGAAAATCTGGCAAAACAGATTCTACAAACAAACCCGTTTCAATACCGATAATTTTATCAGTGTCCCTGGGCAGTTTCACCTGGAAAAAAAGTTGTTCTTTTCTCTTAGTAATACCAATGGATTGTATGATGACTTCTTCTTTCATTATCCTATAATACATTCTACATACAGCGAAACACGGTAGGGAACAAAAATGGCACGGCTGTCGTTGCTGTCTTTGTATTCTACTTTTACAGAACCATTACCTGCCGGTTGATTGCCCAAATCGTAATAACGGTGGTTAGGAGCAACATTGATACCCGACAAAAGCAGTTTGCTTTCGTAATTCTCAGGAAAAATTTCTTCCTTATTAATCTCCACTTTTTGTGAACCTCGATAGTAGAGTAAATCATCTTTATCAGCAGTAAACAACATGCCCTTAATGGAAACAATGTTTTTATCCAGTTCAAATGTTTTGCTGAAGATTTTATTCGGTTCTGTTACAGCAATGTCAAATCGTTTCTTTACAGTTTGCATAGGGTACGGATTAGGGTACGGATTAATGTTCTTTAAATCAGTTGCTACCGGCAGGGAGTTATTGTCCATTCCCCCCGCCGTTTTCGTTTACCACTTTCGCAGTAATCTCAGGTAGCAACCAAAACCTAAATTATTTTACGGAGTAGTGATAGTACCGTGCATAGCCGCATAGATATAGGTGTTCTGCGGAATGCCTTCCATTGTACCCAGTTCAATGGTCATTTCAATTAACACATCATCATGTATCAATCTTGGGTTGGCCAGTTTGTAATAACCCAATGGCACATTCCTGTTATTGGTCGTTTTAAAAACGATGTTGCTGGTTTCAGGTACAATCTGTTTTTTATTGCTTTTGAGATTGAACTCACCGTTGGCAATGGTAGGAAATTCTTCCAGCCCTTTGTAGCTGGTGGCAATCACCTTGTCTTTGCTTGCATCAGCAGCAGTACCTGCCAGTAAGATGATACCACTTACTAGAAACGCCTGGTTCTTTGGCAATTTGGAATTGCTGATATTACGCAAGCCAATTTCCTTGTCATCCTGTGTTTCGAACAGCTTGATGGTTTTGGATGTAACCGGTTTGATGGAATAAATGATACTGTCAGCCAAACGCAGTTCACCTTTTACCAATGCCTCTTTGATGTTTACAGGTAACTCACCAAAGAATCTTTCCATCTCTGCCCTTGAACCTTTGCTGGCTGCACCCGTGTTGGATAATTTTGATACCATTTTCAACCGGTTAATTGGGTTCATTTTACGAAGTGCGCCGAGCAGCTCTCCGTCATCTACACCTTCCAGTCCGAGCAATGCTCCCTGGTTATTGTATTCTTCAATTCCTTCTAAAAGTCCTAACATGATTTTTCGTTTTGCCCCCTAACCCCTAAAGGGGAGTTAAGAGAGATTATTAATTGAATTTGATTTTGTTTTTACTCCCCTTTAGAGGTTCGGGCTAATAAAGCCTTTCTTCCCATTCATCATCAACCTCCATTTCTGGGAGTGCGGCACCGGTCATTTGCTGAAACTGCATACCGCTTTCAATAAGCTGATCTTCTATGCTGTTGAGGGCATTTAATCCGCCATTCATTTCCTGGTCGTAGTTGAAGTATTGTAATTGCCCAAAGCCATTGGTTGCTGCGGCTGATTTTTGCTTCAGGATTTTATCCAGGTAAAGTTTTTCAGAAAAATTTTCTTTGTAAGCCATTAACCTTTCTTTCACACCATCCAATCCTTCCAACCCATTCACACCTTTTCCTCTTTGAAATCCATTGGCAGCCATCATACCAATACCGAGCAGCGTTAGCATACGGCTTTGCGTATAGTGTCCGGTTCCGGTAGTCACTATTCCTATTGCAAGGGATGGCCTTCCGATGGCAGAGCCAATCAGCCCTCCACCGAGTACCGCTACCAGCAGATCCTTACCCGTTTCCAGCATGGTGTTTTTTACATTGCCTTTGGTGGGCAGTTCTTCATTCATGCCCGAAAGAAATCCTTTCTTCCTGGCTTTTTGTTTGTATTGATTTTTTTGATTAGGCATACTTTGAGTTTTTTAAAGTGTACGGATTACTACAGCAGGGCTATAGCTTTTTTGTTGTGATGTTTGCTTTTGTGGCTTTTATTTCGTTGATGATTTTTCTTTCTTGAATTATTCGGCGCACCGGATAATGATTTAGCCGGGGGAGACGATTTATTTTGTGTTTTACTTCCCTTGAACATGGCATAACCAATTCCGATTACGGTTAAGCCTCCCACACCAATGGCAACCGGCTTCAGCCATTGTTTATTCTTTTCCCAAAAGCCCGGATTATCGTTGTTATTATTATTGTTGTTGTCTGTATTCTTATTGTCTGCATTATTTGTTACTGCTTTTTCTGCTGCATTGCTGTATATAACTGCATCGTTGTTTTCATTGACGGCTGCATTTGCTTTAACAACCATTTTGTTCGCTTCTGCTACCTTCACTGGTAATTCCGTTGGTATATTATTATCCGGTGTTGGAGTAGCTTCATTGATTATAACATTCGGTAGTGGCGTTGGCGGAGGATTTATTGGTACAGGCGAATTTTTATCTGCATCTTCATTTACTTTTTCGTCAAAGTCTTCTGCGCCTTTGGTTTTCTTTTGGAAAATATTACCTACGTCTTTCAGCATGGCAACAATACCTGCAACCACAGCCGCCGCTGCGGCAATGCTGGCTAATGTGATGGGTTCACCGAGTTCGCCAAAATCTCCCATGCCATTTACATTCTCATCCTGGTAAACTTCCATACCAAGCAGTTCAGGCATTGCAGTATATTCATTCATATACTCTACACCCTCCAGGTCAATCATCCCAAAGCCATCAAAACCATTTACAGCTTTGTCCTTATTTCCCTTACCATTTAGTATAGCTTTCTTCAGGTTTTTTACAGTACCACCGGCACCAAAAAATATCTTTTCCAGTTTCATCCTGGCATTCACCAGCTTTTGAAACTTAGCCGGATCAATGCTTCTCTTTACTGCCTCCTGTGGTGAAAGGTAACTCCAGCGTAACCGCCCTGCCGTATTCCTTATGTTTAGTTTCATGCTGGCAAGTATGCCATTACGCAAGAGTACGGTTGCGGGGTTAGCCTTATTCACCACATTTAGCAGCTTCCCAAAGAATTTTTTCTTCTTTGGTTTGGGGGTGTTTCCACCGGGTAGCGGGTCTGGGTTTTCTACAGGATCAGCAGCCGGGTTTTGTTGCAAAATATTTGCAGCTTTTTTCTTCATACCCGGCATGTGTTTTTTCAGAGGTATTTGTTTTTTGGCTTTCACAGGCAAGGGTTTCTTTCCCTTCATACCCATTCTTTGCTGAATGATGCGACCTAATTCTGCCATGCCATCACCTTCATCAGATTGGTACTTTATATTGCGGCCATTGTATGATGGCATTGCTTCAAAGCCGTTGAGATATTGTAAATCCATAGGATAATCTTTTTTTTCGCTAAAGGGTACTTCGTAATTAAAGCGGTCTGTTACACAATCAATTGTTATTTGTCCATTGTTGAAAGGCACGATGGGGTAGATATGCTGAAAATAATCATGGCTATACTTTGTTATCCGAAGGACATGAGGTATGCCGAGATTGGACAGGATACTGGATATAAAAACGGAGTAACAATCGCAATCTACCCCACTGAATCTATCGTGCCAGGCTCTTGACGGGCTTCTTATCTGCTCATAGCCCGGTTGGTCTTTCTTGTAGTTAATGTGTTCATATACAAACTGCCAGATGTTTTTACAGGTTTCATAAATATTGTTACGGTTCAGTTGCTGCGATAATTGTTTTGTTTGGTGTAAAGTTTCCTGCACCACTTTTGGAATAAAAGCAACCGTGTGATACACATTCGCATTGCTGCGGATTGTAGAATTATTGCCCTCTGCTTCGGGAAACATGGGATCGTATTCCCTGCCGTTTTTAATATTCCTTTTTCGTGTTGCTTCCATCGGGTGTTAGATTCCTATTTTTTCAAAGTGATTTCATCATTACTCTCATAAGGCAATTCCGTCCAGCCGAGGTTTACAGTAGTCATTACTTTTACTGTCAGCTTCACAGGCTTTTTGTTTTGAAGGTCTTTCAGCACTCCACTCGTTACAGAAAAAAAACTCATCACCGGAATTGTTACCAATATTTTTTCAATAACCGTTTCACCAAAAGCCGGAATCTTTATTTCTTTATTCACTGCCTGGCTGCTGCCAATCGTTGTGCCGTTGTAGAGAATTTTAACAAAGGGGAACTTTATAGAGAAAGTCCCCTTTGTTGGGTTTTTCAACAGGACATCAACTCTTAAAACAATCGCATTCCAGTTTAACTGGTACAGGTTAGCCTTTGGAAGGATTTCCAGTTCAGCCTGTGTTTTCTTCAGTTTCTTTACATAGCTCACTGCTGCCAACACACCTGCACCTAATAGTGTTCCGGTCAATATTTTTGAAGTAATGCTCACTACTTATTTTTTCTTTTTCTGTCAATATAATCTGCGGTGAATTTGTAACCGAGCCAGATAGCACCGCCAACTGCCGCTTTTATAGCATAGTCGAGCAATCCGGCAAAATCAAGATTGGCGAGGAAAATTGCACCTGTTAAAAAAATGCTGCTGGATGTATTTTCAGATGATGTTTTAGTATCCATAGTTTGAATTTTAAACTGCTTGTTTTAATGGCTGAATAGGGGCAATCGATGAAATTTTTTGTGGCATACCGAGTATGGTGAATATGCCTGTTACCTGTTCTATGGTAAAGAACATTTTTGTTTTATTGCTGTAAGCCGGTGCTTTGCTATCAATCCACCGCTTCATGGTTTTTGTACTAACTCCATAGATAGCACTTAGGTCTTTCATGCGATAGGGACGGATTATTAAATAGCCTTGTTCATCATAATAAGGCTTAGGTACTCGCTGCATTGCTTAGTTGTTACATAGTTGTTGTATGGCAACTACCTGGAACAGGTTCAATAATCCTGGCGTTTGCTTTTCCATAAAATATTTTCTCCAGTACTGGTAGTTCTGCACGGTTGGTTCTTCGCTGAACTCAAGCACTGCTTCTGCCATTGCTTTTAATTCATTTTTATAATTTGGCAGTGATTCTCTTACAGATTTTATTTCTTCATACCATGCTTTTGTTCCTGCAAAGCCGGTGGGGTTATCCTTGTCTAACCATACAGAAGGCAATGGAATGTAGCGGGATGAATTTTTGCTTACATAATATCTTGCCAGCAATACCCTCTGGCAAAAAATAGAAAACGCCCTTGCCGGATGTTTTGCCAGCTTTAAATACTCAGCAATTTTTTCTTTGCCGGTTTCAATTTCTTTTTGTGAAAACTGTGTGCTGTTCCACAGGCTGCTGTAAGCAAAATTCCAGGCTGCATTTATCAACGGTGCTAATGCTGTTTGCTGCTCGTTCATTCCTTTTACAACCCTCATAGTTGATTTGTTGGTCCTTAATCTTTGTGCTGTTTGCTGTCCCATGTTTTTTATTTTTTTGATGATTTAATTCCGATTAACAATGCAAACATACTATGGGGTAAAGAGGTCACTTTCCACTTTGAGGATGTTTCAGTCAGTTGTTGAAAGAAGTTGTAAGTACTTGTAAGTTTGGGATGATTTTGTCCGATTTTGTCTGATGAAAGTTTTGCGTGGAACGTAGGTTTGGTAATAGTTTCAGGGAAATAAAAAACCGCTTTAGATAAAGCGGATAGATTAATGAAGTAAATATTTCTGTATGATTTTTACTTTATGATATTCCTTGTTGAGTACAAAAATCAAGTATGATTTTCTGTTGTGGCAACTTATTTGTCCGAAGTTTATAGTTTGTAATGGCTCCTGAAATGTGCATTAGAGCAATATTTTTAAAATTACCGCTTACAAAGTCATGGTTGTTTTCTTCACCATGATGTTTTAATTCATTTCGGGTCTTGTTTCGGTATGAAATATAATTTTCTATCCCCAACAAATCTTTCGTCAGGTCAAACATAGCTTCGTCAAGTTGCGCCCTGTTTAAAATTGGCAAATTTTTATTTTTTGCATAATGAGATAGGAAGGATGAAAATAATTCTTCCGCAACACTACCCAATGTTATTGCCGGAATAAAATTTTCTTCTTGAAAGAGTTCAATAGCAGTTGTTAACTGCATAAATGCAATTTCTTCTTTTAAATATTTAGGCATAAAAGCTATTTAAAAATTTATTGATTCTTACTCCTCAGCTTTACCAGGTAATCCCAGCTTCTCAAAAATAGTCTTTATCTGAAGGGTTGTGTAAAGCCTTCCAATTTTTTCACCTACTGCTTCATCGTGCCGGATGATCCAGTTCTTCATAGTGCGGTTGGTAACCCCATAAATTTGTGCCAGTTCTGTAAGGCTGTACGGCCTTATCTCAATTGTTTTGTCTGTAATACTCATCTGTCTTTTTTTTGTCTGTTAATAAATCCGGGTCAGTAGTATATATCCTTTCTTATCCATAATATTCAAAATAATCACTGGTTTCAATGGCCAGTAGCGTACACAGTTGCATTACACTCAATTTTGTCTTACCCATATAATCAGCCAGCAAATGCCGCATCAATTGTGGGTTTTCTTTAGGTACATCCAATTCCTGCGGCTCCCGTCTTCTTATTTTTTGCTGGTTAAATTGTTCTATTAAGTATCGCTTTTGATTTGGCGTTAACAAGCCAAGATCATCAGCCCGATAAACCAATGCGATCATACTCACTTTCCATTTACGTTTCAGTTCTCCCAGCAACGGCAGTGTAATGCCGTCTTTAAAATCTTTTAGTATTTCTTTTTCAGGCATTAAAAATTCAGCAGCAAATAAATTGGCTTCGTGATTAATGTTTCTGTCATGTGGTACAATGGTAAAAGTGTGCATGATTAAATGTGCCAATTCAAATGCAAGGGAAAACCGTTGCCTGTCGCCGAGTAAACACTTATTCAAAAAGATGATTGGGTATTTATCATCGGTAAGCATACTGCGGCTATCCACCCTTTCTGTACCAAAATCAAAACTGTTGATGATGATTCCCTGTTCTTCTAATATTTTACTAAGGTTATCAATAATGGGAGTGGTGATATTCCATTTCTTTCTTACCAATCCCGCAATTTTAGCAGGGGTATTTCTTTCGTCAACCTCATACACTGGTAAGTTGGATACATACATATCCAGAGACCTTGTGATAAATTGTGTGTGGCGGCGTATGATATTTATTTGTGCCTCTATAGGGTTTATCAGTTTTACTGGAACATGCTCCCTTTTGCGGTACGACAGATTCACCGGCATAATATCTCCATGCTGCAAAAAAAAGTGCGGCGGAAAGTTGGTGGCTGCTGCCAAAGAAATAAGCGTTTCCTCATTTACATTGGAATCACCATTCTCAAATCTTGAGATCTTAGCTTTATGCAGGTTCATCTTGTCACCCAGCTCTGTCTGGGTAAGCCCCCTGGCCTCTCTTGCCAGTAATATCATGTTTGGATTAATCGCTTGTGTCATATGTCCTTTCTTTTGATTGGAGGGCAAACATAGCAATCAAATATGTAAATACACAAAAAAAGTTGCAAGTGTGGATAAATAAGCTAACATAATTAGTTTTATAGTCAAAGAAAACGTTCGGGAATAATTAGGGAGCAATTGCGGAAGGGTTGTGGAGTGATTATAAAAGATTGTGGAAAAAGACACTTTGACCCTTACCAAAAGACAAGTTGAAAAAAAAGGTAAAGAAATTATTTGAAAATCTCAATTGCCATATTGGGATTTTCGATTTTTTTTTTGATTAAATAAAAAAATATTAAAAAACATTTGTAAATATCAAATTTAGTTATTAGATTTATTTTACAATCGAAAACTAACTCCAGAACACCCCTTTGTTTTAGTTATCCAATTCTCCACGTAAAGCCTTGTTCAAGCAAGCATCAGAAAAATTTAGTAATCACATGCAACAGTTTGTTGATAGCCATGTATTTTAATTGTTTGTTTATGCTAAACCAATCCCTGTGAGTCTAACAAAACTCACCATAACAATTCTAATAATACTTTCTTCGCAATACTGCGAAGCTCAGACAGATAGTATATTCCAAACTCTGGAAAATCTCCAGAAAGTTCCCGTTAAATATTTAAATGCAGTAGAAAATAAAATAGACAAATACAGCAACCGCATAACTGGCAAAACAGAAAAGACCTTAGCCAAATTGAGCAAGTGGGAAAATAAGATCAAAGATATTTTAGACAAAGTAAGCCCCGAAACATCTACAAAATTATTCGGCAGCAATGCAACTACTTTCAGCAGTTTATTAAAAAAGATACAGGAAGGTAAAGCCGTTGCCGAAGGGTATAAAACAAAGTATGATGAGTACCGTGATAAATTAACCACCAGTGTAAAATACTTAGAAGATCAAAAAGATAAGCTGGATAAAAAATTCATAGAACCTATCAACAGTACAAAAAAGAAACTGGATGAACTGGAACAGGATGTAAGCAACACCGAAGCGGTAGAAGCATTTATTAAAGAAAGAAAACAACAACTTATAAACGAAGCGGTAAAATATATTGGCAATAGCAAGTACCTGACTAAGATTGATAAGGAATCATATTACTACATTGAAACACTGCGCAATTACAAAGAGTTATTCAGCGATAAAAAGAAAGCAGAAGAGCTGGTATTAAAACTCTTAAATAAAATACCTGCATTTACAAGTTTTGTAGAAAATAACAGTATGCTGGCTCAATTATTCGGTTCGCCAAATAACCCAGCTTCTACAGCAAGCCTTGCTGGTTTGCAAACGAGGGCGAGTGTGAATGCACTTATACAAAACCAGATTGCTGCCGGTGGCCCAAATGCACAGCAACAAATACAGGAAAATCTTCAACAGGCACAAACTTACCTTACTCAATTAAAAGATAAAATAATAAAATCGGGCAATGCAGATGGAGAAATTCCGGATTTTAAACCTAAAGAAGTAAAATCAAAGACCTTTTTTCAAAGGATTGAATTTGGCAGCAACTTCCAGTTTGTAAAGAGTAACAGTTTTCTACCAACAGTTGCTGATATAGCATTGAGTATTGGTTATAAATTAAATGACAAGTCGGTTGTTGGTATCGGTGCAAGTTACAAGGCTGGATTAGGCAGTATTGAACACATAAGTATTACACACCAGGGAATAGGGTTAAGAACTTTTATAGACTGGAAATTGAAAAAGCAGTTTTTTATAAGCGGTGGATTTGAAATAAATCATAATGCCCAGTTTAGAAATTTTGATCAATTGCAGCATTACAATGAATGGCAGCAGGCCGGTTTAATTGGGTTAACAAAAAAAATACCCATAAAAACAAAATGGACCAAAGGAACCAAGCTGCAGATAATGTATGATTTATTGGCAAAACAGCATATACCCGTTTCTCAGCAAATATTATTTAGGGTTGGTTATAATTTTTGATTTCAAAAACTAAAGCAGACATGAAAAAAAATCTCTTTGCAATACTTGTCTTATTGTCAAATGGCATGTTGAGTAATGCTCAGGATGCTCCAAACGTTGCAAACTTCAGCCCGCTATCACCCAATACAGAACAGGCCAGTAAATTGGCGAGTGTGCCGGTAAATATCTTTACCGGGGTTCCGATTATTAATGTACCCATATATCAATATGCCAGTCAAAGCAACGGCTTACACTGGGGCGTTTCATTAAATTATAATGCCAAGGGTACTCAAATGCTTGAGTCGGCATCTGATCTTGGGCTTGGCTGGTTTCTGAATGCAACAAGTGTAATTACCCGGGCCGTGCGGGGAATGCCCG
Source organism: Chitinophagaceae bacterium (assembly GCA_031360765.1). Classification (GTDB taxonomy): domain Bacteria; phylum Bacteroidota; class Bacteroidia; order Chitinophagales; family Chitinophagaceae; genus Ferruginibacter. The sequence goes on from JANMBZ010000023.1 coordinate 38,165, forward strand.
ATGACATACCAAACTATGGTTATTTGTATTCCACAGCAATAACAACAGATTTCAGAAGTGACGGCGATAAATATTATTTTGACAGCTTAGATTCACAACAGGATGCTTTTCAGTTTAATATAAATGGTCATTCAGGAAGTTTTTTTATTGGTAAAGATCACCAGATAGTTTGCACGCCGCTTTCTAAAATAAATATTACTTATACGGCAGCATTTAATAATACCGGGTTGATTACTACCTTTAAGATAATTGCAGAAGATGGAACGAGTTATGATTTTGATTATGCGGAAAGCTCTCAGATATCTTCATTGGTAAATACACAATCGGGTTATGCAAATAATACCTACAATTCTTCCTGGTATCTATCCAGGGTAATTTCTCCATTTAATACAGATACGATAAAGTTTAATTATACACAAACGCAGCCTGTAAATACACCTTTTACACTTCCGCAAACCTTGTACATGCGAAATGCTGATGCCGTTGTAACATCAACATACTCTCCAACAGGCACATTAACCTACAGTACCACTAAAATAAGTTCAATAATATTTCCTGATAAAAAAACACTTTCTTTTGCTTATACAAATGCTTACCCAAATAATGCAACAGAGAACCCTGTTGCCGAAATAAACCTGAGTGATACCATTTTCCGGTATGGGTATAAACTGAATTATAAAAGCACTGATGCAAACTCCAATTATATCAGGTTGCTGCTTTCGGGTGTTACACCATATACTTCAAGGGGTTCAAAAAAAGGGTATGCCTTTTCCTATGGTGCGCCATATTTAATAAGTTTATTGCAAGCCACGGGGAACCCTTTAAATTCCAGAGATCACTGGGGATTTTATAATGGAGCCAATAATGGTTCAAATGCAATACCATATGTCAATGGCATGTCAGGTGGTGCCAACAGAAATCCCAACCTGGCTTTTACCATGGCAAGCTCCCTTACAAACTTTTACCTGCCCGATGGGGGATTTATATTTTACCAATACGAACTGAACGATCATTATCCATATGTAAAGGACCCTTATTCATTAACAGTACAGGCAAACACAAACAGCCAGAACAATATTACGCTCAACCAAGTTTTTAATTCAAAACATCAATTGGTCTTTAACCTTGATAATTCAGTTTCCAGAACCGGTGCTGCACCAATCAGTGGCAGCGGCAACCTTATCTGCAATATTAAAAGTACCGATGGCAGCATTTTATATGCAACTACCAGTATTTCCCTCTTCGATCTTTTTTACCTGGGTATAAAAACATGGCCTTTTAACCTTGCCAATGGCAGCTACCGTTTGGAAACACAATTAAGTGGCGGCACATCAATTACCGGAAGTTTCCCTTTAAACATTACCTGGGAAAATAAATTACCAGATAATACAACTACTGGAAATATTGCAGGTGGTTTGCGGGTAAAATCAATTTCCCGATCAAATGAATGGGACAGCCCCGGCATGAATAATGAAGAATACCGTTATATTACCGCCGATGGAAAAAGTTCAGGCTTTCTGGGTGATATACCACAATACGATTACCCTTACCGGGAAACCGTAATTAATGGCGGTACCACCATTACAGATTATACAGCCGTAAGCAGTGACCCAATCAATAATCTTAATTATGCACAAGGCAGCCCTGTTGGTTACAGCCGGGTAGAAGTAATTAAAGGAACAGCAACACATAATATTGGAAAAACTGTTTATGAATTTACAAGCCTGCAGGATGTAAACAGCAATATAGCTACCCCTTCTTTTCCTTATGCTCCACAGGACTTAAGAAACTGGGGTATTGGCTTACCTAAAAGCATTTCGGTTTATGATAGCAGCAATGTACTGATAAAACGCACTGTAAACACAGTTGCTTTTGATACCATAAATTATATTTCATCAAACAACAAATCATTAAAGCTGGGCAAATCTGCAACCACTTATTATGGTAACCCTGCCAATTCATCTACCCCAAAAACAAGAACTTATCTGGCTCAGGAATATTACCCTGCAAGCGGCAGAATGTACATTGCCTCTTCAACGGATACGCTCTTTCAGAGCAATGGCTCAAAAATTACATCGTACAAAAACTTTACTTACGATGCCAATTACAACGTGAGTAAAATTGTGAGCAGTTACGATAAAAGCAGGGGGTTGTTGGCAGAGCAACGTTTATATTATCCATACAATTATACAATAGGTGGTGCAATCGGAAGCCTGAGAAACAATGGAATAACAACGCCTGTAATAGCTGCCGAAACCTGGATAACGGGCGATGCCAATCCCAGGATTGTGGCAGCTTCTATTACTGATTACCAGGTATTAAACAGCGGGTATATCAAGCCACTTACAACCTATGCTTTGGAATCTAACAAACCATTAACCCAGGCTGTGATAGGTAGCTTTAATCCCGGGGTATTAAACAGGAATACCACTTATTTTAAACCCCAGCAAAGTTTTGTTTTGTTTGATAATAAGGCAAACCTGTTGCAGGTACAAAGCCCCATAACCGGGCAAAGCGGGAGCGTTATTATGGATTACAACAACCTGTACCCCATTGCAAAAATTTCAAATGCTGCCGGCACAGATGTTGCCTATACGAGTTTTGAATCAGATGGCAGCGGCAACTGGAATGTACCCAACCCCGGTGGCCTGGTAGCCGATGCCTTTACAGGCAATTTAAGCTACAACCTGAGTAACGGGTATATAAACAAAACCGGGTTAAATAATGCTTACAACTACCTGCTTACCGTATGGGCAAAATCTCCTTCCGGCGTTTATGTAAACAACAGGCTTTTAACAAGCCCGATAGCGCAGCAAAACGGCTGGGAACTTTTTTCAATTACATTACCTAATGCTTCTATTGTACATATCAACGGCTATGGCTTAATTGATGAACTAAGGCTACATCCTAAAGATGCCAATATGGTTACAAGTACTTACGAACCTGGATTGGGATTGGTAACCAGCACTGTTGATGCAAATAATATGATTGTATATAACGAATACGATACTTTAAACCGGATAAAAATAATAAGGGATAAAAATAAAAATATTATCAAGCGGTACGATTATGCTGATCCCGCTGTAAATACTTCACCAAACTGGTTACCGTACAGCAGGGTATGTAGGGATGGTATTAACGGTGTTTATGATTCGCTTTACCAGGATAATAATGCCAACAGTGCTACCTATCTGCAAACACAGATAGTTTCATCTGGCACAAATTACTGTGTCTGTTCCACACCTGCATATCACCCAGAGTATAAACTGATCAATGGCAATTGCGAACTGGGTTTACAGACATTTACTTCATCGGCTTATATATATGTATGCGATGCAAACGGATGCGTATGGAAATGGAGGTGCATATATCATTATACATGGTCTGATAATTCTGTAAGCCAGGATTACTTCATTTATTCAAATGCATCCTGTGGCCTGGAACAGTAATATTATAATCTCAAAAAAAATGATCATGAAAAAAATACTTTTTTTATCAATATGCTCCTTCGCTTTTACAACCAGTATTTACACATTTACCATTAAAAGCATTGATAACGTAAACATACCTTTAAGCAGTTTCAGCGGTAAAAAAATATTGATAGTTAACACAGCTACCAACAGTCCCTATGTAAACCAATACGCCGGGTTAGACAGCCTGTACCAGTTGTACCACGATAGCTTAGTCATCATCGCCTTTCCCACCAATAGTTTTGGCCACGAGCCTTATAACAATAACCAGATAAAGAACTTTGTAAACAATACCTACCATATACATTATATACTGGCAAAAAAAACGGATGTAACCGGCAATGATAAGGCTCCATTATTCCGTTGGCTTGCTTTACCCAGCGAAAACGGCATGATGCGTGGAAAAGTGAACGGCGATTTTTATAAATTTTTAATAAACAGTTCGGGTACGCTCATTGGTACATTCAACGGCTCGGTGCAGCCAATGAATACCACCATCCGTAACCTGATTCAGAATTAAATAATCGGCTTAATTATAAACCCACAGATATGAAAAAAATATTGCTGCAAGGCTTACTGTTTTTGTTTGTGTTAACCAATATTACCAAAGCACAAAACAATATACCCACCGGTGCAACCGGCCCTGCGTCTGCTGTTGCCCGGCCACTACCTTATAATGATGAGCCATCAAAAAATTACCTGCGGGTACTTAGCCCGGTAGTACCCATACAGGATATGGATAAAGTAACCATAAGCAGTTCGGTTGACAGTGTGCTTGCCGCCACCCAGTATTTTGACGAACTGCACCGGCCATTACAAAAAGTAATTAAGCAGGCATCGCCCCTAAAAAAAGACAATGTAATGCTGAACTACTACGATGAATTCAGCAGAAGCAGCACACAATATTTACCTTATGTGGCCCAAACTGCAAACTACGATGATGGAAAATTTAAAACAGCCGCTTTTGCTGCAGACTCTGCTTTTAATAAAAGCATGTACCCTAATGAGCAGATTTATTATGCACAGCAACAATACGATGGTTCGCCACTGAACCGGGTTATCAAAACAACCACAGTAGGCAACAGCTTTACCGGGGCAGGTATTGGCATAAGCCAAAGCTGGCGGGCAAATACGGCAGCCGATAGCGTGGTACTGTGGACGGTTGATATAACCACCGAAGATGATGTGCCGGTAAAATGGGGACTGTATGCCGCAGGCAGTTTAATGCTGCAGCAAACAACCGATGAACGGGGAATTAAAATTATTACCTATGTAGATGAAAACGGCAAAACCATACTTACAAAAAAACAAATTGCCAACAACCCATCCACCGGGCATTATGGCTGGCTTTGTACTTATTATGTGTACGATGAAATGAACAACCTGCGCATGCTGATACCGCCCAAAGCAACCGAAACATTAAACACAAATGCTGTTAACTGGAACCTGGTTGCCAACAGCAGCATCAATACCAACCTTTGTTATTGCTATTATTACGATATTAGAGGCAGGGTGATTATGAAACGCATACCCGGCAAAGGAAAATATTATATAGCGTATGATTTGTTAGATAGGGTAGTAATGACACAGGACCCTAATTTACGCAGTACCAGCCGATGGGCATTTGTGCTTTATGATGGGCAGAGCAGGCCTGTAAAATCGGGCATTATCACATCGTCACTTACTAAAGATGTAATAATTGCACAGGCCGCTGCCAGTAATAATTACCCTGCACTAAGCGGCACTTACACCGTTACTACCGAAGCCTATTATGATGATTATACCTGGATATCCGCCACTGGCGCACCAGTAAGCAGCACGCTTGACCAGAGCAATATAAACAGTACCAACTTTAATACAAACTACAACAGCACACCCGACTACCCGCAACCCATTACCCAATGCAACCGCATACGGGGTTCCGTAACCGGAGTAAAAAAGCTAATACTCAACAGCAGCACGTACTTGTACAGCGTAAGTTTTTTTGATGATTTTGGCCGTACCCTGCAAACTGCAGCCACCAATTATACCGGCGGTACCGACGTGGCTACCGTGCAATACAGTTTTACCGGCAGGGTATTGCGCAGCCACAGCCAACACCAGAAAAGCGGAACCAATACACAAACACATAGCCTGCTTACAAAATACCAGTATGACCATGTGGGTCGCTTAAAAAACATAGTGAAAAATTTTGATAACCTGGGCGATAAAACCCTTGCCCAATATGCCTATAACGAACTGGGGCAGGTGCAAACCAAAACTATAAGCCCCACAGGCAGTGCAACAGGCGGACCGTTAGAAACACAAAATTTTGCTTACAGTATACAGGGTGCTTTGCTGAGTATTAATGGTGCTTTTGTAAGCAACGGCACCGGTAACAATTATTTTGGCGAGGTACTCAGTTACGAATATGGCTTTACCAGCACACAGGTAAACGGCAATATGGCGGGTGTGCAGTGGAAAGCAGCAGGCGATAAAGTAGCCCGTGCCTACGGCTACAATTACGATAACACTAATCGTCTAACAGTTGCCGACTTTAGCCAGCAAAATCCCGGCAATACCAACTGGACAAAGGATAAAGCCGACTACACTGTAAACCGTTTAAGTTACGATGCCAACGGCAATATACTTAGCATGGCCCAGCGTGGCCTGCAGATAAACAGCAGTGCCACTATCGACAGCCTTACTTACCAGTACTTTACCAACAGTAACCAGTTGCAAAAAGTAAGTGATGGCATTACCGGCAACGGACCCATGGGCGATTTTAAAGACACTACCCTAACCGGCGATGATTATACCTACGATGCAAACGGCAATATAAATAAAGATTATAACCGCCACCTGCACACAACCGGCAACGGCCCAGGTGCCATATTTAATGTGTTGGATAAACCCGAAATCATAACCATTGCCGGTAAAAGCACCACTTTGTATTATTACGATGCAGCCGGTGCATTGCTGCGCAAACAGGTAACAAGCATAGCCACAAACACTGTAAGCAATTATGTATATGTGGGTGCATTTGTGTATAAAAACGATACCCTGCAAACCGTATTTACCGAGGAAGGGCAGATACGCAAAAAAATTACCGGCGGTATGGATTGGGCCTATGATTATTTTATTAAAGACCACCAAGGCAATATACGTACCGTACTTACCGAAGCTACCGAAAACTACTGGTACCAGGCCACTATGGAACCCGGCGCACAGGCTCGGGAAGATGCCCTGTTCAGTAACGAATATACACCCACTAATACTGTATATGCAAAACCCAGTGGCTTTGATGCGTCTTTTAAAAACACCCAAGTAAGCCGCCTGAATGCCAGTAGTGGCACCAATTTAAAAACCGGCCCCGGCATTGTACTAAAAGTAATGGCCGGCGATAAGGTACAGATAAATACCTATGCCTTTTACAATAGCCCCACACAGGCACCACCACCCGGCATAAACTTGCTGGCCGATATTTTAGCCGCCTTTACCGGCGGTGTAATAAATAACAGCGGGGGCAAATACGGCCCCGGTAACAGCAGCACGGTAAGCAGCACCCTTGGCCCCAACCTAATCAATTTTTTAAATAATAACCGCCCTTACGATAATGCAAAGCCAAAGGCTTTTTTAAACTGGATACTGGTAGATAACCAGTTTACTATGGTAAGCGGCAGCAGTGGCGCCATACAAATAGTATCCGGCAGCAGCAAACAAGCATTGGTGGCACCGTTACTAACCTTACCCAAAAGTGGCTACCTTTATGTATATGTAAGCAACGAAAGCCCGCAGGATGTTTATTTTGATGATATAACCGTAGCGCACGATGCAGGCCCGTTGGTGCAGGAGCAAAGTTACTACCCTTATGGCCTGCAAATGTTTGCTATAAGCGATAAAGCAGCCCTTAAAGCCAACACGCCCTATAAATACAATGGCGGTGTAGAGCTTGAAGAAGATGGTATTGATTACTATAATACTTTTTATAGAAAGTACGATGCACAGATAGGGAGGTTTACGGGGGTAGATATCTTGGCAGAGGCATCAGCAAATATTAACCCATACCAGTTTGGCAACAATAATCCGGTAATGTTTAACGATCCAATGGGTGATTTAGCGGCAAATGATTGGGCAGATTTTTTGAGCAGGTTAGGAGACGGTAGCAACTTAGATGGCTTTGGCCAATTTGGTGGCTTTTACAGTAGTAATACTGGCGGCGGTTTCCATAAATTTAATTCAGATGCAGAGGCACTTGGACATTTGGGTCTGGATGGAGCTAATTTAACAAGAGTACAAGATGCTTATTATAGAAATGGAGGTACAGATCCACAAGTAAGAGGAATACAGCCAGTGGTTTATATTAAAGCAACCCGTACCAACAGCGGTTTAAACTTTGGACAACTACAATGGAATTGGAATGAGGGTACATTAGGTAGTGAGGGATGGATGCCTGTTTATTTTGGTAGTGCAGATGCCGCCGCTGTTTATTGGGCCAGACATAGACCTAATACTGCTTATGAATATTCTTCAATAATTTATTCCATACGAGGTGTTAAAGGAAAAAAATATTATTCATATTCAGAACCAGTAAGGTTTCAAATGAATTCAAAAGCAGAGATAAGTAGCCCAGGTTCAGGCGATAAATTACATGTATTGCCAGAAGGAGCAACTAAAGTAGGAATAATTCACCTGCATTTAAATAATCAGGTAGATCCGCTTTTCAACCGGGGGAATGAAAATTTTAGCCCTAAAGGAGATATCCCAGCTATGAATGGAGATTATTTAGATTGGTATCTGGTCTCTCCAACTGATGTACTAAAAGTGTGGAGAGATGATGAAATGAATCCAAAAATTTTGGGTGCGACACAAGATGGGAAGTTTACGATAGCCCCAGTATTTTATCAGAATTATCGGGGTAAACGGCCGGAAGAGACATGGGAACATTATTTTACACCAAGGTAAAAAAATAGTAAAACTAAAAACATGTTAACACGAAAAATATTTTTAATCATTACTCTTATTTCTTTAAGTCATTTCTGTAGTTGTAATAATAATTCAAAAAAAGTGAACGGGAAAAATCCGGAAACTAAAGAGCAAAAATTTAGAAGAGATATACCAAAATATAAAAATGGGGTATTACTAAATTTTTATTTTAAAGAAGATATTCATAAAGCTAATTTGCAAAATCTGGAAAATGGTTTTGATTCAATCTGCATCAGGTTGTGGTATATGTATGCTTATGGCCCATGGCAAGTTGTAGAAATAAAAAAAAATAACAAATAATGGATAGGTGAATTTTTTTTATTAACTCAAGCATTGAATAGAAGTGATTCATCATCGGGTATACAAAAAAGCAGCAGTTTTAAAACACCTGAATCTGGTTGGGATGAATTTATGGATAAGATTTTCTCAAAAAATATTACAACTTTACCAACCGACTTTTCAATCAAAGGATATAAATTTAATACAGATGGCAATGTATTTGCGGTAGAAATTGCAACCAAAGAATATTATCGTATTTATAACTATGGATCTTTAGATTCTAATCTCAATTTAAAAGAAGCCAAAAATATGGCTGATATTATTTTACTAATTGAAAAAGAGTTTGAAGTCGAAAGATTATATAAAGATTTTTAATGTATGCCATAGATAACGGTAATGTATCAACCGTGATAGTAATTTTTAATTTGTGAAAAATGAATATTTTTTTGCTTAAATAATAATTGTTCCAAATTGCACTGTAAAAAGGTCTCTCAAATAAATATTTCGACAAAGACATCTGCCAACCCAAAAGAACAATTGCGATATCCTTGGCAATGCCCAGCAACGTACACGAACTTTCTATAATCCCATGTCCGGATATCTGGCAGGCAATTTTGGGGTTGTATATTTTTAAAAAGTGAATGCAACTTCTCTAAAAAAATATAGAAAAGGATAATAAAAAAAATCTATTTTGGAGAACTTTAATTTTACGGAGCTAAAGTTTTTAAAAACTGTAGGTGCAGCATTTTTGCTGTTTGTTTTTAATAATTCGGGTTGCTTTGATGTTTGCAATTTGTTGTAGCTGGCATGTGGGTGCAATACCGGCCAGCACTTCAAGTGGTGTAAGGCCATTCAATACATGATGTGGACGGTTATTAAAATCGGCAATGCCTTGTGGAAGTAACTTGTGGCTTCTATCTTACCCAAGAGCCTTACTGCCTATGATTTTATTTTTCTTGAAAGCCTAAACAAGTTAGGGCTTAAACCGGAAGACTTGAATCGTTTGAAAGCCTTTAATCTAACCAAGTTCTTTGTGCTCATCTCCCAAGCTACCAAACAAGGAAACTTTCATGGTGAGAATAGTTTCCAGCATGATGTAGATGTGGTTATTGAAGTGCCTGAAAAGGGTACGGCGGTGCAGATGGGAAGATTTAATCAGGGTGGGGAGATGGAGATATTTTAGGAAATATTAGAAACCAGATGTGACTATTTCATCTGGAAAGAGCTAAAATTTGCTGGCTACTAAAAATGAAGTTGCCAACATTTTTATTGTATCCTTACATTTTATTTGTTTATTCAGCAGATAATACCCGATATTTGCTATATTCTTTCAATTGTAAGAATACATTTTTTTTGTTTATGCCTGAAAATAACAACAAACACCAAGATATTAATTCGTTGCTAAACGACATTTTAAAGCCTGACAAACCAGGGTTGAAGGAACTTTTTGATAAAAAGATTTCTGAATTGAAAATCACTTCAACAAGCGTTTTAGAAATACTCAATATTCAGCACCGGACATTAAAAGGAATATTAGAAGGAACACAAAAAGTTGTTGATGTCACTAACCTGATTAAAATTGCAAATTTCCTTCAATTGCCAAAAGAAGAGGTCATTAAAATGTACATTGACTCTTTAGAAAAGAATTATACCGAGAATATTGTGCCACCAGAAAAGATAAAGTTCATTCAGGAAAACTTTGACTTGGCTGCATTAAAAAAAGCGGGGTTTATTGATTCTCTAACAGACTTTGAAAAGATAGATTCAAAAATAACTTCCTTCCTTGGTCTCAAAACTATTTATGAATACAAGAGACCTAATATTAAGCCAGCTTTCAGTGCAGGTTTGGTAAAACCTAAAAACGAATTGACACGTTCCTTATGGATTCAATCTGCAATAACTTATTTTGAAGATATTGATAATCCGTACGAATACAAAAGAAAAGCGTTAATTGAATACTTTCCTAACATAAGATGGCATTCAACAAATGTTGAATTTGGTTTGCTCACAATTATAAAAGACTTATTCAAACTTGGGGTTACAATAATTTATCAATCTCCATTACCATCCTTGCATCTTCGGGGAGCGACATTTGCAGTTAACGATAAACCTTGTATCGTACTGACAAACTATGTTGGTTTCTATGGTACATTATGGTTTGCATTAATCCACGAACTTTTTCATGTTCTTTTCGATTGGGAAGAAATCCGAATCAATATGTACCATTTATCTGATGAAGAAGATAATGAGTTAGTAGTACAAGAAAAGGAAAATGAGGCTAATCAATTTGCCCGTGAGTATTTGTTTCCACAAGATAAAATGAATCAAATAAAACACAATTTAAACAATCCATATTTTGTAAGTGAGTTTGCTAAAAACAACCATGTTCATCCAAGTATTATTTATGTTTTTAGTGCTTTTGATAGCAGCAAAACTAACAGAATGCCGTGGGCAAGAGCAAGAAAAAATGAACCACTAGAAATGTCTAAGTGTATATCCCATTTAGAAAATCCTTGGAGCAATTCAATGCCAATTAATGAAAGTGTAAAAAATAAAAAATTAGAAATTTATAATTAATAACAATGAAAGATAAAAAAAATCAAAAACAACTTTCAATAAAGTTAGCAGAGAAACGGTATGTTGCCGAACAAGGAAAACAGCAGTTAATTGAATTGCTTTTACAAGGCCCTGAAAGCAGGGTTCAGCAAAAGTATTCTGACAGAAACCTTGACAGAGAAAATGAAATAATTGAACTACTTGGTGGTCGGCATGTTACTATACGACAAATTAAAGACATCATTGCAAAGTGTGAACAGGAATATGTTCCAACATTCCCACCTGTCTTTTATTCACAAATAGACAGATTAAATAATTGGCATCGTCCAAAAGAAAAGCAACATGAAAAACCTCCAATTGTTGGCAGGTGGACAAAACAAATAATCTACGGTCGATTTCCAAAAGAAGTTTTACCAGTTATTGAACAGCTTAATCCATACATTGGTTTTGGTATCAGGCTTTATAAACACTTTCAGTGGTTGACACCCGAAGGGAAAAATCAGTTACATGAATTTATTGACGAAGCAATTGAGGTAATGAAATCTTCAAATTCATGGTATGAGTTTAGAGTAAAATATGCAAAACAATATGGTGTTGCTTTTCAACTTAGTGTATTTGAGGACAACGAAAATATTAAGTAATCAATCAATTTCACAGAATTATTGGCTCAATACAAATAGGCTCAGGAAAGTTTGACACAACAATAATCTTTTGTAAAGGAGAATTGCCGAACAAACTTTTAAGTCTTCTATATAAAGCGTAAATCTTGTAATTGGGCATGGTTTACGCTTTTTTCTATTTACATATTAATGAACACAATTTTTATGAATAATCAGTATCGCTCAAATTTTATTTTTTCATTGGCGAATAAGTATCAAATATCTATTGAGAACTTGAATCCAGCCGAATTTTCAAACGAAAGTTACTTGGGTTTTTGTAAAGATTATATTGAACAATCAAAAACAAGAGATGCAAATTTGAAAGTTCATCTTATTGATAAGCCTAACCTTTTCAGAACTTTCCTTCCTTGGCGTGAGTACATATTTGAAAGTGTTTTTCAACTTCAGTGGTACTATGATGAAATGGTTGTTTTTGACCCGATCTTTTTTGAAATAACTCATTTTAAAACTGATAACATTGAAGTTGATAAAAATAGATTACGACAATTATTATTCTTTTTAAATTCTCTTAAAGAAAGTATCGAAGAAGGGTTTCTCTTGTTTGGCAGTTATGATAGTTTTGGAAATTCAAATAAAGCACTTGAAGAAAATAAATTTGAAAGCCTAATTTCTATACCTCAAATCAGGGAAGAATGTGATAAACTCGTTAAGGTTTATAAAATGGAAAGTGCAGAAGGAACAAAAAATTCTTATTTTAATGTTAGAGGGTATTATAGAAATAAACAAGTAATGTTTACTGTAGTAAAAGATTTTGAAAAGATAAAAACTGAAGAAGGATATGGCGTTTGGTTTGATTTAGTTGGTTCAGATTATATCTCTTTATCAATAGAGGATGCGATAAAAGAAGGTTTTTATGAAAGGGCTTACGATGAGTTTAAAGATGAGTATGCTTTTGAGATTAGAGAGGTGCTTAATTATATTGATATAGGGTCAAAGATTAATACTCCTGTATTATTTAATCGAAAATTAGATGAATATGTGTTAGCTAATATCTCACCCAATGGAAAAGCAATTAATGCTAAAGCAAACGACTATTTTAAATTGATACTCCCATTTGTAAATGGTATTCCGCCAGAAAGACTTTTCGATATTAGGACAAAGATGCCAAATGCTTTTATAGATTTTAGAAATTTAATGTTTGAAGCTATTTATGATTATGAAAAAAGTGGTGTTGACGTAGAAGTTTTAGAATTAAAGATTCAGCAAAAGATAAATCCACTGTTGAGAAAACTTGATGCTGAAATGAAAAACTCTTTAACCAAAGCGAAAATAATTGGTGTAGGTCTTCCACTTGTTTCAGGGATAGGTACTTTAGGTTTTTGGCATTTCGGTATAGATATATCCAAACTAACAACGTTGATACTTGGAAGCGTAAATGTTGCGGCGGAGTTTACTGCTTTTACTAACTATTTAACTGAACAACGCACTGGGAAATCTAACTCACTTTATTATCTATGGAAAGCACAACAACCTAATCAATAAAAACGAGCATAGCTTAGTTAGTTTATCTTTATACCCAAAAATAATCATAGATGAGTTTTCATGACCCAATAAGACAATCGAAATATCTCAGACAAACTTTATCACAAGATAAAAAGCCAGTAGGCTTTTTTATTTCTGCTGGTTGTCCTTTAGCAGTAAAAATGCCAGACGGAGAGTGGCCGCTCATACCAGACGTTGCAGGATTAACAAAATATGTTTCGGAGGAAATAATTAAAGAAATAGAAGTGAAAGAAGGTGATAATAGAAGTATGGGGGTGTGCTATGGACTATTAATAGAAGAAATTAAAAAGACAGGAAAACCTATTCCAAACATAGAAGATATATTAAGTTTTGTGAGAGGGATGAAACAAATTTCAGTAGGTTCCAAGGATATTAGAGGCTTTGATGAACTTGAACTTATTAACCTTGAAATAATTATTTGTAAAAAAATAGCAGAGAAATTAAAGGTATCATTGCCAGATAATAAAACACCTTACCATAAACTTGCCAAATGGATTCATAATATTGAAAGAGAGACTTCAATAGAGATATTTACTACTAATTATGACTTACTGTTGGAAGAAGCATTTGAGTATATCGCAGTGCCATATTTTGATGGATTTGTTGGTTCAAGGCAGCCTTTTTTTGATTTGAGAGCAGTTGAAGATTCTTTGATACCAAAACATTGGTCAAGACTTTGGAAAATCCACGGCTCGATTAATTGGTATTTGAAAAATGATAAGGATGTCTATCGTTCTACGAGTTTAGAAGAATGTGATTCATATATTATTCATCCTTCTCACTTAAAATATGACCAAAGTAGGAAAATGCCATATCTAGCTTTAATTGACCGTTTAAATAAGTTTCTGCGTCAAAATTCTGCTGTTTTAATTATGTCTGGTTATTCTTTTAGTGATGAGCATTTGAATGATACAATTCTCAATGCCTTAAAGGCAAATCCAACTGCGATGGTGATCGGTTTATTATTTGGAACATTAACTTATAAAGAAGAAATTGAAGTAGATGGTGTAAAATCAGAAAAGACTATTATCAAGTATGAACAAGCTTTGAAACTCTCTGAAAATAGGTCTAATCTTAGTATTTGGACATACGATGAAGCTATTATTGGTGGATTGAGGGCTAAATGGATGCCGTCCAAAAAAGATTACGATGCAGACGAAAACATTGCAAATGCAGTTAAATGTATAGTAGAAAAAATAAAAGATGCATATGGTATTGAGACTGAAAACACAACTACGAGATATGAATTTCATTTAGGAGATTTTTCTTTACTGGGGGATTTTTTACAGGAACTTATTGGCAAAGAGCAATTCAAAATAGAAGAAAGTGGAAAGTAAATCAACATACTTAGGTACAATTCAAGATGTAAATGGAACATCAGTAAGGGTTTCATTAGCTAATGAAGCGTTATCAGGATTAACGTATGTTGATGGTGAGGGATATAGGATTGGGCAAATAGGAAGTTTTGTGAAAATACCTATTGGTTACATCGAATTATTCGGGATAGTAACTCAGGTTGGTGCAAGTGCGGTTCCTGAAATGCAACAGGCAAATCAACCTTATGGAAATAGATGGTTGAGTATTCAGTTATTAGGGGAAGGTCAACGTAATGGTAGATTTGAACGAGGACTTTCTCAGTATCCTACAATTGGGGATGAAGTGCATCTTGTATCAGAAAATGATTTGAAGAAAATTTATGGACAACCTGATAGACCCTATTTTGTAAAAATTGGACACATTTCAGGTGCAGAATCTATTTCTGCTTTAATAGATATTAATAAACTTATAACAAGGCATAGTGCAGTTGTAGGAACAACAGGCTCTGGTAAATCAACTACAGTAGCATCGTTAATTAATGCTCTTTCAAATGCCTCAATTTATCCTTCTGCAAGAATCATTATTATTGACATTCATGGGGAATATGGTCAGGCATTAAGAGATAAATCAAATATTTATAAAATCAATGCCGATAAAAACCTTAATGAACAAGAGTTATACTTACCATTTTGGGCGTTGAATTTTGAAGAATTAACAGAGATTAGTTTTGGTGGATTTACTAATGAAAAAGATAAAACTTCTGTACTTGAAAGAATATTGGAAAAGAAAAAGAATTCCTTAACTAACTTTCCAAAGGATGGGGTTAATATTGATAATCTTAGTGTGGATAGCCCAATTCCGTTTAGTCTTAATTATTTATGGTATGAACTATACTCTGAAACATTAGGTAAATATTACAGAGATAGACCAGGAAATCCTTTAGAAAATTTAGCGTTTGATGAAGATGCCCAAAAAAATGAGTTGAAAGGAGACCCAGTAAATGCAAGCCCTCCATTTTTCAAGAAAATAAATACAGCTAAAGCTAATGGCGAATTAGTAGGACATCTTCCGGATACTTTAAATATTGGACAACAATTACATGCTTTAGGTTCAAAGCTCAGAGTTCCAAGATTTGATTTTATATTTAAACCTGGAGACTGGTTGCCTTCAGAAACAGGGGAAGTTGCTAAAGATTTAGATGAGCTAATAAAAAGCTGGATAGGGAGTGATAAACCAATCACTATTCTTGATTTATCTGGTGTGCCGTCAACAATTTTAAACTTGATAATAGGGGTATTGTTAAGAGTTTTATATGATGCGTTATTTTGGGCAAGAAAATTACCTGAAGGTGGTAAAAATAGACCCCTACTAATAGTTATGGAAGAGGCACATAATTATTTAAATGATAACTTTTCAGGATTGGCTTCACTTACAGTTCAAAGAATTGCTAAAGAAGGTCGAAAGTATGGTATAGGTGCAATGATTGTAAGTCAAAGACCATCTGAAGTAAATTCAACTATTCTATCTCAATGCGGGACTTTTTTTGCATTACGATTATCTAATTCTACCGACAGGTCACATATCACAAGTGCTGTTAGTGATAATCTTGAAGGTTTGACTAATATGTTGCCAATATTACGTACGGGCGAAGCAATAGTTTTAGGCGAAGCTGTTAAACTACCTATGAGGGTTTTAATTGAAGCACCTGACAAAGAAAAAAGACCAGATAGCCTTGACCCTATTATCTTTGATGAAAAGCCTCCCTATGATTCATCTACTCCTGGTGGCTGGGGAATCAAAAGAGTAATATCAGACCAAGATTATAAAGACATAATGCAGGTATGGCGTTCTCAAAATCCTAATTCTTTAAAAATTATAAATTCAGATAAAATGAAAACAATTAGTGTTCAGTCTTCAAACATCGCAACTATCGGATATGATGAAAATTCACAAACGGTGGAAGTTGGGTTTTTAAATGGCTCAGCATATCAATATTTTGATGTGCCAAAAGTCGTTGCAGATGAATTTATGAACAATCCACCAGAAGGTTCACACGGGAAATATTTGGCTTCTAACATTAAGGGAGTTTACAGATACTCAAAGGTCTAAATATTTATTATTTGCTTCGTACAAGTTTTGTGAGTTTTTGAATTTAGGTTCAAGTAGAAAAAAATCTACTCGATCAGTTTCACTAGGGTCTGCATTTTCTCTAAATCATTTAAAATTTGGTTAGAACTTTGTCTATTCAAGCCACAATTACTGGGATACAAATGCAGCTAATTTCTGTAAATCAATTATAAAATTGTTCGAAATTTGTCCAGCCATCCCAACAAAAAGAACTGAGTAATCAGTTCTTTTTTGTTTTTGGGAGTACCTGTTTTACTTCATCAACTCCGTAATCACCTTACCCACACTCCCATTGGGCATCTGTATTCTAAGCATGGCAGCAATAGTTGGGGCAATATCCGTCATATAGGTTTCCCGGTTTGTTTTACCCTTTTTTACACCCCAGCCAAAAAATATGCAGGGTATATGGGCATCGTAAGGGTTCCATAATCCATGGGTGGTACCTTTGATGCCTCCATCAAAATAACCAGGTTTAAAAGTAAACTGTATATCGCCGCTGCGTTTTGGATTATAGCCATTTAACATCATCTCTTTTTGTGGGGCAGGCAAGGCTGTTGTGGCAATATCCTCCAATGCAAAAGCTGTAATAATATAAGGTTGTTTTTTTAATGTTTCAATTACGAGTTCCTTAACTGCTGCTAAACTTTTACCGGCATTTTCAATGAGTGATGTGTTAAGATAAACCTGGTAATTCATAACCGTTTGTACGGCTTTTTTTATGCCGAATTTATTGTCAATAGCTGCATTTAAAATACTTGCAATATTAATTTCGCTGAAAGTGCCTGCAGGTATTTTATTTTCTTCCATAAAAGCGGGGATATGCGCCACGCCATGATCTGCTGATAAAAAAAACAGGTAATTTCCCTTGCCCAGTTTCGCATCCAGGTATTGCAAAAAATCAGCAATATCATTATCCAGCCGCAAATAAGTATCTTCTATCTCCACCGAGTTGGGGCCAAAACTGTGACCAATATAATCTGTTGAAGAAATGCTCACCGCTAAAAAATCGGCAGCCAACCCATTTCCCAGTCCTTCATTTTCTACTGTAGCTTTTGCAAAATCAAACGTATAGGTGTTTGCAAAGGGCGTAGTTTTAAAAGCTGTGTATTTATTTGCTGCACCAATGGCTGAAAGCTTATGAGGAAATGTCACGCCGGTTTCTCCCTGTATGGCCGATTCATATGGCTTATCATCTGCCGTACTTAAATCATAACTGCTAATAGGCAGCAATGTGTTCCAGTCTTTGCTCATGTAGGTACCTGCATAATCCTTTGCATTAAAATCATCAACCCATGCCGGCAATTTGTTCATGTAATAACTGCTGCTTATCCATTTTCCCAGCCGCTCATCATACCAATAAGCCGCATTGGCGCTATGGCCTGCGGGCAAAATTGCACCCCTGTCTTTTAAAGCAATACCTATCACCTTGCTTTTAAAATTATTACTCAGTTTTAATTCGTCGGTTATGGTAGTAGCCCATAAATTTCGTGGACTCATAAAGCCTGCCCTGGTATTACTGCCAACTGTTGTTACGGTAGAGTCATCGGTACAATAAACATTTCTGCCCGTCAATTTATCAAACCAGTTATTACCAACAATGCCGCTGATTGCCGGCACGCTGCCGGTGTAAATACAGGTGTGGCCTACGGCTGTATAGGTAGGCACATAAGGTATCATGGTGTTTTCGGCGGTAAAGCCATCTTTTAATAAGCGCTTAAAGCCTCCGCTGCCATATAAATCGTTGTAGCGGTATAAATAATCCCAACGCATCTGGTCAATAACCAACCCTACAACCAGTTTTGGCCTGGCAATCTGCCCAAAAGCAGCAGCAGTAAAAAAGTAAAAAGTGAAAAGTAAAAAAAATCTGCGAAGCATGTTAAAACATTTTTGTAAAGATACCCGATAAGGCCATTAATTAATATCATTAGCCATGTTATACCAATGTTATGAGTTTTGCAGGCAATGCGTTATTTTTGCACTTCACCCCAATCCCTCTATGAGGAAAAGGAAACCGGGAGAAATAAATGAAGATTACAGCGAATTTGAATAAATCTAAAATCGTAAATCTAAAATCATAAATCAGCATGGATGTTTTTGAAAAATTAGTAAAAGATGGCGGCCCTATTGGCCAGCACATGGACAGAGCACACGGCTATTTCACCTTTCCAAAGTTAGAAGGTGAACTGGGACCAAGAATGAAATTTCGTGGCAACGATATGATTGTGTGGAGCCTCAACAATTACCTGGGCCTCGTTAACCACCCAGATGTACGTAAAGCAGATACCGAAGCCGCCGAAAAATACGGCATGGGCAACCCCATGGGTGCAAGAATGATGAGTGGCAATACTGCACAACACGAAGAACTGGAAAAAGTGATCAGCGAATTTATAAGCCGTGAAGATACCATGCTCCTCAACTTCGGTTACCAGGGTATTATGAGTTGTATTGATGCATTGGTAAACCGCCGCGATGTAATTGTGTACGATGCCGAAGCTCACGCCTGCATTGTAGATGGTGTACGCCTGCACATGGGCAACCGCTATGCATTTAAACACAACGATATTGCCGACTGCGAAAAACAATTGCAACGTGCCACCGAACTGGCCGCTAAAAACGGTGGCGGTATTTTATTAATCACCGAAGGTGTTTTTGGCATGGATGGCGAGCAGGGAATTTTAAAAGAGATCTGCGCTTTAAAAAAGAAATACGAGTTCCGCATTTTAATAGATGATGCACATGGCTTTGGCTACATGGGCCCAACAGGTGCCGGTGCCGATGAAGCACAGGGTTGCCAGGCAGATATTGATCTTTACTTTAGCACTTTTGTAAAAAGTATGGGCAGCATTGGCGCCTTCATCAGCGGACCAAAAAACGTACTTAAATACCTGCGCTACAATGTACGCTCACAAATATTTGCAAAGAGCTTACCATTGATGATCGTAGAAGGAATGTTGAAACGTATGGAAATGGTAAAAGCCATGCCCGAACTGCGTGAAAAACTCTGGTACAATGTAAACCGCCTGCAAACCGGTTTAAAAGAACGTGGTTTTGATATTGGACATACCAACTCGCCTGTAACCCCTATTTACATGAAAGGCAACGTGCCCGAAGCCACACAAATGGTAATGGACCTGCGGGAGAATTACCACATCTTCTGCAGCATTGTGGTGTACCCCGTAATACCTAAAGGCGATATTATTTACCGCCTTATACCCACCGCCGCCCACACCGATGCCGATATAGACGAAACACTAAAAGCATTTGAAGAAACCAAAAAGAAATTAGATGCCGGTGCTTATAAAGCCGTTGATATACCGGATATGGCGGAAGCGAATTAAGAAATGAAAAATTTGTTTTAACAATCCCATTTTTTTAGATGGGATTTTTTGTGGGATATAATTTTGTTTTATGTTAAGATTCAGTGTAATGCCATGCTCCATTGATTTGCAGGTCTGACATCAGTAGTATGTACAGATAAGAAAATCAAAAATTATCCCTTAAATAATTTTGTTCTATTTTTATGAAAACCCTTTAGCCTGTATGTCCAATTTAAACTTTGATACCCATTTTAAAGACCTATTTGAAAATACCAGTGATCTGATTCACTTTCTCACTATTGATGGACAAATTGAGTTGGTAAATACTATGTGGCTTAAAACGCTTGGCTATAAAAAGGAGGAGGTTGAGGGCAGAAGTATTTATGATTTTATTCATCAGCCTTGTATTGAAGAATACAAGACTTTGCGCAATACAGCAATTGCTTCAAAACAAAGTATTGAACTGGTTACAACTTTTATGACTAAAGAAGGAAAGGAAGTTGTTGCAGAAGGACAAATAAGCTATTTTGATACAACGGGTAAAGCCCCTTATACAAGAGGTGTTTTTAAAAATATAACTGCCAGGAAAATAGCTGAAAAAGAAATAGAGAATAGCGAAAAAAGATTAAAAACTTTTATTCACAGCGGCCCCGATGCGGTTGTTGTTATTAATGAAAATCAGGAAATTTTAGAATGGAACCCCCGGGCCCAAACAATTTTTGGTTACACCGCAGCCGAAGTTATGGGCAGTTCTTTATCAGAAACCATAATACCACCCCAATACCGTGAAGCACATAATAGGGGAATGGCTAATTTTTTAAAAACAGGTGAAGGGCCCGTGCTTAATAAAACCATTGAAATAACTGCCCTGCATAAAAAGGGCCATGAATTTTATATTAACCTCAGCATCTCCAATGTTAAGCTTGAAGGGCAATGGATCTTCATCGCATTCCTTTCAGATATTACCGAAAGAAAAAAAACAAAAGAAGCCCTCATACACCGTGAAGCAGAATTGATGCAGGCAAAGCTACTTGAAGAAAAAAAAGATGAATTTATTTCCATTGCCAGTCATGAATTAAAAACCCCTTTAACCACCATTAAATCATATGCCCAGTTAGCTTTAAATTTGGCAAAAGATAAATACCCTCCTGATGATGTTCAAAATTGTTTGATTAAAGTAGACCAGTTTACCGAAAAATTAAATATTCTTATAAATGAGTTACTGGATGTATCACGTATTCATGGAGGTAAATTAAGTATTTCAAAAACTGAAATTGAAATGAATACTTATCTTTCTGAAGTAATTAGCTCCATGCAGCAAATAACACGTACTCATAAAATAATATTACAAAATAATGAAAAGGTTAGGGTGAGTATAGATACCCTCCGGCTTGAGCAGGTGATTACCAACCTCATTAATAATGCCGTTAAATATTCTCCCGGAAAAGAAATTATACATGTAAACTCAGTAAAAAAAGACAATTCCATTATTGTTTCCTTTACCGATTACGGCATTGGTATTCCCATTGAAAAAAGAACAAAAATATTTGACCGTTTTTACAGAATAGATGAAACATCAAAACATTTTAGTGGCCTGGGGATTGGGCTGTTTATTTCAGCAGAAATAATAAAACAACATGGCGGAAGTATTTGGGTAGAAAGTATGGAGGGGCAAGGAAGTACTTTATATTTTAGTTTACCTGCATTGATTTAAATTTTATCTTTTTTAGCCGGAAGTTTATTTTTCCTTTCAACGGAATACAGGGTTTAATAGCAGGCCCGTCGTTTACTTTCTTTATTCTTCCATCCACTGCACGCCCGTCTTCTTAATATCGGTTGCAATATTGTCAATAAAATTAAACTGGTCGGCAATGGGTTTAAATTCGGTGAGTAGTTTTTGAGTATCGCTTATTAAAATCTGTTGTTTTAATTCCTGTCGGCGGGCAAGTAATAAATGTTGTAATCGTTGCTGAATATTGTTTACGGGCGATTCTTCCGGCGCAACAATTTCAGCAGACGTATCAGTAATAATTTTTTCTGCATCTTCCAAACGGGCAATAACGGTTTTAACAAGTGGCGCAAAATCGGGGGATGCAAATTTCTCTGCCAGGGGTTTTACATAATAACTTAGCGTGGCAACATGCGAAGTAAGTGTGTGGTTAAGCACCACAAACTGGTGTAGATGCCTAATGTTTTTTTGTTTGCTTTTTGGGTCGGATAACATGCGGGTAAAAGCATCAGAAAGGTTGGCCAGGGCTACAAAAGCATTTTGCCGGCTGACTTTATACTCAAGTATACTAACCGGGTTACCGGTAAATGCAGCCGCAACATCACTGAAATAGTTTTTGTTGCTTTTAATAGCCGCAAGCATATAATTGTTAACCTGCTCCTGCTCCCAGGCCGGCAATAAAATAAGGTTTGCTAAAAAAGCAATTACAGAACCGATGATGGTATCCGTAATTCTATCGGTGATAATCATTTTAAAACTGGCATTGCTTAAAAAATGAAACAGCAGCAGAATATAAGGCGTCATAAAAATTACACTTATCATATAATGCGTTCGCATAAAACTGTACGTGCCAATCATCATCAGCAGCATCAGTACAAAAAGTGCATCGCTGTTCTTAACAAAATATAAAATCACCAACCCTGCAGCGGCGCCAAGCATAGTGCCAATTAACCTATCGAAATTTCTTTTTTTTGTAAGACTGTATGCAGGTTTTAAAATAACAATAATGGTAAGCAATATCCAGTAGCTATGCCCTACCGGAAAAAATAAAGAAACAATAAAACCAACCACTGTAGCAATACTTACCCTTACGGCATGCCTGAAATTATTGGATGCAAATGAAAAATTATCAAATAAAAGTTTGCGGTCAATGGGTTGGTGAGTAACAAATTTATCATACTCTTCTACCTTACTGTGCTTTTTGCTGAGTTCTTTATCATAAGCGGTGTACAAATGAAGCGTATGTATGCGGCCAGCAATATCGCCAATGCTGTTGAGGATGTGGCGCATACTTATAAAGGCATCTACATTTTCGGCGGTGCGGTTAGTATCCCGAAATTTATCAAAATAAATTTTTGTATTAGCGATATGCGCTGCAAGCAAACCGGTTTCATCAGAAGCTCTGCCGCTTTTTACTGCAATACCAATTTCATCCAGTTCGTTTGCCAGTTCAATAATCAGTTGTTTATATTGATCCAGAATATCCGCTTCGTCAAATGCATCGTGTAAAGCTTTATAATCATGGTAGCTCGCCATCGTTCTTTCAAACAAATCAACAATATCGGTAAATATCAT
The DNA here is from genome assembly GCA_031360765.1 of Chitinophagaceae bacterium. Taxonomy (GTDB): domain Bacteria; phylum Bacteroidota; class Bacteroidia; order Chitinophagales; family Chitinophagaceae; genus Ferruginibacter. Next base: position 61,683 of record JANMBZ010000023.1, read on the forward strand.
CAACAATGTACGGCTGGTGGTAGTAGATTCTTTAATTACATTGTTGCTTTTAAAAAGCAGTTCTCTTACCAGGTTCTGTTCGTTGTGTAACACAATCTGTTGCTCCATCATTTGCTGGTAAACTTTTTCATAATCTACTCCTCTTTGATAAAAAGAAGCTCTTGTACGCAGGTAATCGGCCGTGGCCATAATACAATCGCCCAATGCCTGCTGCGCCACTTTGTATGGGCGAAAGCTATACAATACCAAACTTAACAGCATGTACCAGACTGCACCGGCAAAAATATAACCGGCATTAATAATTACTTCCCATCCATGGTGGTACCTGTCAATACTTAATACCATTACCAGCAATGACGAAACACCTATAGAGTTTGCACGGTTGCCAAACACAGCCATCATGGAAAATATAAAACAAGCAACCAATATCAGGATACCGAGTGCGAAAGTATGCGGCGCTGCAAAACCGGTAATTACAGCCATCAGTGTATTAATAATGATGCAAGCCAGCATCCCGTTTTTACGATGCTGTATTGGGCCAGGTGTGTCAGTTATGCTCACACTCATAGCACCTAATGATACAACCACACCAACCGCCAGTAAATTAAAATAATTGAGAATGATAGCTGGCAAAACAATACCCACAGTAATACGGATGCCATCACTTAAATAATGGCTGCTGATAAATCTTTTATATTCCCTTAAATAATCCATAAAAGTGGGCGGGCCTGCAAAGATAGTTTGATATGCTGAGTTGGTAAGCCATCATTAATCAAGCCAAACCTGCACCAACTTATTGGTAGACCGATTTTAAAGTTAGGCGATTGCTTTTTTTACCACGCAAAGTTTCACATGCATGGCCTCAGGTTTGGCCCAAAGGAAAAATGACTGTAACTTTTCAACCGGCAGGAAAACTTGAAAGCTTCTTTGTAACCCTCGCTGCTCTGGATCATGAGCCAACGGCAGCTGAATTGGCAAAAATTTATATTGATAATTAAATGCAAATTGTGGGCCGCCACTAAAAATAAATTAATAATTCCTGAGGATAAAATAATTAATTTTCTTTCTCATCAGCCATAAAATCAAACGTTTCTGCAGATATTTCATTGTCGTTATTGCAATGGGTTATTTGTGCAAAAGCGCTGTAAATAGAGCCTATCATTAGCGGCAATGAGAATAACAACCCAATACCACAGGGTATTGCACTTATAAAAATAATAAACCCCAACAGTAAAAACAAACCAACCAGTTGCCCTAAATTATGCCGTGCTATACGGCGGCTCATCTCCATGGCTGGCCAGGCATCCATTTTGTAAATAACTATAAAATGTGTTTTAAAAGCCCACAAAGCTGTTATAAATAATAATGCAACTGTTAGTATAAGTGCCGATACTATAAACTTACTGTTAAAGAGCTTTAAAAAAGCGTCTCTTATTTCCTGCTGGCGGGTAAATGCATTTGCACCCTGCGACAATTTAAAAAGATGTATAATCTCAGGAATAAAATTAAAAAAAACAAGTGCCATAAGTGCTAAACTGGCAGCCGCCTGTATTAGTGTGCTGATGGCAATGGGCTGCAGGTAATTAAAGCCCTTAAACATATCTCCAAAATCGGCCCAGCCTTTTCCGTTGGAAATATTCCAGGTAACATACACCGCTCCAGCCATTAAGCAGGGGCTGAGTATCAGGTTATTTACAATACCGCCTGCAATGGGTATAAGCCCAACACCTATACTGATAGCGATGGTAATTATGCCGCCAAGTATATAATAACCCAAATGCTTTGAAACCATTGCCCAGCCCTCAGACAATGCAAGCCCGATAGAGAAAACAGATTTATCAGTTTTAAGTTCTTCCAGTGTTTTCATTAATTTATTTTTAATAAACATACTGCAAAATTTCTGTTAAACAAAATTGGAATGATTGCTGCGCTGAAAGATATATTTTACAAATAAGATTGGTTCATCAATAGCAATTAAATTTGCCATCTTTAGTACGATGAAACATAAATTTTAAATACAGCAAAAACGAATGAACCAACACATTGCCCACATAGCATTGGTAGTAAAAGATTACGATGAAGCCATCCAATTCTACACAAAAAAATTAAATTTTATTTTGCTGGAAGATACCAGGCTGAGCGAAACAAAACGCTGGGTAATGGTAAAGCCTGCAGGCGATGGCAATTGCTGTTTATTGCTTGCACAAGCAGCTACCGATGAACAAAAAAGCAGAATTGGCAACCAAACCGGTGGCAGGGTATTTTTATTTTTATATACAGATGATTTCTGGAGAGACTACAATAATATGCTTGAGCAAAAAATAAATTTTGTACGTCTGCCTGTAAATGAACCTTATGGAACCGTTGCCGTATTTGAAGATTTATATGGCAATTTATGGGATTTAATACAACCAAAAACAAAAGTAAATGTGAACTAAACGTTAACTAACAAGGAATTGGTTCTTCTAAAAAACCGTTTGGCGGTAATACAATTATTTTCTCCAAACCCTTTATTAACAGGCATTTCAGGCTGTGCTACTCCCGTTGGGAAAATCAATTTGCACCCCATGTTAGTTTGCATCACAAAAAAAACCGTTCTACTTTTACAGCATCAAAGCAATTAAAAATCTTTTAATTGAAACATACGGACCTGCTCCGCTTCTTTAATACTTGTTTGCTACCTGAAAAAATTTCCGATTGTTTACTATCAATTTTTTAAAACAACAGTTATTAGTAACCATTTAAATTAAACTTTATGAAACAGATTAAATCAATTATCGCAATCGCCGTTTTTTCACTGTTATCTTTTACCAGTGTATTGGCCAACAAAACGCCCGACAGTATCTCAACCCTTCCGGTTGAATTAAATTACATGGGTGTTGTAAAAAATCAACCCTTGTTCGAGCTTAGTTTTTCAGGCTCCGAAGAAGAAAATGAATTCAACATTACCATTGTTGATGAAAACGGTTATGTTTTTTACAATGAGAATGTAAAAGGCAAAAAATTTATTAAGCAATTTTTATTTAACGCCGAAGACCTGTCAAGCGCTAAAATTCATTTTGAAATTACAGGTAAAAAATCGGGCAAAACAGTAGTTTACAACATTAACCGTCAAACAAAAGTTATCGAAGAAATTAATGTTATCAAGTCATAAGCCCGATATGAAAATTAATAAAAATGTCCCGGCAAAACCGGGACATTTTTTTTTGAGAAAATCAATTTTTGTTTATGGGAAAATACCAAGCTCGCTGTAACTGATAGCAACCTTATTGATGGCGCTAACATACGCCGCCGTACGCATATCCGGAATTTCAGGATTAGCTTTCCATATATCCATAATTTCTCTGGTAGCAGCAATCATAGTTTCTTCCAATCCGCTATGCACCAGATCAACTTCATCAGGACCATGCATAATAAATTCTTTCTCCTTCTGACTTACTTTTTTACCACTAAGCTCCTCAATCTGTCCTAAAATATGCGAATTCAGGTTTTCGGTAAAGCGTTTTTCCATACGGCCATAACGTACATGGCTTAAATTTTTCAACCACTCAAAATAACTTACCGTAACACCGCCTGCATTCAGGTACATATCAGGCACACACAAAATTCCTTTTTGTGCAAATATTTCATCTGCTTCTGGTGTACAAGGTCCGTTGGCTGCTTCGCCAATAATTTTTGCTTTCACCCTTGGTGCATTCTGGCCGTTAATAACATTTTCCAATGCTGCCGGTATTAAAATATCACACTCCAGTTCCAGTGCATCGGTATTAATTGCCAGGTTGGTAGAACCAGGAAAATTTAAAATAGAACCAGTTGCCTTTCTATGTGCAAAAACTTCTTCTTCATTCAATCCATCAGCATTAAAAATAGCACCTTCGTACTCTGCTATCGAAATTACTTTGGCTCCATGCTCACGGAAAAATTTAGCGCAATAAAAACCCACATTACCCATACCCTGCACCACCACTGTCTTTCCTTCAATACCCACTGTTAATCCCTGCTTCGCCATTACATCTGCCATGTTACACACTTCACGTATTCCAAAAAACACACCAAGGCCTGTTGCTTCGGTACGGCCACGTACGCCGCCCTGTGTTACGGGCTTACCGGTTACACAACCAGCAGCATCAATTTCGCCGGGTTTAAGCGATGCATACGTATCAACTATCCAGGCCATTTCCCTGGAGCCGGTTCCATAATCCGGCGCTGGCACATCAATACCAGGACCAATAAAATTTTTCTTAACTAATTCTGATGTATAGCGACGGGTAATTTTTTCCAGTTCGTACTCACTGTATTTTTTTGGATTGATTTTGATACCACCTTTACCACCGCCAAAAGGAACATTCACAATGGCGCATTTATAGGTCATTAAACTAGCTAATGCCATTACTTCATCCTGGTTAACTTCATCACTAAAACGAATACCGCCTTTGCAGGGCGCTTTGTGGTGACTGTGTTGTACACGATACGCCTCAATTACTTCAATACTTCCATCATCCCGCTTTACCGGAAAACGCATCTGGTAAACACTGTTGCAGGCTTTAATCTGTTCTAAAATTCCCAAATCCCATTTGGTAAATTTGGCTGCTTTGTCAAAGCTTCTTTCCACACTCTGGAAAAAGCTGTATGGCTGGTTAGCACTCATAAAATTGTTTTTATATTAGCAATCGTTATTGTAAAAAAGTTATTCGTTATTTGTTAATGGTTCATAATTTTCTGTCATGCTGAGGAACGAAGCATCTCAGAAAACGAAGCAAGTTTTTTTTGAGCCAGTCATTTTTTCTCTCTTCCACTTCACAGGCGTCGCACTCTTGTACATTTGTTCTCTATTCGGCACTGCTCCGTATCAATCTTTTCCTTTTTCTAACCGGCTTATTTTTCTATCTAATAAAAATACATAAATGAACAACCCGATTAAAATGGTTAAGCACACTGCTACAACCACATAAATTTTACCGTTCCCACGCATCACATCAGCCATCTCAGGTTTTGCATCTTGTGCAAAACAGGCAGCGCTCAACACAAAACAAAAAACACACAACAGCAAACGTAAAACTATCTTATTCATTTATCAGTGTTTTATCTTTAATTAATTGTAAACGAATTTTTAAAGTGGTTATCCATACGCCCAGTAAAGTCCACCCAATTACAGCCGGGTAAAAAACCATGCGCAGGCGGCTGTCAATATCTTTAAAATTTAATGCCGGGTTTCCACTATCGCCACCAGGTGCACCTGGGTGCAAACTGCCAACCAGCCTGGGTATTATCCATATGCTTGGGAACAGCATAGCAAATGCAAAAATATTATACACCGCACTTATACGGGCTTTTTTATCCATATCGGTAAACGATCCCCGTAAAACAAAATAGGCTCCGTAAATTAATAAGGCAATGGCGGCGCCAATCAGCTTTGGCTCTTTTAAAATGCTGCCCAGGCTCTGGCTTTGATCGGAAACCCAGGTATAATTAGCCCAGATGGTGCCGGTTGCATAACCCAATATGCCAAAAAAGGAACCCACGGCTGCATAGTTATGTGCAAAAATATCGTTACGCAGATTAAAGCCACGCAGGTATTTAATACTGTAAACAAAGCTGGTACCAAATAGTATCATCATACCAAACCACATACACACATGAAAATACAGGTTACGGATTGTTTCGTTTAAAATAAACAACTTTGGTACATCCATTAAAAAACCTCCCACAACCGTGTAGACCAATAAAAGAAAGGATAATATTTTCCACCAGTTTTTTTGCAAACAAAAAAGGGATTTATTGAGGGGGCAAAGATAGGGAAGTTAAAAGTTAATTATTAGCTGTTTAGTGTTAGTTTTTTTCTATTTTGAATATGATTTGCATCATTCACAATCCCAGGACCTTTAAGGTCTAATCCTTCCATAAATAAGGAAATAATATTACCGCCATCGCAATAACGAGCACATCAAGCCCCATAATTAATGCCGATAGCTGCATAACCGCTCCTTCTCTGAATACTTCTGCAAATGCAGCTTTGCTTAATCTCATCAGTAATAAAAGCTGTGGTAGTATTACCGGAAACCCTAAAATGGCTATCAGTGCTGCGTTTTGCTGGGCCTTGGCAGCAATGGCACTCATTAATGTAAACACAATGCTAATGCTGGCCCCGCCCAAAACAGTAATGCCCACAAACCACAAACTATTCTGTAATGGATTGTTTAAAAAGATGGTGAAAAGCAACAAACTCAACAGACTCATCAAAATCATCAGCAGCAGGTTGTAAATCATTTTAGCGATAATAAATTCAACCGGTGATGCTATTGAATAAAAATACAACATACGCCCACGGCTTTCCTGCAAAAAACTTTTGGCAACCGCATTAACACATATAAATAACTGGATGGTCCAGAACAGACCGTTCCAAACATTGGCATCGGGATTATCAATAGATAAATATAAAACGAAAATAGTGGACGCTATATATAAGAGTATGCCGTAAAAAGTATGTTTCTGCCTCAACTCAAGCAGTATATCTTTACTCAATAAGGCATAAATCCTTTTCATCATCACCGCAAATTACTAACATTAAATAAAAGCATCTTTATTTTTACTTTAAAGCATCAATAATTTTTTACTTTTAATTATCCTTAACGGCTTAATTTAAAAATATGAGAAAACAACTTTATCAAATTTTATCGGTAACTCTTTTAATAAGTTTTCTTTACTCCTGTAAAAAAGATACACCCACACCAGCTCCAATAACGCCTCCCGTACCCATCGTTATTGCCCCGCCACCGGCTTTTGGATTTTACGTGGTTGGGTATTTTCCAACTTACAGAACGGTAGCCACTGTACCCGATGTAAAGTTTAGAATGTGCAATGTTATTAATTATGCCTTTGCAACGGTTAACAGCACAGGCAATGCCGTGCTGGGCAATGGCGCTCATTTAACCGAAGTAAAAAATAAAGCCCGGGCCAACGGCGCAAAAATATTTTTAAGTGTAAGTGGCCTTGCAGCTGATTTTAAAAACATGGCATCTACCGGAACCGGCAGAACAACATTTATTACCGAGTTGATGAGCCTGGTAAGAAATTATGGCCTGGATGGTGTGGATATGGATTGGGAATTTCCACGTACCGATGATGGCACCGATGTAACATATACCGCATTAATGAAACAGTTAAGTGATAGCTGCCATACCGGAAGCAAATATTATTTAACCGCCGCCATTACGGCCGGCAAGTATGCAGGTGCTGTACGAGATGCTATAAAAAGCGAATTGTGGCAGGGCAATTATGTAGATTGGTTTAATATTATGAGTTACGACGACTTTAGCACAACAATACCCTACCGCCAGCATTGCGATTATACCCTGGCCACTACCAGCATTAATTACTGGGTTACAACCCGTGGCTTACCAGCATCCAAAGCCGTGCTGGGTATTGCAGGTTATGGAAGACCGAGTGGCATAACACAATCCAATACAGTACTTAGCTTTAGCGATATATTGTTAAGAGGTGGTAACCCTCAATCAGACTCTGCAGTGGTTACAAATGGCGGTTTTACCAATTACACCATTTATTACAATGGATTATTTACTGTAAAAAAGAAAGCCATGCTGGCTAAACAAAATGCAAACGGTATTATGCTTTGGGAAAAAAGCCAGGATGCCCACGACAACAACTCTTTGTTGAAAGCGGTTTGCGATACAATAGGAAGGCCTTATTAAATTTTATAAGCCTGCGTTTTATTTAATGGCAAAAGTTAATCCGGCCAGGATAGAAAATGAATTGGTTTTAATGGTTCCGCTTTCAGAAGCCTGCGGTTTATAAATATTTGCAAGGCCTAAATTATCCCTGATACCAAGGTCGAGCTTAATTTTTGAAGTTAGTAGAATTTGCAGACCGGCTCCCGCTGAAACCCCAAAATTTATTGATTTGCGGTTTGTTAGCGCAAATGTATGGGTAGAAGCAACAGGCTCTTTTATTTTTTGAACCGCAGTAGACTTTAATAAATAACCGGCAAAAAAACCTGCATCTACATTGAATTTTACCTTTTTTCCAAAGCTGTATTCTGCAACAACGGGCAGGTTTAAATAATTTAATTTTTCCAATAAATCGCCGGTACCCAAATCATTACCCCCATCATTTGTAAAAGTTAAAGACCGGTAGGCCATGCCATTCTGATCGTAAGCCAACATTGCTTTTACAGCAAAATGCTGGTTCATTTTCATTTTAAAATGTACCCCAACATGCAAACCGGCAATGGTACCTGCATATTTCTTTAACCCGCTGTTTCCATAAACAGCATTAATATTTACACCACTTTGAAAGCCAAATTCAATGGGATTGTTTTGAGCCCTTGCACAAAAAAGAGATTGTAAAAAAAGGAAGCTTAGAAAAATATATTTTTTCATTGAGTAAGTTTTAAAATAAGCTATTAAATATCTACCGGTACACTGAGCAATAACTTTAAATTCACAAGCAACACAACAACTATTTTTAAACCTTTATTTCCATTATTATTTTAACTGGGCACAATGCCTGCACCTGGGCTCATAAATATCTTTTTCGCCCAAAAGTACCTGTGGCCCTTCGGCTACCTTGCGGTAACTCACATTTGCAATATTGCCGCAAACCTGGCAAATGGCGTGCAGTTTGGTTATATAATCTGCCTTGGCAAGGAGGTTAGGCATTTGGCCAAAAGGTTTGCCCAGGTAATCCATATCAAGACCGGCAACTATAACCCTGATGCCTCTCAGGGCAAGCTGCTCACATACATTAGCAATTTCTGCATCAAAAAACTGGGCTTCGTCAATGCCCACCACATCTACATCCTGGGCCAGCAGCAGCACCGCCTGGGAGCTGTCAACCGGAGTAGAATGTATGGCATTTGTATCATGACTAACAATTTTCTGCTCATCATAACGTACATCAATGGATGGTTTAAAAATCTCAACTTTTAAGTTTGCAATTTTTACCCTTTTCAATCTTCGTATCAGTTCTTCTGTTTTTCCGCTGAACATGCTGCCGCAAATCACTTCAATCCAACCTCTCCGTTCTCCTTTTAAATTAGGCTCTATAAACATTTAAGTATTTTTTTTAAAAATCAGTTAGTAACTTAGGGGCCGCAGTTAAATTATAAGCGCCTCATCATTCTAGGATTGGCATCAAAAGTATAATAATATCATGGAAAGAGTGGAAACACTCATAAAAAAGTTACAGGACCAGTTTGCACAAAATGCTAAGGCAGATCAGTTGTTGCTTACCGTTCAGATGTTACAGGCAGAACTACTGCACCTGCAGCAAAATAATGCGCCGGCTTTTCAACAGGAATCTGTTGCTGTAACGGTTTCAAATCAGTTTAACCAATTTGAAGCCGCTTTAAAAAATAATATTACAGAACCGGTAATTGAAGAAAAAACTGTTGAGATTTTACAGGTAGATGAAGCTGAAATAGAAGCTGAACTTGAAGAAATTAAACGCAATGCAGAATCTTTACAACAGATTAGTGTACACACTAAGCCTCATATTGTTTTTGAGCCAGAAGAAGATATCCCTACACTTATGCAGCAGCAGGATTATAAACCTCAGCAAAAAAAAGAAGATGTAGCCAAAGAAATTAATGAGCTGGCCGCAAACAATCATGCATCGTTAAATGAAAAATTAAAACAATCAAAAATTGATTTAGGAGAAACACTTACTGAAACACCGGTAAGGGATTTGAGAAAAGCAATTGGTGTAAACGACCGGTATTTATTTATTAATGAATTGTTCCGCGGCGATGAGGTTGCTTATGAACGCAGCATAAAAACCATTAACAGTTTTTCTATTTTTGCCGAGGCAGAATATTGGATACAAAGAGAATTGAAAGTAAAGAACGGATGGGATCCTAACAACGAAATGGTTACTCAGTTTTATCAACTGGTTAAAAGGCGTTTTTCCTGAATAAACTCAATTATTTTTTTTGATGCTCCGGCATTTTCATACACAAATTTTTTAGCCGCTACACCCATTTTAGTTCTCTCCGCTTCATTATTCAACAAACCATTAAAAACAGTTTCCAGTTTAACCGGTCCGCCATCAATACTAACAGCTCCGCCGGCATTTACTAACCCAATTGCTTCATCAAATTTTTCATAAACAGGGCCAAACACAACAGGCTTCCCGTACACGGCTGCTTCTAGTACATTGTGTACACCATCGGCGCCATATCCGCCACCAACATAGGTTACAGTTGCATACTTGTACAAGCGTGATAGCATACCAATGTTGTCTATTATCAAAATATTCTGTAGTCCGTTGTCAGGCTTATGTTGTCCGTTCTCCAATTCAGAATAAAATATTGAACGGGGAAATTCTTCTTTCACATCTTTTAAATTAGCCTTATCAATTTCGTGTGGCGCAATAATAAACTTTACATTTTTATGTACGTTTACAAAGTGCAGCAATTCTATTTCATCTTCTTCCCAGGTGCTGCCGGCAACAATCACCACATCATTACCACAAAATTTTTCAATGCCTGCAACGGGTGTAAAATTTTCTGCAATTTCCAACACACGATCAAAACGTGTATCACCATTCTGTGTTACATTTTCTTTAAAGCCAAGTGTTACCAGCAATTGTTTCGACTCATTATTCTGCACAAAAAAATGCGTAAAGCTTTGCAGCATTTTTCTCCATATATCTCCATACCACTTAAAGAAAGGCTGGTTTTTGCGAAAGATGCCTGACACAAGCAGTGTAGGTATATTTCTCTTTTTTATTTCCGTTAGATAATAAAACCAATATTCGTATTTAACCCAAAGCACCAAATACGGATTAACTGCATCTAAAAAATATTTTGCATTAGCCGGTGAATCCATAGGCAGGTAAAAAACAAAATCAGCTCCTTTATAATTCTTCATAACCTCATATCCGCTCGGCGAAAAAAAAGTGAGTATAATTTTTTGCTGAGGATTTACTGCTTTTAATTCTTCCAGCAACGGCCTGCCCTGCTCAAATTCGCCCAGGCTGGCGCAATGCATCCAGATAGGTTGGGTGCTGAGTGTTGAAAGTTTTGAATTGATAGTATCAAAGATATCTTTGCGGCCATTAATCCATTTTCTGGCTTTTGGGTTTGCAATGGCAGCCACACGTATGCCCACTGAATACAGCAGCAAAAAAAGGTTATATAAAAATTTACCTGTCATTAAAATTGTAACAAATCTAATGGCATTTTCTTTAAATAGAGTTGCTATGCTTCAAATTCTTCATTCCTGCTGCAATCCTTATCTTTGCGGCGCATAAAATATACATATATGAGGCCTTTGCAAATGGTTGATACCAAAACCCAATACCTGAAAATAAAAACCGAAGTAGATGCTGCTGTAATAGCAGTTATGGAAAGCTCCATGTTCATCGGTGGTAAAGTAGTAAATGACTTTGCAGAAAACCTGGCAAAATACCACGGCAGCAAGCATTGTATTCCCTGTGCCAATGGTACCGATGCTTTGCAGATAGCCATGATGGCACTGGGTTTGCAGCCTGGCGATGAGGTCATCACACCTTCCTTTACTTATATTGCCACGGTTGAAGTGGCTGCTTTGCTAAACATTAAGCCAGTTTTTGTAGAGGTAAATCCAAAAACGTTTTGTATAGATCCTGAGGCTATTGAAAAAGCGATCACTCCAAAAACAAAAGCCATTGTGCCGGTACATTTATATGGCCATGCGGCCGATATGGAAAAAATTATGGCGATAGCTGCCAAATATAATCTACCGGTTATAGAAGATAATGCGCAGGCCATTGGCAACGATTATACATTTAGCGATGGTACTGTAAAAAAAACAGGCTCTATCGGGCAGATTGGTTGCACCTCTTTTTATCCATCCAAAAACCTGGGTGCTTTTGGCGATGGCGGTGCCATGTTTACCGATGATGATGAGCTGGCAGCTAAATTAAAAATGATAGCATCGCACGGGCAAAGCAAACGCTATTACCACGATGTAGTTGGCTGCAACAGCAGGCTTGATGCGATGCAGGCTGCAATTCTCGATATTAAATTAAGGCACTTAGATGAATACATTGCTGCCCGTAGAAAAGCCGCCGAATTTTATGATAAAGCTTTTGCAGAAAATAAATTGGTAACTATTCCGTTTAGAGATGGCAATAATAATCACGTTTTTCATCAATATACTTTAACGTTGAATGGGGTTGATCGTGACGGACTGAATCAATACCTGGCCGATGAAGGAGTACCATCTATGATCTATTATCCGGTACCAGCGCATAGGCAAAAAATGTTTGATGCATTTGGCGGCAGCGATTTTAATTTAGAAGTAACGGATTGGTTAACAGAAAGAGTAATTTCTTTACCCATACACACTGAGTTGGATGAAGAGCAACAAACATTTATTGTAAATAAAGTTTTAGAATTTATAAACAAATAACAAATGAAAATTGCAGTAGTTGGAACAGGTTATGTAGGTTTGGTAACCGGTACTTGTTTTGCAGAAACCGGCAATAGTGTTACCTGTGTTGATATTGATGCGACAAAAATTAATAAGCTAAATGGCGGCGAACTTACCATTTATGAGCCTGGCCTTGAAAAACTTTTTCTTAGGAACCAGAAAGAAGGCCGCCTGCATTTTACAACCAATTTAATTGAAGGTATTGCAGGTGCTCAAATCATTTTTTTAGCATTGCCTACACCACCCGGTGAAGATGGAAGTGCCGACTTAAAATATATACTGGGTGTGGCTGATGATTTGGGAAAGATAATTTCTGACTACGTTATTATTATTGATAAAAGCACTGTACCTGTTGGCACTGCCGATAAAGTGCATGCTGCCGTTGCTAAAAATGCAACAGTTGAATTTGATATTGTTTCCAACCCGGAATTTTTACGTGAAGGTGTGGCCGTAGATGATTTTATGAAACCTGATCGTGTGGTTATTGGCACCACATCCGAAAGAGCAAAAAAAATATTGAACGATTTGTATCTGCCATTTGTTCGCCAGGGCAATCCAATTATTTATATGGATGAAAAAAGTGCCGAGCTCACAAAATATGCGGCCAATTCTTTTCTGGCAACCAAGATCACTTTTATGAATGAGATTGCAAATCTCTGTGAATTGTTAGGTGCAGATGTGGATATGGTACGCAAAGGCATTGGCAGCGATGAACGCATTGGTAAACGTTTTTTATTCCCAGGCATTGGTTATGGCGGCAGTTGCTTTCCTAAAGATGTGCAGGCACTTGCAAGATCATCATCTGAAGTTAATTACGATTTTAAAATTTTAGATGCAGTAATGGATGTAAATGAAAAACAGAAATTGCATTTAATACCGCACATAAAAAATTATTTTGGTAATGATCTGAAAGGTAAAAAAATTGCTGTTTGGGGTTTGGCTTTTAAACCAAATACCGATGATATACGTGAAGCACCTGCCTTAACTATTATTGATGCTTTACTTGGCGAAGGTGCAATTGTATCTGGATACGACCCCGAAGCTATGAATAATGTAAAAGCATTGTATGCGGATAAGATTAATTTTGCAGAGCACCAGTACGATGCACTTGTTGATGCAGATGCATTGGTAATTGCTACAGAATGGAGTGAGTTTAGAACACCGGATTTTAATAACATAGTTACCTTGTTAAAAAATAAAGTAATTTTCGATGGCAGAAACCTCTTTGATCTTAATAAAATGGAAGAGCTTGGTTTTTATTATGTGAGTGTGGGAAGAAAAACAATTAAACCTTAAACTTTTAAACCTCTTCAGTGGCAAACAAAAAAGTACTCATAACAGGCGCAGCAGGTTTTTTAGGAAGTCATCTTTGCGACCGTTTTATTAAAGAAGGTTTTCAGGTGATGGGCATGGATAATTTAATAACCGGCGATCTTAAAAACATTGAGCATCTTTTTAAATTAAAAGAGTTTGAATTTTATCATCATGATGTTTCTAAATTTATACATGTAACCGGCCAGCTGGATTATATTTTACATTTTGCATCGCCGGCAAGCCCAATTGATTATTTAAAAATTCCCATTCAAACTTTAAAAGTAAGTTCGCTGGGTACGCATAATTGTTTAGGATTAGCAAAAGCAAAAAACGCCCGGATATTAGTTGCTTCAACCAGTGAAGTGTATGGCGATCCTTTGGTGCATCCGCAAACAGAAGCATACTGGGGAAATGTAAATCCTGTTGGCCCACGTGGTGTGTATGATGAAGCCAAACGCTTTATGGAAGCCATCACCATGGCCTATCATACTTTTCATGATGTTGAAACGAGGATCATTAGAATATTCAATACTTACGGACCAAGAATGCGCCTTAACGATGGCCGTGCATTGCCAGCATTTATTGGCCAGGCATTGCGTGGTGAGGATCTTACTGTTTTTGGTGATGGCAGCCAAACCCGCAGTTTTTGTTATGTAGATGACCTGGTTGATGGCATTTACCGGTTGCTGATGAGTGAATATTCGGAACCTGTAAATATTGGTAATCCTGATGAAATTTCTTTACTTGATTTTGCAGAAGAAATTATCAAACTAACCGGCAGCAAACAAAAAATTGTTTTTAAACCTTTGCCAACCGATGATCCCAAGCAACGCCAGCCCGATATAACAAAAGCGAAAGCATTGTTGGGCTGGGAGCCAAAAGTATCAAGAGCCGAGGGCTTAAAAATAACATATGAGTATTTTAAAAGTTTACCTGTAGCGGAACTTAATAAATTACCAAAAGAGTTTGAAAGTAAAAGCTGATTATCCCTTATTAAATTATCAATTATCCATTAAAAGATGTACCAGGATTTACTAGAAAAGAAAAAGACATTGGCTGTAATTGGCCTTGGTTATGTGGGACTGCCCATTGCACTTGAATTTGCAAAAAAGATAAAAGTAATTGGCTTTGATATTAATGCAGAGCGTGTGGAAATGATGCGTAATAAAATTGATCCCAGCCAGGAGCTTGAATCAACAGCTTTTGATGGATGCGATATCGAATTTACAAACGATTTGGATGTTTTACGCAAAGCAAATTTCTTTATAGTTGCAGTGCCCACACCGGTTGATGAACACAATGTGCCCGATCTTATCCCCGTAACACGTGCCAGTGAAACTATAGGCAAGGTTATTAAAAAAGGAGATTATGTGGTTTATGAAAGCACGGTTTATCCTGGTTGTACAGAAGAAGATTGTGTACCGATCATTGAAAAATTATCTGGTTTAAAAATGACGGCTGATTATATGATCGGTTATTCACCCGAAAGAATAAACCCCGGTGATAAGGAACATACCATCAGCACAATCATAAAAGTAGTAAGTGGTTGCTGCGCCGAAAGCCTTGATAATATTGCAAAAGTTTATGAGCTTGTTGTAAAAGCTGGTGTACACAGAGCATCCAGTATTAAAGTTGCTGAAGCTGCAAAAATAATTGAGAACACGCAGCGTGATCTGAATATCGCTTTGATGAATGAGTTATCTATCATCTTCGATAAAATGAATATCAACACCTACGAAGTGCTGGAAGCAGCAGGCACCAAATGGAATTTTTTAAAGTTTCAACCGGGCCTTGTTGGCGGGCATTGCATCGGTGTTGATCCGTATTATCTTACCTACAAATCAAAACAACTGGGTTACAACTCGCAGGTAATTTTAGCCGGTCGTTATATAAATGATGCCATGGCGGGTTACGTGGCAAGAAAAATATTGCAGAATATCATTCAAACCAATGGTAATGTTAAAGATGCCAAAGTATTAGTGATGGGGGCCACGTTTAAAGAAAATGTAAGTGATATCCGAAACAGTAAAGTTGCTGATGTTATTAAGGAACTGAAAGCTTTTTCGTTGAATGTACATGTTACAGATCCACATGCAGATAGTGCAGAACTGATGCATGAATATGGTTTTGAGCTTACACCTGAATTAAGTAATGATTATGATGCCGTATTGGTTACTGTACCGCATGATGACTATAAAAAATTAGACGATAACCATTTTGCATCAATAACAAAGGCCGATGCTATTGTTGCCGATTTAAAAGGTATTTACCGCAATAAAATAACTACAAGAAAATACTGGAGCCTGTAAAAGCCTCACCCCAACCCCTCTCCAAAGGAGAGGGAACTGGAATGGGGAGTCTTGTGGTATAAAATTATTTTTAAACAATAAAACATTTTCTCCGTAAGCTAACGGAATAGGCGCATGGATAACTTTCATACAAAAGATATAAGCCAGTCTTCTTTTTTAATTACGGGAGGTGCTGGATTTATCGGAAGCCATATTGCAGAATACTTATTAAAAAATGGTGCAGCAAAAGTAAGGGTGCTTGATAACTTAGCGAATGGATTTCAATCTAACCTCAACATACTCAGGCAATACAATCAATTTGAATTTATTGAAGGCGATATCAGGAATATTGATATATGCAACCAGGCTTGCAGCGGTATTGATTATGTAAGTCACCAGGCTGCATTGGGCTCTGTACCACGTAGCATTAAAGAGCCGGTTTATTTTACCGAGGTAAATATTGGGGGCTTTGCAAACATGCTTAAAGCTGCGGCTGATAATAACATCAAACAGTTTGTGTACGCTTCTTCATCGTCGGTTTATGGGGATGAACCTACCTTACCCAAACTGGAAAGTAAAGTTGGTAATTGCCTTTCGCCTTATGCTGCCACAAAAAAAACAAATGAATTATACGCTCAGGTTTTTGCAGATGTTTATGGTATAAAACTGATGGGCTTTCGTTACTTCAATATTTTTGGTCCACGCCAGGATCCTGACGGGGCCTACGCTGCAGTAATTCCTTTATTTGTAAAACACATTATGAACCGCACCGAAGTTTTTATTAACGGCGATGGTGCACAAACCCGTGATTTTACTTTTATTGATAATGCGGTACAGGTAAATATAAAAGGAATGCTTACGGATAATGCAGAAGCATTGAACAAAGTTTATAATGTTGCTGTGGGCGAAAATTTTTCGGTAAATTATCTCTACAATGCTTGTGTAGATTATTTAAAAAGTGATTTTGCTGCAACATACCGGGAACCAAGAGCCGGCGACATCAGGAATTCATTGGCTGATATTTCGTTGGCAAAAAATTTACTAGACTACCAACCGGTAAAAAAATTTGAAGCAGGTTTGGAGGAAACTATTGAGTTTTTTAAACAAAAGTATATCAATGGATAATTTGGTAATTGATAATAATAAAAACTGTTTGCTAAAAAGCTTACTCAGTAATTCTGCGAGCATTATCCATTAACTAAGTATCCATTATCCACTAAAAGAATTATCAATTAAATAAATGGCAATTATAAAAACAGAATTTCCCGGATTGATAATTTTTGAACCAACTGTATTAAAAGACAGTAGAGGATATTTTTTTGAGAGTTATAGCGAAAGAGTTTTTAATGCAGCAGGTATTACTGCCAGATTTGTGCAGGATAATCAATCCAAATCTTCCTTTGGAGTATTACGTGGCTTGCATTATCAGTTAAATCCACGTGCACAAACCAAATTGGTAAGGGTATTAAGTGGTAAAATTCTGGACGTGGCAGTTGATATACGTAAAGGTTCTCCTACTTATGGCAAAGCTTTTTCTATTGAATTATCTGTAGAAAATAATAAACAATTACTGATACCAAAAGGTTTTGCCCATGGCTTTTCTGTACTCAGCGAAACCGCAGAAGTAATGTATAAATGCGATGAATTTTATAACAAAGAATCTGAGGGCGGCATTATTTACAACGATCCGTCTTTAAACATTGACTGGCAAATACCGGCTGATAAAGCCATCGTGTCTGATAAAGATCTGCAGCAACCTTTATTACTGAATTGCAAAAATAATTTTGAGTTTGAGTAATAATCCACTTACCATATTAGTTACCGGTGCAAACGGGCAAATGGGTAATGAATTGAAGGTATTAGCACATGACTCTGCTGATTTCAATTTTTTGTTTGTTACAAAAGAAGAGTTAAACATTGCAGATGCTTCAATATTAGAAAAATATTTCTCAGAGCATTCAATAGACTTCTGCATTAATTGTGCAGCTTACACTGCCGTTGATAAAGCAGAATCAGAAGCAGAAAATGCATTCTTAATTAATGCAACTGCTGTTGCCAATCTTGCATCTGTCTGCGAAAAAAATAATACCCAACTGATTCATATTTCTACCGATTATGTTTTTGATGGAACGGCAATTGAGCCTTATACAGAAACAGGGAATACAAACCCGGCAAGTGTTTACGGCAAATCAAAATTGCAGGGCGAAGTGTGGGCCATGCAAAATGCGCCTTCAGCAATTATTATTCGTACTGCTTGGCTATATTCTTCCTTTAAAAATAATTTTGTAAAAACAATGTTGCGGTTGATGAAGGAAAAAGAAAGTATCAATGTAGTAAGCGATCAGTTTGGTTGCCCAACTTATGCTGCTGATTTAGCGAATGTTATTATGCAGATCATCACATCTAACAAAAGCAAAACAAACCCCGGCATCTATCATTACTCAAATACAGGTATTACCAATTGGTATGAGTTTGCGGTTGCAATAAAAGATTTAACCGCTAGCAATTGTATTGTTAATCCAATACCAACATCGCAATACCCTACACCTGCAAAGCGGCCTGCATATTCGGTTTTAGACACTACTAAAATTAAAGAAACATTTAAACTGCATATTCCAAACTGGGAAAGCAGTTTGCAAAAATGTCTGGCTTTACTTAAATAAAAAACATCCCGATAAATCGGGATGCTCTCAAAATATTTCAACCTCAATTTTATTTCAACTGAAACGTTTCCATAAACTTCGTAGTAAAATTTCCTTTTCTAAAATTTTCATCCTGCATCAGTTGCAGGTGCAGGGGAATGGTAGTTTTAATACCTTCTATTACATACTCACTTAAAGCACGGCTCATGGTATCAATAGCTTCTTCCCTGGTTTGCGCAATGGCAATTAATTTACCGATCATACTATCGTAATAAGGCGGAATTACATAACCTGCATACACGTGACTGTCAACCCGAACACCGTGTCCGCCTGGCTGATGCAACACTGTTATTTTTCCGGGAGAGGGACGAAAATCGTTGTATGGATCTTCAGCATTTATTCTGCACTCGATGGCATGCATCTGTGGAAAATAGGCTTTACCTACAATTTTTTCGCCGGCTGCAATTTTTATCTGCTCTTTTATGAGATCAAAATTTATTACTTCTTCCGTAACACAGTGTTCTACCTGAATACGGGTGTTCATCTCCATAAAATAAAAATTGCGGTGCTTATCAACCAAAAACTCAACGGTACCTACACTCTCGTAATTGATAGCCTGTGCAGCTTTTATGGCTGCGGCACCCATTCTTTCCCTCAGTTCATCAGTCATAAAAGGTGATGGACTTTCTTCAATAAGCTTTTGGTGCCTTCTCTGAATAGAGCAGTCTCTTTCACTTAAGTGGCAGATATTGCCATACTGGTCACCGGCAACCTGTATTTCTATATGGCGTGGCTCTTCCACAAATTTCTCCATATAAATACCGTCATTCTTAAAAGATGCAGCTGCTTCAGTTTTAGCATTGTCAAAAGCTTTTTCTATTTCTTCTTCGCTCCAAACCACACGCATACCTTTGCCCCCACCTCCCGCAGTTGCTTTTAAAATAACCGGGTAACCAACTTCTTTGGCCGATTTTTTTGCATGCTCAACACTTTCCAAAAGGCCTTCAATACCAGGTACCACAGGCACGCCGGCAGCTATCATGGTAATTTTAGCGGTGATCTTATCTCCCATGGCGTTAATCATCTCGGGCGTGGGGCCTATAAACTTAATACCATGATCGGCACAGATTTTTGCGAACTTGCTGTTCTCGGCTAAAAATCCATAACCAGGATGAATGGCATCTGCATTGGTGATTTCGGCAGCGGCCATAATATGCGCCATGTTCAGGTAACTATCCATGCTTGCAGGCTTGCCAATGCAAACGGCTTCATCTGCAAATTTTACATGCAAACTATCTTTATCTGCTGTTGAGTAAACGGCAACCGTTTTAATGCCCATCTCACGGCAAGTACGTATTACACGAAGTGCTATCTCTCC
This sequence comes from Chitinophagaceae bacterium, assembly GCA_031360765.1. GTDB lineage: Bacteria > Bacteroidota > Bacteroidia > Chitinophagales > Chitinophagaceae > Ferruginibacter. The sequence goes on from JANMBZ010000023.1 coordinate 81,736, forward strand.
TCTGTTAGCTATTAATATCTTTTTAAACACAAACTTTGAATTAAAAATTAAGAATTAAAAATTAAAAATTTACAAAATGCAGGTGCTTTTTGATTTTTAAATTTTTGAATTTTTATTTATGAAGGATCAACCAAAAATAAAGGCTGATCGTACTCAACCGGGCTTGCATCCTCTACCAAAACCTTTACAATCTTACCTTTTACCTCACTCTCTATTTCATTAAAAAGTTTCATGGCTTCTATAATACAAACCACTTTACCTGCTGTAACATCGTCACCAACACTGGCAAGAATTGGTTTACCCGGACCAGCCTGGCGGTAAAAAGTACCAATCATCGGGCTTTTTATTGTTACCAGGTTGTCGGCCTTTGGTTCGGCAGGTTTTGCTTCAACCGGTGTTGCTGCAGGTGCTGCAGGTGCTGCGGGTGCTGTGCTGGCAGGTGCGGCTGCGTAAGTTGGTGATCCGCCGCCGGCGATGATATGCTGAACCGGATCTTTTTTTTGTTTTACTGTAATTTTTACACCTTCTTCTTCAATGGTGATTTCGCCTATATTGGTTTTGTTGATGAGCTTTACCAGCTCTTGAATTTGCTTGATGTCCATGTGTATTATTTAATGGTTAAATTAAATTGAAACCGGGCTGCTAAGGTAAGGGAAGAATGAACATAACTGCAAGCTTAATTTTTAAAAATGATGATAAAATGCATTTTTTTGCCAAAAAAAGTACATTTTGGGGCAATTTTTACGTAAAAATCCCCAATTCTCTTAAATAAAAAAATGGGTACCGGCTAACGCGATACCCATTTATTATTGTATTTTTTCCCAACTTATTCTTTTACTCTTTCAACGTATTCGCCGGTTTTTGCATTCACCCTTATCAATTCTCCTTCATTTACAAATAAAGGAACGTTAACGGTAGCACCGGTTTCAACTGTTGCAGGCTTTAATGTACGGGTAGCGGTATCGCCTTTCATACCTGGTTCGCTGTAAGTAACCAATAAAACAATTTTATCGGGTAACTCAACGCCCATTGGCAGGTCGGTTTCGCCATTAATTAAAACAGTTACTTCCTGCCCGTCTTTTAAAAATTTGGGAGCATCAATCATGGTTTCCGCAACAGTTATCTGCTCAAAGGTTTCAGTATCCATAAAACTGTAACCTGTATCATCTTTATATAAGTACTGGTAAGGCTTTTTTTCAACCCTAACCGGATAAATTGTTTCGCCACTGTTCCAGGTTACTTCAATAGTGCGGTTATTATCTACACCTTTAAGTTTAGCCCAAACTTTTGCTGCTGCACGGGCTGTTTTATTTTGCCCAAATTCAATTACACTGTACAGGCTACCATCTACTTTAATGATGAGGCCCGAGCGCATATCTGCTGTTGTTGCCATATTATCAAATTTTTTACCCCGATACTTATCGGGAGGTTGCAAAAGTATGGATAGTATGGCTAAATCCGAAATTCGGTATTAAAAGATGCTGAATAAGTTTTGATTAACGGATTAACTGGAGTTTTGCAGCACATAATATATAGAAAACAATACAAAAACACACAGGTAAGCAAATAATCAATGTACCTGATGTTTCTACTTGCCTGCAGGCAGGCAGGTGAAATTAAGCCTGCTTCATGGGATGTCAAACTGTTTCAATAAATAACAATCCGTTATCAAACAAAGGTTTTAGTTTTACAAAAATTATAAAAGATGAAGAAAACGGTTTTCACGCTAATAGTAACCTGCTTAGGTTTTGCTGCTTTAGCGCAAACGGATAGCAGCCAGATGTACTTTAAATTTCCAACAATACCTGCTTTTAATCTTATTAAAATGCCCGACAGCAGCAGTTTTACAAACAATCAACTGCAAAAAAACATACCAACAGTAGTTATATTTTTTGCGCCTGATTGCGATCATTGCCAGGAAGCAACAAAAAATTTAACGGCAAAAATTGACCAGTTGAAAAATGTACAGATAGTTATGGTTGCGGGGATGGAATATAGTATTGTGAAAAAGTTTTATGCCGATTATAAACTGGCAGATTATCCAAATATTACTGTTACAAGGGATCCGCTATTTAACTTACCTAAATATTACAGAGTTCAATCAATACCCGATGTATATGTTTATGATAAAAAAGGAAAGTATCTCAATCACTATAAAACCGTTATACCGGTTGAATTGATTGCAGAATTATTTTAAGTTTGTTGCTGATTACTTTACAAAACGCTGGTCCCATATAATTTCATCCTGCACCAGTATTCTTACATCGTAAACACCTTTGGGTAAATTATCAACCGGTATTTTAATTTGTTTGGTTGATGAAGCGTACCTTAATTTGGTAAACACCCTTCCTGTGGGTTGCTGAATAATTACATTAATAACTCCTTTGAGCGGTTCACTTCCCCTGTATTCAAGCGTAAGCAAACTGGTAACCGGAACGGGGTATATTGCCCAATTATTGGTGGTGGAACCGATAAGCACTATCACATTGCCGCTATTGGCTGTTTTGCCATCTGTGTAAATATATTTAAGATGATAGTAATTTTCTCCGGTTGCAAAATTTTTGTCTTCAAAATAGAAGTTGCGGTTTTTGCTAGCCGGATCAATCTGTTGCAACGCAATATCAGCCCATATTTTATTGTCTTTACTGCGTTGCAGTACATACCCTTTTACGGCAGTTGATACATGTTGCCATTTAATTACCACCACTTTTTTACGACTATTATAAACAGCTGTAAACTCCGGTAACTGGCTGTTGCTGAAACTGCTTAAATTAAAACCAATAAGAAAGATTAGGTGAAAAATTTTAATCATGAAGATTGAATTGAGCTTACATTGTTTCCAAAACCAAACCAAAACTTCATAGCAAACAGTTAAAACTTATCAGGCAACAAATAGTACTCCCAAAGTAAACTGAAAATCCATTTTTACTGCGTTGGTATTTAATTATCTTTGCAGCGCAATTTATTTTTTCTACCCGTCCGGAGTATAAAAAACCTGCGGACTTTAAACAAATACACACATGAAAATAACTGTAGTAGGTGCCGGAGCCGTTGGCGCAACCTGTGCCGACAATATTGCCCGTAAAGAACTTTGCAGCGAACTGGTGATACTTGATATTAAAGAAGGCGTTGCCGAGGGCAAAGCCATGGATCTGATGCAAACCGCTACCCTGCTGGGTTTTGATACCCGCATTACCGGAAGCACCAACGATTATGCAAAAACTGCAGGCACCGATGTGGCCGTAATTACATCTGGCATTCCCCGTAAACCAGGCATGACAAGAGAAGAACTGATTGGGATTAATGCTGGCATTGTAAAATCAGTAACCGAAAATATTTTAAAGCACTCACCCGATGCAATTATTGTGGTCATAAGCAACCCGATGGATACGATGACTTATTTGGCGCTTAAATCAAGCGGCTTACCTAAAAACAGGATTATCGGTATGGGTGGTATTTTGGATAGCAGCCGTTTTAAATATTATTTGTCAACTGCTATGGGTGTACCTGCAACTGATTTGCAGGCTGTGGTTGTTGGCGGGCATGGAGATACTACCATGATACCTTTGGCCAGGCTTGCTACTTACCAGGGAACACCTGTTAGCAATTATTTAGATGATGAGACTTTGAAAAAAGTGGTAGCCGATACTATGGTAGGCGGTGCAACACTTACCGGTTTATTGGGCACCAGCGCCTGGTATGCACCGGGTGCGGCAGGTGCGGCGTTGGTAGAAAGTATTGTTAGAGATGAGAAAAAATTATACCCTTGCTGTGTTTCTTTAGAAGGTGAATATGGCCAAAATGATATTTGTATTGGCGTACCGGTTATTATTGGCAGAAACGGTATTGAAAAAATAATTGATTGTAAATTGAATGATGAAGAACAGGCAGCTTTTAATAAAAGTGCCGATGCTGTGAGGAGTATGAACGCCGCATTGGAAAATCTTTAAAAAAAGAAACTACTTAAAAGCCTCCCGATTGATCGGGAGGCTTTTTTATGCAGGGTTGTAAAATTTAAGAGATAAATGTTACCTTGGAAGCAGTGAAACTTAACTGCAAAATATTTTTACTCAGCGTTGCCTGCATTTTGTCTTTTCAATTATCAAATGCGCAATTGCAAATAACTGCCGAAAGCAATGCGCAGGCATTGGTGCAAAAATTACTTGGGCCTGGTGTTACAGTCAGTAATATTTCTTTAAGAGGTTCACCATTGGCCACTGGAATTTTTCATAATATTTCGGGTACGCAAATAGGATTAGATAGTGGAATTGTTTTAACAAACGGAAGGGCATATACAGACCCGCTAAATCCTGTTGACAGAGGAATGGATGGAGATGGGGTTACCATTGCATACGATTTTGATCCGATTTTTAGTATGGATTCCAGCGGGAGTGAGGCATTTGCGAATACAGATTTACAACTTCCAGGCGATGCTGACCTGCAGGCAGTTGTGGGTATGCAAACATTTGATGCAACCGTACTTAAATTTGATTTTGTTCCCTTGGGCGACAGTATCAAATTCAGATATGTTTTTAGTTCCGAAGAATATCCTGACTATCCTTGTGCGAATGTGAATGATGCATTTGCTTTTTTTATTCAGAAGGTTGGCGTGCCAGGATTAACAAATATCGCACTTGTCCCCGGCACTAATTCACCGGTAACTATTGACACAGTTAACTACAACCCCGGCTGCGGACGGTACCCTCAATTCTACGTATCAAACCGGACTAACAAAAACTTTACGCATAACGCCCACACAACAGTTTTCACAGCAACTGCAAGGGTAATTCCATGTGAAGCTTACACACTTAAATTAGTTATATCAGATGTCGGCGACCATATTTATGATTCTGGCGTTTTACTCGAAGCGGGCAGTCTCTCTTCCAATGCAATCAGCATTCAAAATATTACGCAGGTTGATCCTCAGAATAATTTTTACCTGGTTGAAGGCTGCAGTGCAGGTGCTTTTAAAATTAAAAGGCCCAATACCTCCAGCAGTCCGCTTAATGTTTCACTCTCGTATGCAGGCTCGGCAACCAATGGGGTAGATATGCAGTTGCTACCAACAACCGTAACCATACCCGCCAACCAAACCGAAGTGGTGGTGAATGTTGTACCCATCATAGATAATATACCAGAAGGAATTGAGCAGATAAAAATTTACGCACTGGCTGGTGGTGGATGCAGTGCCAACACACCCACAGACAGCACCATTATTCAAATAAGAGATTATGATACACTGGGTATTGTACCGGATACTGCAAGAATCTGCAGAAATACATCGGTACAATTAACAGCATACAATGGTTATGCTTCTTATCAATGGGATGCAAACCCAACTTTAAGCAGCCTTACGATCCGAAACCCTGTTGCAACGCCGGTGAATGAATTTACAACTTATTACTGCACTTCTACTTTTGGAACCTGTCATGGCCGTGACTCCGCTTTTGTGCAATGGAAAACACTGGACCTTATTTCCAAAAAAGAAATTAATTGCAAAGATGCAACCACAGGAGAGATACAGGTAGATGGCGGCACTGAATGGACGGCACCGGTTGAATACAGTTTCAACAATGGGGTCTGGCAGGCTGGTAATGTTTTTACTAATTTACCGGTTGGTATTTATAAAATAAAAATAAGAGATGCTACCGGTTGTGTAGATAGCCTCTTTATTCCAATAACACAACTATACCCCGATTTTTTAATAAACGACACTATTATAAAACAAGCCACCTGTTCTGGCAATGCTGATGGAAGTGTTACCATTAACCTCACCGGAGGAAAAAATCCTTATTTATATTCTTTAGATGGAATAAATTTTCAAAGCAGTAATGTATTCAATCTAACACAGGGCAATTATATGGTTACTGTAAAAGACAATAACAATTGTACTGCCACACAATACATCTTTATCCCCTTAAATAATATCGTAACGCTGGAAGCAGGATTGGACAAAATAATCTGCGAAGGAAGGAGCGTTCTATTAAATACGCTGTCGAATGCAAACAGTTTTGCATGGCAGCCCGCTGCAACCCTTGATAACGCTGCATTACAAAGCCCTGTTGCCAACCCGGTTACTACCACAAAATATTATGTATCTGCTACAACAGGTATTTGCAACCGGGTAGATTCTGTAACTGTTTTTGTAAACCCGGCACCCACACCAAATGCTGGACCAGATAGTACTATTTGTTTTGGTAAGAATATTACGCTGAACGGATCAGGCGGCATTTCGTATTTCTGGTCTCCGGCTTCATCATTAAATAATAACCGCCTTCAAAATCCCACAACCATCAACTTGCCCGGCAACATTACTTACTCGTTACATGTTGTTGATGCAAATGGCTGCAATTCCTTAAAGAAAGATGATGTGCTGATTACCGTAACACGCCAGGTAATTGTTGATGCAGGCCGTGATACTATTATGGCTATTGGCCAGCCCTTACAATTAAATGCAACGGATGTTAACCGTGCAGGTTTGGTAAGGTACGAGTGGCAGCCTTATTATGGTTTAAATAATCCATTAATAGCAAATCCGATAGCCATTTTGGATAAAGATATAATTTATACGATTGAGGCCCGCAATGCCATTGGCTGCCTGGCAACTGATAAAATAAAAATACAGGTTTATAAAGGCCCCGATATTTATGTGCCAAACGCCTTTACGCCCAACAAAGATTCCAGGAATGATGTTTTAAGAGCAATACCGGTGGGGATAAAAGACTTTCATTACTTCAGAGTATTCGACCGATGGGGTAATCTGGTTTTCAGCACAAACAATGCTGCCATTGGATGGGATGGAAAAATAAAAGGCACCGGGCAACCTACAGCAACTTTTGTATGGATGGCCGAAGGCATAGATTATAAAGGAAATACGGTGCAGCGGAAAGGCTCGGTGATTGTTATAAAGTAACCATCATAGTTAATCCGTTATTTAGTTAATTGGTTAAGCAGTGGAGACTTCAATACCTAAAAAAAAATTACCAATTAGCGGAGCAAAGGATTAAAAGATTTTAACTCACTCCATCAACAATCATTTCTTTATTAATCTTCAAAACAAGGCCTTGTAAAACTTTACCAGGCCCGGCTTCTGTAAAATATGTTGCTCCATCTGCAATCATAGCTTCCACACTTTGTGTCCAGCGCACAGCGCCCGTTAACTGCTCAATTAAATTTTGTTTTATGGCTGTAGGATCGGTTACAGCTTTTGCAACTACGTTTTGATAAACCGGGCAGGATGGTTCATTAAAATGTGTTGCTTCAATAGCTGCGGCCAGTTCTTTTTTTGCAGGCAGCATTAATGGTGAATGAAAAGCACCACCCACCGGTAAAACCAATGCACGTTTGGCACCTGCAGTCTTCATTCGTTCGCAGGCAATTTCAATTCCTTTTACACTGCCGCTTATAACCAACTGGCCGGGACAATTATAATTTGCTGCAACCACTACTTCACCAGTTTCAAGCATCACTTCACTGCAAATTGATTCTACTTTTTCATCAGCAAGTGCCAGTACAGCAGCCATGGTTGATGGAACCACCTGGCAGGCACGCTGCATGGCCTGTGCACGTATGGACACCAACATCAACGCATTTTCAAAACTCAACACATTGTTTGCAACCAATGCCGAAAACTCTCCCAAAGAATGCCCGGCAACCATATCAGGTTTAATATCAGGCAATGTTTTAAATGCAATTACTGAATGCAGAAACACCGCAGGCTGTGTTACATTGGTTTGCTTCAGGTCTTCATCGCTTCCTGCAAACATAATATCAGAGATTCTGAAACCTAAAATTTCATTCGCCTGTTCAAATATTTCTTTGGAAGCTGCATTGGAATCGTATAAGTTTTTTCCCATTCCGCTGAACTGAGATCCTTGTCCGGGGAAGATGTAAGCATGTGCCATCGTTAAACTGTTTTAGTCAAAAATAAAGTTTAAATTTGAGTAAAATTAATGGCATGGAGCTTAGTTCCAAAATATTTGAACCCGAACGTTACACTTACAACGATTATAAGTTGTGGGAAGGTAATTGGGAACTGGTCAATGGCTATCCTTATGCAATGAGTCCGTCACCAAATCATAAGCATCAGTCATTTGGGAGTAAATTTATAAGGATAGCAGGCAATATGCTGGAAAATGCTAAAGCTGTTTGCAACTGTGAAGTAGTATATGAACTTGACTGGATTGTAAATGACAATACGGTTGTACGGCCTGATTGCATGATTGTTTGCGGAGATATTAAAAATGAATTCCTTAATTTTCCTCCGCAATTAATTTTAGAGATATCTTCTCATTCAACAAAATTAAGAGACCGTAATACTAAGTTTCTTTTATACGAAATGTATGGAGTAAAATATTACCTGATGGCTGACTGTGATACACAAAAGATAGAAACATTTGAGTTGATTGACAATAAATATAAACAAACCGATTCCACACAATTTAATCTTACTCCAGGCTGTACCTTCAATTTAGATGCACAATCATTCTTTGTTTAATGTAGTTTGGCACTTATCAGCTTCACAAATTCACTCCTTGTTTCATTCTTTTCAAACTCTCCCCAAAAAGCAGATGTGGTGGTAACTGAGTTTTGCTTTTGTACCCCTCTCATCATCATACATAAATGCGATGCTTCTATTACAACGGCAACACCCAGCGGGTTGAGGGTTTCTTTTATCGAATTTAAAATCTGGTGCGTTAATCTTTCCTGCACCTGCAGGCGGCGGCTGTACACATCTACCACCCTTGCAATTTTACTAAGCCCGGTTATAAATCCGTTGGGGATATAGGCTACGTGTGCTTTTCCATAAAAAGGTAACATGTGATGCTCACACATGCTGTACAGCTCAATATCTTTTACAATAATCATTTCACTCACATCTTCGTGAAATTTTGCGGAGTTTAAAATAGCATTGGCATCCATGGTATAACCCTGTGTTAAATACTGCATGGCTTTGGCAACACGCTCTGGTGTTTTTTCAAGGCCTTCTCTTAACGGGTCTTCTCCCAATAAACCTAATGCACTTTTGTAATTTTCAATAAGGCCCGCAGTTGTTTCTTCATCGTACTCCTCAATTTTTTTATAAGCCATTTTTTACTTTTTATTTTTTACTTTATTTTATACAGGATATTCAACAAAATTTCTTTCAGTTTCATACAGGCGTATCTGCAGGTCAAGTTTTAAATCAATCTTATCCCGCAAAATATTATAAATAACAACCGCAATATTTTCTGCAGTTGGGTTTAAATTTTTAAACTCCGCTGTGTCGTCATTCAGATTTTTATGATCAAATCTTTCCAGCACATTTTCCTGGGCTATATCGCTCAGTATTTTCATGTCCATCACATAACCGGTTGCAGGGTCGGGCTCGCCGGTTACTTTAATTACCAGCTCGTAGTTATGGCCATGAAAATGCGGATTATTGCATTTGCCAAAAACACGTTGATTGGTAGCTTCATCCCAGGCCGGATTGTGGAGGCGGTGAGCTGCATTGAAATGTTCCTTGCGGTAAACGGCTACTTTTTTACTCATGATATCTGTTATAACAAATAAAGATTAAAATTTGTTCTAAAAATTTATAGTAAATGTTGAGAACAAAAAATTGAAGGTTAAAACAGAAGTCTGCTGTTCAAACGCATCAACATCGAAAGTTAATTTTACTAAAGTTAAGGATTGTTTGACTGAAAGAGAAATCAGTTTCCAAAGTATTCAACAAATATCCTGGGCGTTTCGGATAATTTAAGGCAGTGCAGTTGTACACCTGACGGCAGATGCGGTGTAAGTTCGTTCCAGATACCAATTACCAGGTTTTCAATAGAGCAGATTTTATCTTTCATAAAATCAACATCCATGTTCAGATTTTTATGATCCAACTTATCAATTACATGCTCTTTTACAATAATGCTCAGTTTTTTTACATCGTACACAAAACCGGTATCGGGGTTTGGCTCTCCTTTTAAAGTAACAAACAACTCAAAATTATGCCCATGCCAGTTTTCATTGGCACATTTACCAAACACTTCCTCATTTTTTTCCCGGCTCCATGCAGGGTTAAATAATTTATGGGCGGCGTTAAAATGTTCTATCCTGGTGATGTAAACCATTAAATATTCAAAATTTCGGCAAAGGTAACTGCTAAATACTGAAATGTGAAGTGTAAATGCGAAATTTGTACCATGCAAATACTAGTGATAGCTGCAACTGCACAAGAAATTGAGCCTTTTACAAGTGCTAACAACCATGTTGATGTGCTGATAACGGGTGTGGGCGTTCCTTCAACCATATATCATCTACAAAAGCGTATTCATCAAATGGACTACGATTTTATTATTCAGGCCGGTATTGCAGGAAGTTTTAATAATGATATTGAATTAGGAAATGTGGTATTGGTGCAACAGGATTGCTTTGCTGATTTGGGCATTGAAGAACAAGAAAATTACAATCCCATTTTTAATATGGGCTTTGCCGATAAAGATGAATTTCCTTTTAAGAATGGCTGGCTGGTGAATTCAAATGAGGCTTTATTAAAAACAAATCTGCCAAAAGTAAAAGCAGTTACAGTGAATAAAGTAAGCGACAGTGCACTACAGAAGCAACAATTTATCAACAACTTTAATGCAGCTATTGAAAGTATGGAAGGTGCGGCATTGCATTATGTATGCTTGCAGGAAGCAATTCCTTTTTTACAAATAAGATCAATATCTAATTATGTTGGCGAAAGAGATAAAACAAAATGGAAGATAAAAGATGCGATTGAAAATTTAAATAAAGAGTTGGCAAGACTAATTAACGGATTAACTAATTAACAAATTAACGGATTAACAGATGACTTTAACCTTAGGCTTCTCCCCTTGCCCCAACGACACTTTTATATTTGATGCACTGGTAAATAATAAAATTGATACCGGCGGTTTAACCTTTGATGTTATTTTGGAAGATGTGCAAACCCTAAACGCATGGGCATTACAGGAGAAACTGGATATTACCAAACTCAGTTACGGTGTATTGCCGTTGGTGCTGCAAAAATATATAGTGCTTAACAGCGGCAGCGCTTTGGGCAGTGGTGTGGGGCCATTGCTAATTAAGAATGAAAAATTAAGAATTAAAAATGTAGAAGAACATTTAATTGCAATACCTGGTGAAAATACTACAGCTCATTTACTTTTTTCACTGGCTTATCCAAATGCAAAAAATAAAATTTTTCTCAGGTATGATGAAATTGAAAATTTTGTTTTAGCAGATAAAGGCCTCGGCGTAATCATTCATGAAAACCGGTTTACATATGCTGATAAAGGTTTACAAAAAATTACCGACCTCGGCGATTACTGGGAAAAAGAAACTGGCAAATCAATTCCGTTGGGGGGTATTGTTATAAAACGTTCTATCGAAACCAAAATAAAATTACAGGTTGATAACCTCATCAGGGAAAGTATAGAATATGCGTACAAAAATAATTACGAAGAGCTGACTGATTATGTAAAAAAGCATTCGCAGGAAATGAGCGAAGCAGTAATGCGTAAACATATTGATCTATATGTAAATGATTATTCCATAAACCTCGGCGAAGCCGGCAAAGATGCCGTGCAAAAACTGTTATCAGTTTATCAATCCCTACATCCGGATTATGAGATAACAGCTACTGATATTTTTTTAAATGCTGAAATTTAAAAATCTTTTTTATCCAGGCCCTTCTTGTAAACTTCCAGGCAACGCTTACGGGCAAATTCGTGGTCAACAATGGGTTGAGGATAACTTAATTCATTTAATTCCGGCACCCATTTATTAATATATTTCAGTTCCGGATCAAACTTTTTTGTTTGCAGGTAAGGATTAAATATTCTGAAATACGGAGCAGCATCGCAACCACTGCCGGCAGCCCATTGCCAGCCGCCGTTGTTTGCAGCCAGGTCAAAATCCAATAATTTTTCTGCAAAATATGCTTCGCCCCAACGCCAGTCAATTAATAAATGTTTGGTTAAAAAAGAAGCCACAATCATACGCACCCGGTTGTGCATAAAACCGGTTGCATTCAGTTCCCGCATGCCGGCATCCACAATTGGGTAGCCGGTTTTTCCATTACACCATTTTTCAAATTCAGCTTCATCATTGCGCCATTCTATAAAGTCGTAAGCCGGTTTAAAAGCTTTACTATGGCCCACCTGCGGAAAATGCCACAAAATCATGTGGTAAAAATCACGCCATATCAATTCGTTTAAAAACGTTTCGCTTAAGCTGCTGCAATGCTGTGCAAGCCGCCGTATGCTTATAGTGCCAAAACGAAGGTGAACACCCAGTTTTGAAGTACCGGCAATAGATGGGAAATTTCTTTGCTGCTGATATTTTACAAGCAACTCCTTTTTTAATGTTTTGGATGGAAAGGCCGGTTCCGTTTCTGTAAAACCCATTTCTGTTAATGCAGGAATATCTTTTGCAGGCTGCTGCAGAAAATTATTAAAATACTTTTCGGTTGGATAAGCTTTAAGATGAAACTCCTTTAACACAGTTTTCCATTTACGGCAGTAGGGTGTAAAAACGGTGTAGGGTTTGCCATCATCTTTCAGCACTTCTTCTTTTTCAAGAATTACCTGGTCTTTAAAAGTATGAAAGGATGCTCCTTTTGTTTTTAAAAAATCTACTATCGCATAATCTCTTTGATTGGCGTATGGCTCATAATCGTGATTGGTAAATACTTTTTCAATTGTATAATTTGAGGTAAGTTTTTTAAAGGCCTCATCAGGTGTTGCATAAAAAACTTCCAGCGTTGAGCCATGGGTTATCAGATCAGCCTGCATTTCCTGCAAAGCAGCATAAATAAAAGAAACTCTTTTATCGGCTTTATCACCTAATTTATCAAGTATGTTTTTATCAAAAATAAAAATGGGCAATACAGGCTTATCACTTTTAAGTGCATGATAAAGCCCTGCATTATCTTTTAAACGCAAATCACGCCTGAACCAGAATATATTTACTGTTTTCAATGGTAAGATTTCTTTAATAATTATTTAAAACCTACAACAATGCCACTATGTTTTTGTTGAAAATACAGTTGCATAAATTTTTTGTGTAAGCTTACAATTATATTTTTTATCGCCAATATTACCAACCCAGCGTATGTTGTAAATTGAGTTCGATAAAAACACTTCATCAGCATCGTACAGCTCTTCAATAGTAATTTTAGCTTCAGTAACTTTATAACCTGCTGTATTTAAAACCTGAATAATATGCCTGCGCATAACACCGCCAAGACAGGCTTCTGTTAATGCAGGTGTATAAATCACTTCATCCTTAATTAAAAAAATATTGGCAATGGTTGTATCGCAAAGGCGGCCATCGGTATTCAGCAAAATGGCATCGTTCCACTTTTCTTTTTTGGCATACAATGCAGCCATAACATACGGCAAAAAATTATTGTGCTTCAGGTTGCTGAGTATATCAGCACTCTTTTTTACAGCGTTGTAAATTCCCAGTACGAGGCCATTGCTGTTCCAGTTGCCGGTTTCCTCGCCCAAAGGCCAGCTTTGTATAAGGTAATTGGGTTTGTGGTCAATATCGTCGTACAAACCACCATCTCCTCTGAAAACTGTTAACCTTATCCTTGCGTTTTTACTGAGCCCATTTTTCTTTAACAAACCTTCTATTTCATCCTGTAAATTATCGGGTGTAAAATGTTTGGGAATATTAAATTGCAATACCTGCATACCGTTCCATAGCCTGGCCAGATGTTCATCCAATAACTCCGGTTGACCGTTTTTGCACTTAATGGTTTCAAAAAGACCATCGCCAAACCGCAGCCCACGGCTACTTACAGAAAGTAAAGCCGTTTCTTCTTTGTAAAATTTTCCGTTAAAAATAAAATAGTTCATCATCAAATATACTAACAGCTTGTGTACTGTTGCTAATAAAACAATACCCTCCGTGTTAGCGGAGGGCATATTTTCTTTAGAGTTACAGAATGGGGTAATTACTAAGTGTTATTTTTAAAACTCTTCGTTTAAAATATTGTTTTTAACGGCATACATTATAAGTCCGGCCGTACTTTTAGCACCGGTTTTTACTTTTAGTTTATCCCGAATGGCTTCTACCGTACGTGGACTCAGGTCAACAATATCTGCAATTTCTTTAGTGCTTTTTTCCTCACACATCAGCTTAAGTATCAGCATTTCTTTTTCATTCAGGTTAGCTTCCTGCTGCATCATACGGTGCGGAGTAACATCGTTACGTTGCTTAAGGTTGGTAAGTAAAGCTTTATTGGTTAATGAGTTAAAGTAATATTCCTGGTCATAGCAGGTTTTAATTGCTTCGTAAATAATTTCGCTGTCACTTGTTTTGGTGAGATAACTATTAGCTCCAATTTCCATCAGTTTGGTAATCATGCTGTGGTCGTCCATCATGGTTAGCATAATTATACGCACATGCGGATATAGTTTTTTTATTTCCGGCAAGGCAGTAATGCCGTCCATTATTGGCATCTGAATATCCAGCAAAATTACATCTACTGGTATCATTTTCAGCATATTAAGCAGGTGCATACCATTGTCGGCTTCTGCCACCACTTTCACGTCTTTTTTAGCACTCAGCGCCGTTTTAACACCTGCACGATACAGTACATGGTCGTCGGCAATAATTATTTTTATTGGTTCGTTCATATTTTCACTAGTCATCATTAAGAATTTTTTGGGTAACTACGGATTTCTTTTAACAATTATATAACGCAGAATGCAAGTTCAAATTATATTCAAAAACAAATAAGCGTGTAATTACCCTTTGTATGGGATGGGGTTTTTACGCAAAAAATGGTAGAAAATAAACGTTTTTACAAAGTTTGTTTAAACTTAAAGCAAATATCTACATTTTCTTAGTGGTATAATTAAAAAGAAATTTTATTTAAGTAAGGTGATTAATGTAAAATATTAGTGATTTTTTTGTAACCAACAGTTGTTTTTCATGGCAGCATCGATGTGAACTTATTCTGTTCTTCTTTCTTTTTAATAAAAAGAAAGAAGAATTTCTCTTTTACGGCATACCAATGGGCAACTTTTTTTGTGTAAAGTATTCGATTCGTGCAGGAACTATTGTCAGGTAATGCTCACTACTAAACGCCCTGTTAACTGAAGCGAAATTGAAAAACGAGAATTATAACGCTGCTTCCATACACACTGTGGAAGCTCCATCTGTGCCCTGGGATGGCTTTACTATTCTATCAGTTTATTCCTCATTCCATACATAATTAACCCGCCAATGGTTTTAGCATCTACTTTTGTTTTCATATTCTGGCGTATGGTTTCAATAGTGCGTGGGCTCAAAAAAATTATTTTTGATATTTCTTCAGTTGTTTTATCTTCTGCCAGCAATTGAAGGATTTTAAGTTCTTTTTCGTTGAAATTTACCGGCGTATTGCTCCCATAATGCTGCCTTACATTTTTCTTTTGCATCAACTTACCCATTACGGCCTTATTTACAAGCTCGTTAAAATAAAAGTCGTCGTTCATGCAGGTAAGTATAGCTTCATAAATTTCTTCTGGGTCGGTAGTTTTTGTTAAATAGGCATTAGCCCCCATTTCCATCATTTTACTAATCATTTTCTGATCATCGTACATGGTAAGTACAATAATTTTAATATCTTCATATTCTTTTCTTATAAGCTGTATTGCATTAATACCGTCCATTTCCGGCATCCTTATATCCATTAAAAGCACCTCCGGTTTTTTAATGGCAATCTTATGCATCATATCCTTGCCATCCTCCGCTTCCCATAACATTTTAAGGTTATGTTTACCAGAGAGGGCCATTTTAATACCGTCTCTAAAAATTTTATGATCGTCAGCAATTGCAATTTTAATTAAGCTGTCGTTTTGCATAGTTTTGATAATTGGTTTAATAAAAATACGCTTCAAGTTACAATTTTCATCCTACAACTGTTCATTTTCAAAACATTAATTTATCAGGCTGGTATAAGGAGGTTTAAGCATCAGTACATTTGCGTAAAATTACTTAGTAAATTTAATGGTATCCAAATTCGGTAAAATACTAACCCGGCCTGCATAATTACTTTTTAAAAAGTAATTACTGCAGTGTAAAAAAGGGGCAATATTCCTCTATTGTGTATGTAGCAGCTGGCATACTTTTGTAACAGTTGATTGGCATTGGTTAAACCAATATTTCATTTATCCAATTATCCATTAAAATTCCAAATCAGTTCCATTTATCCGGAAAAACCTTGTTTGTGCTTGTTTTGCCATGCCAATCAACTTTTTATAACACGGCGGCTTACAAATCCTTTTATCAATATCTCTTCTTCTCAGGCTTTGTGGTAGTTAAAAGCCTGCGGAAATTTCCTTTTTCATCATAGTTTTTATCTGAAAAAACGATAGCCAAGTATAATTCCGTACATATTTTCTCATTATTGGTATAAATACGATGGTAAAGCTACTATAAATCTGAATAGTAATTTTACGGTCATATTTTCGTACATTTACCCAAATTTAACAAGTTATTTTACGCACATTTTATTCAGAATTCACTACAGTATTGGATTTGCTCAAATTCTCAATTGTTGTTTAAACATTAGGGGGTTGCCCGAAGCATAGTTTTGGTGCAAGTTTGTACTTCATTATTACTTTTAGAAACCTTAAAACTGAATTATTATGTTAAGTGGAATTATTGATTTATTGGTTGAGTGCTTTGCTTAATCACTAATTATTATTTTTGATTTTAAAAAACCAATGGTTATTTTTGATAAAATAACCATTTTTTTATTTTACAGAACTTAAAATATATAACTTACATTTCTGAACTTCTACCTTTTTTTCTTTGTCTTATATTTCTTAAACGATTTGTAACCAAAGAAAAAAAGATATTTTTTGTTTATACCATTCTCGTTGCTGTACTTGTTTTAGTTGGTTTTAGTTTACTTTATATTATCAAGTCGCCCCAAAAATACTTCTTGGTAGCCAGAGTTTACATTTTTATAGAGTTTACTGTTCTTGCATATTTTTTTTCCTTGCATTTATCTAACAACTTTGTTAAAAAGATCCTTCTTTTTACCCCTGCTGTTTTTTTACTATTTAGTATTTATGATTTTAGTACAGAAAAGTTACCCGGTATACCCTTTTTACCCGTAAGTGTAGCTCATATAACCCTTTTATGCTTCATTGTTTATTATTTTTTTGAAGTAATGCAGGAAACAGTTGCTGAGCCCATATATCAAAAAGCTATTTTTTGGATATCAGTTGCATTTATTATCAACTCTTCGGGTAATTTCTTTTTGTTTTTGTATGGAAGGTATAGTTACGAGGTGAATGTTTTTAAAACTCCGCAATATACAATCATTTATACGACAGTTACTGTTATCAAAAATTTATTGTTGTGTATTGCCATTTTAGTAAAAGAAACCCCAAAAAATGAATCTGATAGTCTAATATTTGATGTTGATTTAGATTCGTTCAACCCCTCAAAAAACAAGAAATAACAGCAAAACAATATGTTTTTTTTACAAGTAAATAACAATGCAACTGGAATAAATACGGCTATGTTTCTCGGAACATTGGGTATGCTTACTCTAGCCATTGCTATTGTTGGTTTTGTAATTTTTCACCAGCGCAAGGTTATTCGTTATAATAACCAGTTAAAAAAACTTGAAGAAGAAAAGCAGCATATCTTATTAAATGCATCCATCCGTTTTCAGGAAGAAGAGCGTAACCGTATTGCTGCAGATTTGCACGATGATGCAGGCCCCCTATTGGCTACCGCCAGATTGTATTTAAATGAAAACCTCGTAAACCAGGAAAAAGCCCAGCAACTACAAAGTATCTTTAGTGCAAAACAGATATTGGATGATGCAATACTATTAATACGTAACATCAGCCACAGCCTGATGCCGCCTACACTTAAAAATTTCGGGTTGGAGAGTGCCGCTACCGACCTCTTCCAAAAGATAGGCGCAAGCGGCAGTTTAAATGCAAGTGCCCGTTTTCATGATTACCGCATACGACTTAAGGTAGAGCAGGAGTTGCTCGTTTTCAGAATCATTCAGGAGCTGGTAAACAATATACTTAAGCATAGTAATCCCGGCTTTATACATCTAACACAAAATATAAGTACCAATAAAATGTACTTCCGTATTCATCACGATGGGATTGGAATTGTACAGGCCGATTTTGAAAAACTAAACCATAGTACACAGGGCCTTGGACTAAAAAATATTGCAAGCAGAATTAAAGTGCTTACTGGCAGAATATTCTTTGAAATTGACCCAAGTAAAACTTACTACAAAGTAACCATCGAAATACCCAGGGAACCGGCAATATAAAATTTTTACAATTGCGGACCGGTTTTTGCAATGGGTGGGCGGTTGAATGGAATGTATTATAAAAATGAATTTTCTTTTACTTAATTTTGCCTACCGCCAGATTTATGAATGAAATTAAAGTTGCCATAGCTGATGATCATAAAATTTTCAGGAAAGGGGTAATACTCTCCATGCGGAGCTATTCTAACATCAAATTTGTTATGGAAGCGGATAATGGAGAAGAATTACTTGCTAAAATACCTGAGTCGGAACCTGATGTTATTTTATGTGATTTAAAGATGCCCGTTAAAGACGGTATAGACACAACCAAGCTCATTACAAAAAATTTCCCTAACATACGTGTCATAATACTTACGATGTACGAGGATGAACGCTTTGTAGGTCATTTGATGGATTGCGGGGCTGCCGGTTACCTTTTAAAAAGCACCGACCCTGCTGAAATTAAGAAAGCCATTATGGATGTGATGCGTACGGGATTTTACCTTAATCCTTTTGTAAATAAAGTACTAATTAAGAAAAACTATTCCAAGCAAAAATTCAATCCTTCTCTTACTTCGGAAGTTGTTTTAAGCGATAGGGAAAAAGAAGTACTTACGCTGGTATGCATGGAGTTTACAGCTACCGAAATTGCCGCTAAAATGGACATTAGTGCCAGAACCGTGGAAGCTATTAAAGACAGGCTGATGGAACGCTTTGGCGTTAAAAACTCGGTAGGACTTGTTTTTTATGCAATGAAAAACTCATTAATTGATTAATGAAGTAAGGATAAAATACTTAAAACAACCCGAATAGTTTAGAATCTATACTTGTAATGATTTTCCCCAGGTCTTCTTCCTTTTCTGCAAACTTATTATTGTCGGCATCAATTATTAAAAGGGGGCCTTCTTTGTAATTATCAATCCAGTTATTATAAAATTCGTTCAGTTTTTTTAAATAATCCAGCCGTATATTTTCTTCATACTCCCTACCACGCTTTTGTATTTGAGCAACCAGTGTTGGTACCGATGCCTTCAGGTAAATAATCAAATCCGGCGGCTGCACCATGCTTTTAAGCGTTTCGAAAAACTTGTAGTAATTATCAAAATCCCTTTTGGTCATCAGGCCCATATCGTGCAGGTTTGGTGCAAAAATATTGGCATCTTCGTAAATCGTCCTGTCTTGTATTACCGTTTCGGTACCATGATGAATTTCCAGCAACTGGTTAAGCCTACTGTTTAAAAAGAATATTTGCAGGTTAAAACTCCAGCGTGGCATGTCTTCGTAAAAGTCGTTCAGGTAAGGATTATGATCTACATCTTCAAACTGGGGAATCCATTTGTAATGTTTGCTTAGCATTTCTGTAAGCGTGGTTTTTCCTGCTCCAATATTGCCTGCAACAGCGATGTGTTTTGGTTTTTTTGTTTTTGCCATTTTTAATTGTGGATTTACAATCGCCGTTAGGTTATAAAATCAGCGAAGCATCTAAAGTAAACAAAATCTCAAATCAAACTCCTATAATTATGTGGAGAATCAAAAATAATTTAATCCAACTGCTTCTCTCACTAATTTCATAGTTTCTCCGGCACTTTTATTTGCCTTTTCGGCACCTTTTTGCATAATCTGTTTCAAGCCTTCCTCATCTGCTAAAATTGCATCTACTTTA
This sequence comes from Chitinophagaceae bacterium, assembly GCA_031360765.1. Taxonomy (GTDB): domain Bacteria; phylum Bacteroidota; class Bacteroidia; order Chitinophagales; family Chitinophagaceae; genus Ferruginibacter. Next base: position 101,685 of record JANMBZ010000023.1, read on the forward strand.
TTGCGGATTGGTGCAATAAAATTTACCATATCTTCAGCCAGTTGCTTTTTTAAATCTCCATAGCGAATGTTACAGTTATTATAATCTTCTTCAAATTTCCCGATGGTTTTTTCGTTGCAAACAAGGTTCATCAGCAAAAAAATATTTTCAATATAGTCAGGCTTGGCACTATTTTTTTCAACAGGCCCACTATCTGTTTTAGCCTTCATCACTTTTTTAATGATCATATCGTCACTATCAGCCAGGTACAAAGTTGCCATCTGGTTTTCGCTTTTACTCATTTTTCCAAGTCCATCCAGGCTGGGTACTTTTACCAGCGTTTGGTTGTAATTAAATGCAACCGGCTCCGGAAAAACGTCTCCATAGCGATGATTAAAACGGTTTGCAAAAGTACGGGCCATCTCCAGGTGCTGCTCCTGATCTTTGCCTACAGGTACATTTTTAGCACGGTGTAAAAGAATATCGGCCGTTTGCAAAACGGGGTAAGTTAATAAACCTGCATTCACATTTTCGGGGTCTTGTCTTACTTTATCTTTAAAAGTGGTGGTTTTTTCCAACTCGCCTTTATAAGCCAACATGTTTAAATACAGGTAGAGTTCGGCCGTTTCATGCACATGACTTTGGCAATATAAAGCCACTTTATCAGGGTCAAGCCCACATGCAATATTTTCGGCCAATACCCTGTGTACATTGGCTTTCAGCTCTTTTGTATCAGGATGTGTAGTTAATGAATGGAGATCGGCTACCATAAAAAAACAATCAAAATCATCCTGCATTTTTATATAATTACGAATGGCACCAAAATAATTGCCCAGGTGTAAAAAACCAGTAGGGCGAATGCCACTCATTACTATTTCCTTCGTCTTTTGCATAAGGGGGCGAAGATAACAAAAGTCAATTGTCATTGGTCATTAGTCGATAGAAAAAGATTAAATGCCGCTTAAATAATAACTCAAAACACTATTGATGATACTGCGGGTAAACCCAAAACTGAACTATATTTGTAATATGGAAGTTAATGAAGCAATGGTTGATAAATTAGCCAACTTGGCAAGGTTAAAATTTGATGATACTGAAAAAGATGCCATTAAAAACGACCTTCAAAAAATGATAAAGTTTGTAGAAAAGCTGAACACACTTGATACCACCGGTGTTGAGCCACTTTTGCACATGAGTGGCAATGTAAATATTTTACGTACCGATAATGTAAAAGGCAGCATAACCCGTGAAGCCGGTTTGCTAAATGCTGCTGTGCATGATAACTATTTTTTTAAAGTACCAAAAGTTATTAAGAAATAGTTTAGAGGATTAGAGATTAGAAGTTGAGTTTGTAATTGGCTAACTCCTAAACTCTAAACTCCTAAACATCTAAACCAAAAAAAATGCAGGGCATTATTCATCTCGAAAACATCCGCAAAAGTTATTACCTAGGCAAAAATGAACTGCCCGTTTTAAAAGGGATTACCCTGGATATATTTAAGAACGAGTATGTAGCTTTGATGGGACCCAGTGGCTCGGGTAAATCTACCTTAATGAATATTTTAGGATGTCTGGATACCGCATCTGCAGGGCAATATGTTTTAAACGGCAAAGATGTTAGCCGGATGCCCGATAATGATCTTGCCGAAGTACGCAACAAAGAAATTGGTTTTGTTTTTCAGCAATTTAATTTATTGCCCAGATTAACAGCAGCCGAAAATGTAGCACTGCCACTAGTTTATGCCGGAATTGGTAAAAAAGAAAGATTAGAAAGAGCCATGGAAGTACTTGCTAAAGTAAAGCTGCAAGACAGAAGCCATCATAAACCAAATGAATTAAGTGGCGGCCAGGCGCAACGTGTGGCCATTGCCAGGGCACTAATAAATAATCCATCAATCATTTTGGCTGATGAACCTACCGGCAACCTGGATACCAAAACATCTTACGAAATTATGGAGATTATGGGTAAAATACATGCTGATGGTAACACGGTTATTCTGGTTACGCATGAAGAAGATATTTCAATGTATGCCCATCGTGTTATCAGGTTAAGAGATGGCGTTGTTGAAACAGATAAGTTAAATGCAAATCCTTTAATGGCTACCATTACTGTTTAATGCTGTTAATTTTTCACAAAATAGTTTTTATTTTTTTTTAGCTTTATAAAAATTAACATTCTTTTTAGAAGCTACAATCTTCCAAAGTTTATTCCCATCCAGAGTATTTAAGCCGTTTATAGAACTCCAATTTGCCTTTATAAAATTCAATATAAATTTTGTTAATGGCATAGATTTTGAATTTGCTGAAATCAGAAAAAAATCTTTGAAAACAAAATTTAAAACTTTATGAAAATGATTCAATTAAAAAGCAAAATTTTAGTTATTGGCTCAGCCGCATTATTATTTGCTGTGTCTCTTAACTCCTGTAAAAAAGATGATGGTAGTACAAATTCAGGCACAGCGGCTACTACTTTTAAAGTTACCGATGCAGCGTCTGATGATGTAAATGTTACCGGTGCTTTTGTTACTATTTCAGAAATAAAAATAGATGGACAGACAGTGCAAGGCTTTACAAAAACCACGGTTGATCTGGCTGCTTATCAAAACGGTAATACAAAAACACTTGGTAACTTTAATTTAGAGGGTAAAACTTACAGTAACATTACTTTTGTACTTGATTTTGATACAGATGCAAATGGCAATGCTCCCGGATCTTATGTTTTAACAACAGGTAATGTTAAGCATAAGCTTACCACCACTTCTAATGTAATTACTGTAACAAAAAACTTCACATTACAATCAAACACATCAAATTCAATTGTTGCTGATTTTGACCTCCGTAAAATGATTGTTGCTCAAACCGGTAACCCGGCTGATCAATATGATTTTGCTACAAGCGCAGAATTGCAAAATGATGTTCGCATTATTGCAGAAACCAATGCAGGAAAAATTTCCGGTACTTTAACAGATAATATTTCTGGTTCAACAAAAGTAGTTGCCTATGCTTACAAAAAAGGAACTTACAACAGGGCTACAGAAATGCAGGGACAGGGTGCAAGTAACGTGCAGTTTAAAAATGCTGTAAGCAGTACATTGGTAGGTTCAGGTGGTGCCTATCAGTTTAACTTTTTAGAAAACGGCGAATACGAAATTCACTTTGCAAGTTATAAGGATACCAATGCCGATGGTAAATTTGAATTAAAAGGCACCTTAGTTGTATTAGCTGGTGGTGGCTTAGATGTACTTAACCTGTTACTAAATACAAATGCAACATTAACGGTAAACGTTACAGCAACTGCTGTACTGCCATAATCATTAACTAAATAATTATTTAATAGCCGGTTAAATTTAACCGGCTATTATTTTGCATGTAAGTTATAGAGCAGTAAACTTATTTTTGGTTATTTTGTTTTAAATAACTTCACCGATATTTAATACTAAATATTTATGGCATTTAAAATATACACCAAAACCGGTGACCTAGGTAAAACCAGTTTAATTGGAGGCACAAAAGTACCAAAGAGTAATATTCGTATTGAAGCTTATGGTACCGTGGATGAATTGAATTCGTTTATAGGATTAACAGCCGACCAACTTACACACGAACCATCAAAAATTATTTTAAAAGAGATACAGGATCGTTTATTTACTATTGGTTCCTCCCTTGCCTGCGATCCGGATAAAGAATCAAAACTAAAAATTCCGGATCTTAAAGAAGCTGACATTACACTACTGGAAAAAGAAATAGATAAAATGAATGAAGAACTGGAGGATATGAAATCATTCATTTTACCAGGTGGCCATGTTGCTATTTCTACGGCTCATGTTACCCGTTGTATATGCAGGCGTGCAGAGCGTATTTGTGTAAACATGCAGGAAAATGATTTGTTTGTAGAGCCCCTGGTTATAAAATATCTGAATCGTTTAAGCGATTATCTTTTTGTTTTGGCAAGATATATAGGGCACTTATTGCGGGTGGATGATATACCGTGGAAACCACGGGTTTAATTGATGATGAATTAATTGATAATGCCTGCCTGTTGGCGAGACAGGGATAATTGGGGAGTTCAAATAAATGGCAGTTACCATGCTTTTAAAACATTATCAATTATCCACTAACAAATTATCAATTAATTATTTTTCCGTCTTTCATCATCAAAATCCTATCGCTCATCTGGGCCAGCTCTTCGTTATGGGTAACAATTAAAAATGTTTGGCTAAATTTATTTCTAAGATCTATAAATAGCTGATGTAATTCTTTGGCATTGGCACTGTCTAAATTGCCTGTTGGCTCATCTGCCATCACAATAGAAGGGTTATTTATCAGTGCCCTGGCAACCGCAACCCTTTGTTGCTCGCCGCCAGAAAGTTGATTTGGCTTATTCTCTAACCGATCGGCAAGGCCTAAAGTTTTCAACAATTCGGTGGCTCTTATAACCACATCGGCCTTTTTTGTACCGGCAATCCAGCCGGGAATACAAACGTTTTCCAAAGCTGAAAATTCGGGTAAAAGATGATGAAACTGAAAAACAAAACCGATATGGCGGTTGCGAAAAGCTGCTAATTTGCTGCCGCTAAGCAACTCAATTTGTTGCCCATTTAAATTAATAGTGCCTTTATCAGCTTTATCTAAAGTGCCCAGAATGTGTAGCAGCGTGCTTTTACCGGCACCTGACGATCCTACAATACTTACAATCTCCCCTTTTTTAATGGATATATCAACTCCTTTTAAAACAGTAAGATGTTGGTATCTTTTATAAATACTGGTGGCATTTAACATGCTTCGAAAATAGTTAATAATTGTAAGTTTTGGGTTTAAAATCGGCAAATTGCCAGCTTTTATCTATGTTAAATAATAATATCCTGTAACGGACTTTTAAAAAACACTTTTGGTTATTCCAAATGAACTTATACATTTGCAAAAAATTAAACCCTACAAAGATGTTTTGGACACTAGAATTAGCCTCTCATTTGGAAGATGCACCCTGGCCCGCTACTAAAGATGAATTGATTGATTATTCGATCCGTAGCGGAGCACCAATTGAAGTGGTAGAGAACTTGCAGGAACTGGAAGACGAGGGCGAAATATATGAAGGACTGGATGATATCTGGCCCGATTATCCCAGCCAGGAAGATTTCTTTTTTAATGAGGATGAATATTAAAAAACACCCCCTCCGCCCCCTGAAGGGGGAACTTTGGAGTTTGATGCTACAAATAGTATAAACGAATATAAAAGTGAGCGCCTCTCAATAATTGAGAGGCGCTCACTTTTACAATAATATCAAAGGATAAAAATTATCAGGATCTTAGTTCCCCCTTCAGGAGGCGGAGGGGGTTTTTACATCTTATTTATCACCGCCTCCGTAACTCCCGTAAACGAAAATCCTCCATCGTGAAATAAATTTTGCATGGTAACCATCTTCGTCATATCGCTGAACATCATTGCAATATAATTGGCGCAATCATCAGCACTGGCATTACCCAGCGGACTCATTTTTTCGGCATACTCTAAAAATCCATCAAAACCTTTTACACCACTGCCGGCCGTAGTTTTTACCGGCGATTGCGAAATGGTATTTACCCTTACATGTTTTTTTACTCCATAATGATAACCAAAACTCCGGCTTACACTTTCAAGCAATGCTTTGGCATCGGCCATTTCGTTATAATCGGGAAACACACGCTGTGCTGCTATGTAGGTTAATGCTACTACGCTGCCCCAATCGTTTATCGCATCCAGCTTCATAGCAGTTGCCAAAACACGGTGCAAACTCATGGCCGATATATCGAGCGACTTTGCATTAAAACCATAATCAATTTCGGTATAGCGCTTTCCTTTACGCACGTTTATACTCATGCCTATGGAGTGTAAAATAAAATCAACTCCTCCGCCAAAATGCTCCATTGTTTTAGTGATCAGGTTGGTAACATCTTCGTTACTGCTAACATCGCATGCAATAACAGGTGCATTTACAATCTCTGCAAGTTTGTTAATTTCGCCCATGCGCATGGCTACCGGTGCATTTGATAAAACAATTTCAGCTCCTTCTTGGTGGCAACGCAACGCCGTACGCCAGGCAATTGATCTTTCATCAAGTGCGCCAAAAATGATTCCTTTTTTTCCTTTCAGCAGATTATAAGACATAGTTAATCGTTTTATGATTGAGGAGTAAAAATAACACTCTTATCTTTTAAAGAAAAACTCTTTATAAGTATTTAAGAAAAAAGAGAAAATGAATACAAGCATAAACACAGAGAGCAGGTGTACAATAAAGTATAACAGAAAAAAGCCGAAAGACCGCCGGGGATCAATCTTCTTTTTAAAAAAAGATGAAGCCAGTAAGCAAGTATAGATATTAATAAAATGAAACCGAAAATTTTACCGCCTTGCAATTGAAATATTTTTTAACTTTTAATTGCCCACCATTTCCCTTGCATTCTGTAATGCAGCAGCAGTGGGCTTTTCGCCGCTAAGCATTTGTGCAATGGTAGTAATCCGTTCATCATTACTCAGCAATCTTATAGAAGTAACGATTGTATCTTTTTCAATTGCTTTATATACAAAATAATGAGCATCTGCTTTTGCTGCTATTTGTGGCTGATGCGTTATGGATATTAATTGGTGAGATGATGATAGCTCCTTCATAATGTTACCAACCTGTTTGGCAGCTTCTCCGCTGATGCCGGTATCAATCTCATCAAAAATCAATGTGGGCAATTGTAGTTTTTTTGCTACCAGCGATTTTATGCACAACATCAGCCTGCTTAACTCTCCCCCACTGGCTACCTTACGCAAGGGCTCAAAACGATTGCTTTTATTGGCGTCAAATAAAAATTCGATCGTATCAATTCCCATTTCGATTAACGTATCCAATGGCCTAACTTCAGCAGCAAACCTTGCATTGGGCATACCCACACGGGCTAGTAAGCTGTTTACATTTTCTGCAAATGGCTTGATGGCTTTTTTGCGGCTATCAGAAATTATTTTTGCTGCTTTTTCGCACTGTTGCAACAGTTCATTGCTTTGTTTTTCTTTTTGTTGAATGGCTTCGCCGATGTTTAATATCTGGTTGAGTTTTTCCTGCAATTCATCTTTTATCTGTAACAACTCGGCAGTGGTGGTTACGCCATGTTTCTTCTGCAGTTTATAGCCCATCGAAATACGGTCATTAACAATTTGAATGCGCTCGGCATTGTAATTAATGCCGTTGTTTACCTGATCCAATTCATCGGCAATGTCTGCCAGTTCCAGTTGTGTGCTTTGTAAACGTACTGCCAGTTCATTTATAGCGGGGTGAAATTGTTCCAGCGCATGTAGTTTGCTGTAAAGCATTTTCAAGTGCTGTACAACCGGTTGCTCGGTCTCTCTCAGTTCGTAATAAATACTGGTAATTTCCTGCTTAATATTTTCTGCATTGCTCAGCAGTTTTAATTCTGCATCGAGTTCTTCCAGTTCGTTTGCTTTCAAATTAATCTCTTCAAGCTCATCAAACAAAAAGCGGTTATAATCCAATGCAGCATTGGCAGCAGCTTGTTCTGCCTGCAATGTTGTTAATTCTTTTTTTGTTTTTTTGTATTGATGAAAAACCTGCCGGTATTGTTGCAGCAATTCAATATTGCCGGCAAGCGCATCCAAAACTTCCTGCTGAAAATCAGATGAATTGAGCTCCTGCGTATCAAACTGTTGATGCAGATCAACCAATAAAATGCTCAGCGCTTTTAATTGGTTTAAATTAACGGGTGTATCGTTGATGAATGCCCTCGATTTTCCGTTTGCAGCAATCTCTCTTCTGATCATCAACATATCTTCTGCATCCAGATCGTTCTCTTTTAAAAAATCGCTGATGGCCTTTTTATTACTGGCTTTAAATGAGCCTTCTATCACTGCTTTTTTTTCTTTCTGTTGCAACACACTGCTATCGGCTCGTTCGCCCAAAATAAGACTTAATGCGCCCATTAAAATACTTTTACCGGCACCTGTTTCGCCAGTGATGATATTCAGTTTATCCGAAAAATCAATTTCCAGTTCGTTTATGATGGCGTAATTCTGTATGTGAAGTTTTTGAAGCATAAAATTTCTTATCCATTGGCAAATTACAAATTAAGTAATCGCTCCACAAACTAATTTATAAAGGGTTTAGTTATAAAGTAGTTTTTTGTCAGCTTCGCTGGTAAAAAGGTTAGCCACGAAGGCACAAAGACACAAAGTTTAAAAATGCTACGCATTATTTTTGGCCATAAAAAAAGAAAAGAGCTCACAATTGTGAGCTCCTTCAGTATCTTGAATAAAATATCCAGTATCTTATTTAACCACCACCGAATCGTTCAAATCGGCATCAACTAATATACGGCCGCAGTTTTCGCAAACCATAATTTTTTTACGCAGTTTAATTTCACTTTGCTTTTGTGGAGGAATTGCGTGGAAACATCCACCACAACTATCACGCTCTACAGCAACCACGGCTAAACCATTGCGGTAGTTTTTACGGATGCGGTCGTAGCTGGTAAGCAAACGGTCATCTGCATGGCTACGGGCTTTTTCGCCTTCTTTGTTGTAATGTTTTTCTTCTTTTTCAGTTTCGGCAATAATTTTTTCAAGCTCGCCTTTTTTACCACTCAGATGGCCTTCTTTATTGGCTACTGCTTTTTTAGCAATCTCCAGTTGTCTTGCTTTTTCGGATATCTCTTCGGTAGCGTCCTTAATATGTTTTTCGCAAAGCTTTATCTCTAAAGTCTGCATTTCAATTTCTTTATTAATGGCTTCAAACTCACGGTTATTTTTTACGTTATCGCTTTGCTTCTCGTATTTTTTTACCAGGGCTTCTGCTTCCTTAATACCTTCTTTCTTTTGCGCAATAAACTCCTGTATGCCGTTTATTTCTTCTTCTACACGGGTTTGCCTTGCATGCAAGCCTTCAATTTCATCTTCCAGGTCTTTAACCTCCATTGGTAATTCACCTTTCAGGATCTGAATTTCATCCAGCTTACAATCTACTTTTTGTAAAAGTACCAGTGCGCTTAATTTTTCTTCAATTGAGAATTCTTTAACTGCGGCCATATTATTTTTGAAATTTGAATTTGAAATTACAGGAAGTAATGTACCGGATTGGTTTTTACCCCTGTTTTTTGGATTGCAAAGGTAGGGAATTTCTGGCTCAAAATATCAAATAACAGGTCTGTGGTGTACTGTTCGCTTTCGTAATGGCCTATATCTGCTATTACCAACCGGTTATTGGCATCAAAAAACTCGTGATATTTTACATCTCCGGTAATGTAAAAATCAGCACCAACGCCTACTGCAGCACCTGTAAGAAAGCTGCCAGCACCGCCACAAAGGGCAATTTTTTTAATGGGTTTACCCAGCAAAGAAGTATGTCGTATAACAGAAAGATTAAATTTTATTTTTAATAGCCCCAGTAATTCTGTTTCGGAAATAGCTTCGGGCAATTCACCAATTAAACCACTACCAACGTATTTATTTTGATTGCCCAGGGCTACAACGTCGTAAGCCACCTCTTCGTACGGGTGGGCAGCAAACAGCGCATTTAAAATGGTTTGCTGTTGCCAGGCCGGAAATATCATTTCCATCTTTATCTCATCTTCGGTATGCCTGATGCCAACTTTTCCGGTAAAAGGACTGGTGCCGTCGCCCGGTTTAAAAGTACCCTGACCGGCCATGTTGAAACTGCATTCGCTATAATTACTGATATGGCCGCCGCCGGCATTGAAAATGGCCGAACGCACATTTTCTGCAAATTCAACCGGCACAAAAGTAAACAGCTTTTTCAGCGTGTCGTTTTTGGGTAAAAGAACAGTACGGTTTATCAAACCTAATTTATCAGCAATGGCGCTATTAACGCCTTCAAGTACATTATCAATATTGGTATGGATGGCATAAATAGCAATATCATTTTTTATAGCCGTGATGATGGTTTGCTCCACATAATTTTTGCCATTAATTTTTCTTAACCCGCCAAAAATAATAGGATGATGCGCCACAATGAGGTTGCATTTTTTTGCAATGGCTTCCTGCACCACGGCTTCGGTTGCATCTAAAGTAGTAATGATGCCGGTGCAAAGCCAGTTGCTATTGCCGGTTAGCAGGCCTGCATTGTCATAATTTTCCTGCAAAGAAGGAGGTGCAATGGATTCCAGAGCAGCTATGATTTCCTGAATTTTCATTTTATGAGGTTTCTTTCGGAAATATTTTATTTGCCCACAAAGACACAAAGTTTAGAAAGACTTTTTTATAAATTTAGAAATTCTCTTTGAGTTCTTATCTGCCATGTTTGCCGTGAGGCAGGGTTGTAGGTATTATTTTTGAGCGGTTATGTTATCCTTTCAACTTCTCAACCAAAGTAACATATTGCTGCATAGCTTCTTCGCTGGTTTTGCCTTTTAGGGAAGCCCAGGCATCGTACTTGGCTTTGTTTACAAAATCAAATGGATTTGATGGGGCTTCGCCGCTTACATCGCCTTCGGTACTTTGTTTGTATAAAGAGTAGAGCTGTAACAATGTTTCGTTATCAGGCTTTTGTGATAAGGATTTACTATCGGCTTTTGCCTGTTCAAATTGTGCTTTTATATCCATGGCTTTTTGTTTGCGAATTTAAGGTAAAGCTGAGGTAAGTTTATGAATATTTTTATTTTTAAAAGTGGTAATAATAAAGCCGGACATCAAGCCCGGCTTTATCTGTTTTTTCAACCCACATTAAAAAAAAATATTGGGTTTATTTACTCTTATAAATGGTAATTTCTACCCTGCGGTTTAACCAGTCCTGGTGTATATCGTATGGCCTGGTAGCCCCAAACGCTGCTGTTTTCATTCTGCTACGGGCAATGCCATAACTTAAGAAATAATCACGGGCAACGTTCGCTCTATCCTGCGATATCATCATATTGTATTTCTCCAGCCCAAAATTATCTGCATGGCCATCAATATTTATCATCAGCTTTTTATCAGCTTTTAAAACCTTTACTATTTCGTTCATAATGCTGAATGCTTCGCTGGTAATGTTGGACTTGTCAAAATCAAAACGGATAAAATACGTCATGGAGTCACCTGATGAACGGATGAGTTTTCCACCATTCAGTATCTCCATAGGGCAACCATCTTTGTCGGCAGTTCCGGCAGCATCAGGGCATTTATCATCCTTATCCAAAATACCATCGCCATCAGTATCAGCAGGGCCGGCAGGGCAACCACTGTTTTCTTTTACTCCTTTTACATCGGGGCAATTATCTTCATCGTCATTAACACCATCCCTATCGGTATCTTTTGCGGGGCAGCCATTATTTTTTAATGAGCCTGCTACATTAGGGCATTTATCATCTTTATCAACCACGCCATCTCCATCAGTATCCGGACAACCGCTTGAAGTTCCTTTTACATCCGGACAAAGGTCAAACATATCCAGCACCCCGTCGCCATCAGTATCCTTATCAGTATCCACTTTAGGTTTGTTGTTAAGTGTATCTTTCTTAGGTTCAGTTTTTGAAGTATCCACAGCAGGTATCTCTGCCTGAGGCTCAACCTTTTTAGGTTTTTTATGCTGACCAAAACCAAGAGAATAAAACATAAAATCATCTTTTATACCATCAGTAAGCGCCATTTTCCATTGTGCCTGTAAAAAAAGATAAGCCCCACTGTTGAAATGAAATTGCAGCCCAACACCAACCGGTGCATAAACTACCAGTTGCTTGCCAAAATACCCTGCACCAATACCCGCTGTTAAAAAAGGATTGATAACCCGGTTTTCTCTAAACGCTTTTGCATGCAGCAACATATCTAGCTGGGGCGTAAAAGAAGCTTTACCAATACTATCACCCTTTACATACAAGGCCGGAAAATTTGAAAAAGTACCCGCAAAATTGCCCGAAAAATCGAAATGAGAACCAAGTCCCTTCCAATAGCTTACGCCAAAGCCAAATGAACTGCTACCCGATTTAAAAAGGCCTTTACGGTTAACAGCATAGCTGATGGAGGAATCGTTTACAGCCTTCCAAAAACCATAATCTGAATAATTGATGCTAAACGATAGCATTCCGGACTTTTTCTCTGGTTTATTTACCCCTTTTTTTTGCCCGTAAATAAGGGTTGTGCTCAGGCAAAGTAACAGTGCTATTTTTAAGAATTTAGGGTGCATGCAGTTAGTGTTTTTATGTAATTAGATGGGTAATAATAAGTTTTGGCTGAAGGTTTAAGCAGGTAAACCTCAATGCAATGTAAAAATATATCCTTACATACACAATTTTTATATAGAAAATGGAGTTTAGTACACGGCAGTAATGCTATGTTTTATCCAATTTATCCAACGCTCATAAAAACCGTACCGCTATGCCTATGTCAGTTAAAGCTATACTCAGGCAGAGTTATTTACTACTTATATTTCTCAGTATTTTCAGTTTAAGCAGCAAAAGCCAGGTTACGGCCAATTTTTCTGCATCGCCCACTTCTGGCTGTTCTCCACAAATCATAAACTTTACCGACCTCTCAACCGGTAATCCAATTTACTGGAGATGGGATCTTGGCAACGGAACAACATCTGTTTTGCAAAACCCATCCGCCACTTATTTTACTCCGGGCCAATACACTATAAAATTGGTTGTAGAAGATGGATTGGGTAACAAGGATTCTTTAACCAAAATACAGTACATCAATATTTTTCCAATACCCATTGTAAATTTTTCGGCCACACCTTTATCGGGCTGTGTACCGCTTACAGTACAATTTACTGATTTAAGTACCGCTGCAGGCTCAACCATTACCGGTTGGCTGTGGGATTTTGGCGATGGCACTACCGGCACGGCCAGAAATCCTTTACACACTTATACAACAGCTGGCAATTATAATGTTACGTTGCAGGTTACAACAGTTTCGGGTTGTACCAAAACATTAACCAAAAGCAATTACATACACGCAAGCAATGGCGTAACCGCTGCATTTACCAATACAGTACCCACGGGTTGCAGCTTACCGGTTACCATTGTTTTTACAAACACTTCTTCAGGTTCGGGCACATTATCTTATTTATGGAATTTTGGAGATGGCTATACATCTACCTTGCAAAATCCATCGCATACTTATAACACACAGGGTAGTTTTACAGTTAGCTTACGGGTAACAAGCAGCACCGGTTGTATTAATACGTTGGTAAAGGCCAACGCGGTTATTATAAATTTTTTAAGAGCGTCCTTTATTGGCCCGGCAAGTACCTGCATTAACGATGCGGTTACTTTTAATAATACTACTACTCCACCACCAAATACCGTTTTTTGGGATTTTGGAGATGGTACAAACTCAACTCTGCTAAGCCCTGTAAAAACATACAGCACAACAGGAACTTATGTAGTTAAAATGAGAGCAACACTCGGCGCCTGTGTAGATTCTACTTCATCACTGATAAATGTTTACTCAAAACCAACGGCTGCATTTAGTGCTGTTAATAGAAATGCCTGTCTGCCGCCCTTAACCGTATTTTTTACCAATACCAGTACTGCCCCAGCAACTTACTTGTGGAGTTTTGGAGATGGCTTTACATCTACCTTACAAAACCCATCGCATACTTATACAACATTCGGATCGTTTACAGTAAAATTGATTGTAACCAATTTTGTAGGTTGCAGCGATTCGCTCGTGATTGCAGATTATATAAAAATTTTACCACCACAGGCTAACATTGATAATTTACCACAAAGCAATTGTGCACCACTTACGTGGACGTTTACTGCAACCGTAAATTCGCCCGATCCCGTGGTGAGTTATTTTTGGGATTTGGGCGATGGAAGCACATCTACCTCACCAAACCCAACCAACACTTACCCAACAGGTAGTTATGATATTAAACTGATTGTAACCACACTGGGAGGATGTACCGATACAGTTTTTGTGCCTGCTGGCATTGTTGCCGACCAAAAACCCGTGGCAAATTTTTCGGCAACTCCCCGGGATGTGTGTGCAAAATTTGATGTGAATTTTTTAGACCTGTCAACCGGAAATATAACACGTTGGTTGTGGAATTTTGGAGATGGAGGAACATCTATTTTACAAAATCCATCGCACCATTATGAAGACACAGGGTATTTTACAATACGCCTGATTGTGTGGAATAATAATTGCCCGGATACATTGATATTGACAGACTATGTGCATATCAGCCCACCTATAGCGGCTTTTGAATATGGTTTTGAATGCCCTGCACCTAAAACCATAACTTTTACAGATCATTCCATTGGCCCGGATGAATGGCACTGGAATTTTGGAGATGGCACTCAATCAACAGCGCAACATAATGTACATACATACGCCGATACGGGCTTTTATACAATACAACTCGTGGTTATCAACTATCGTACCGGCTGCGATGATACTTATACGCTTACCATTCATATTGTAGATGAGCCAGCCAATTTTACTGCAACCGATACGGTGATATGCCGCAATAAAACAACTACATTTAATGCTTACGGAAATACTCCTGCCAACATTCGTGGTTATCAGTGGGATTTTGGTGATACACAAACCGCCACGGGCGCCACAGTTACTCATACGTATGTAAACGCAGGTTTTTACACCGTAAGATTAATCGTTACAGATCTTGCCGGGTGCATGGATACACTTTTGAAATTACAATACATAAGGGTTGATGGCCCTGTGGCAGCATTTACAATTCCCAATGGCGGCAGTTGCTCAAACAACAGTTTTACTTTTGTTGATAATTCAACCGATGATGGCCTGCACCCCATTACCACCTGGGTTTGGGATTTTGGAGACGGAACCACACAAAATTTTACAGCACCACCATTCACGCATTTTTATACAACATCAGGCTCATACAATGTTACATTAAAAACCATTGATGCAGTTGGTTGCAGCGATAGTACTGTAAATACAAGCACTATAATCATATCCAATCCTGTAGCATCTTTCACTCCATCAGATACAACTGTTTGTCCGCTGATTGATATTACTTTCACCAACGCATCAACTGGCCCTGCGCTAACTTATTTATGGAATTTTGGTGATGGAATTACTGATACGGCTGCAAACCCAATACATAATTATACTGCAGAAGGAAATTACACCGTAAGGTTATTAATAACCGATCAATATGGTTGCCAGGATTCTATAAACCAGGTTATACATGTGGCACCACCACATGCCGGCTTTACGGTTTCAGATACCATGAGTACCTGTCCGCCGTTGATTGCACAATTCACCAACACATCCATAAATGGTAATGATGCCACCTGGGATTTTGGAGATGGCAGCACATCATCTTCTCCAAATCCAATTCATATTTACAACACACCCGGTACTTATTTTGCAAAATTATTTGTAAACGGGCCAGGTAATAATTGTATTGATTCGGTTATGCAACGCATTATTGTACGTGGCCCCATTGGCACCTTTAGTTATGCCCCGTTAAATGGTTGCAGTCCACTCACGGTAAACTTTACAGCCATCTCACCCGATCATCCAGGATATGTGTGGGATTTTAATGACGGCTCAATTTTAAATACATCCGATTCAACCATATCCTATACCTATACCTTACCAGGTGCATATCTTCCCAAAATGATTTTGGTAGATGCCGGCGGATGCCAGGTGCCCATTGAAGGTGTTGATACCATCAATGTATATGGTGTAAAAACAAATTTTGGTTTTGATGGATTGCCACGCTGCAACCTGGGCGATGTGCAGTTTTCAGATTCATCAATCATCAACGACATATCATCAGTTTATGCCTGGAGTTTTGGCGATGGCGGAACATCTGCCTTACAAAATCCATCGCACTTTTATGCATCACCGGGGCAGTATTTCCCGCAGTTAATTGTAGTAACCAACCGTGGTTGCAGAGATACAACCACCTTACCATTACCTGTAAAAATAGTAGCATCGCCGCAGGCAGATTTTACCAATGCCATTAGTGCATGTACACCTGTTAATGCAGGCTTCAGCGCATTTTTAAATGTGGCCGATACATCTGCCATTAGCTGGAGCTGGAAGCTAGGCAACGGCAACACATCAACCCTGCAAACCACGCCGGCACAAACTTATACCACTGCACAAATTTATAATGTTGAATTAATTGCTACCAACAGCAGCGGTTGTAAAGACACCGTAAACAAAAGTTTTGAAGTGTATGCAATACCTGTAATTGATGCAGGGCCAAGCGTACAGATATGCAGGGGAACACCAACACAATTAAATCCTAATGGCGGTGCTACCTATGTGTGGAGCCCATCAAATGGTTTAAGTTGTACCAATTGCGCAAGCCCTATGGCATCGCCCAACTTTAATCAAAAATATATAGTAACCGGTTCATCGGTTTATGGTTGTAAAAATATTGACTCGCTGAATGTAACCGTTATACAACCATTTGTAATGGACAATAAAAGAGATGATACAATTTGTGTAGGAAGCTCGGTACGTTTATTTGCATCGGGCGCAAACAGTTACGAATGGTCTCCTTCGGCAGGCTTAAATAATATTACCTCTTCGTTACCAACAGCCAGCCCACGAACAACCACCAGGTACCGCGTAATTGGCAGTGATGCTTACGGATGTTTTAAAGATACCGGTTACACAAATATTAAAGTGTATCCCATTCCTAAGGTAGATGCCGGAAAGGATATAACCATAAAAAATGGCGCAGCACCCGTTACTATTACCCCTACCATAACACCGGATGTTACCAATACTTATTGGCTAACAGCACCAGGTATTTTGTACAGTAATGCGCCATCGGTAACTGTGCAGCCAAAAGCCACAACAGAATATACGGTGGAAGTAAGAAACCCCGGCGGCTGCAAATCAACCGATAAAGTAATAGTGTATGTGCTTTGCGATGGGGCAAATATTTTTATACCCAATACATTTTCGCCAAACGGCAGTGGTAAAAATGATATTTTTTATCCGAGAGGATCGGGCATATTCACTATAAAATTATTACGCATTTTTAACCGCTGGGGCGAAGTTGTTTTTGAGAAAGTAAATTTCTCCCCTAACGACCCAACCGCAGGCTGGGATGGCACTGTAAAAGGCGTAAAAGTAAACAGCGATGTATTTGTTTACACAGCCGAAGTGCTTTGCGAAAACAATACTCCTATTATTTTAAACGGAAATATTGCACTGTTGAGATAAGAAATAAAACCCTGAAGAATTGAGGCAAAGAAAATTTTAATACCGTACCACATGAAAACAATTTTAAAAACCCGCATTTTGCAAACAGCATTCCTGCTGCTGTTATGCTCTGTATGTGCCAAAGCACAGGATATTCATTTTTCTCAATTTTTTGAAACACCATTATTAAGAAACCCATCGCTTGCGGGTATTTTTAAAGGAGATGTACGTGCAAAAATGGTTTACCGTAGCCAATGGAATAATATTACAGATGCTTACCGCACCGGATCTTTTAATGTTGAATTTAAAAAACCGGTTGGTAAAGGTGATGATTTTTTAACCATCGGCGGACAGGTTTTATACGATAAGGCCGGCACCATTGCGCTTACCTCAACCCATATTTTACCGGTATTGAATTACCAAAAATCTTTAAGCACAGAAAGAAATATGTATCTCTCCCTGGGCTTTATGGGCGGCCTTGTGCAAAGAAGAATTGACCAGAGTAAAATTACAACCAACAGCCAGTATAATGGAATGGAGTACGATGCCAACTTAAGTAATGGCGAAAATTTCAGCAAAACGTCTTACTCATATTTAGATGCAAGTGTGGGCATGAGTTTTAACACACAAATAGGCCAGAATGAAAACAACAATATTTATCTGGGACTTGCGTACCATCACTTCAACAAATCAAATAAAATTTCTTTTTACGGTAATATAGATTTGGAAATGAAGCCCAAATGGGTAGGCTCGCTGGGCATACGGATGAATGTGAGTGAAGAATCTTACTTTACCATTTATGGCGATTACAGCAAACAGGATGCCTACCAGGAAACCGTTGCAGGCTTTTTGTACAGCTATCGCCTGGGCGATCCGGAAGACCCACGTTATGTGTTGCATGTGGGCAGCATGTACCGTTTAAAAGATGCTTTGATACCAGTTGTAAAATTAGATATTGGAAAAATGGCAGTGTCGTTCAGTTACGATGCAAACACATCTCAGTTACGCAATGCCAGTTATGGCCGTGGAGGATTTGAACTGGCTTTGGGTTATCAGAATTTTAATAATAAAGATAACAGTACAAAAGATGCAGTAAGATGCCCTGTATTTTAAAACGACTTATTTAATTCAATGACTTTGTGTATTTAAATGCTATACAAATAAGGTATACACCATTTTGTATAGAATTTAAATTACAAAAAAATAAAAAACATCAGGTACACATCCTTATAAAAGTCATTATTTCGTTGTAATGCCTGATAATAAACCTGCCTGGTTTTGTTTTTGTAAGAAGAAACATAGTAAAAGTTTTAAAACCCTGCTATTTCTGCCGGATTATCTGGCCATTCGGTTGAATTCATAATTTTTGTTTTTTTCTTAATAACAAATAGCAGACCAATTCAGCCATGCTAACAATTTGATAATAAAGACATCAAAAATTACTTTTTCGGGGAATTATTTGTTACAAAAACTGTGGAATCAGAGTTTGTTTTGCTTTTGATTGTCCATAAAATTCCACTATCTGCGAATATTGCTCATGATAATTTTATAACAACAGGATATTTGCAAAATAGTGTTATGTTTAACAATCAGCCATCCAACAAACAAAAATTATGAAAGCACTCATCATAGGTGCCACAGGTGCTACCGGTAAAGATCTTGTACAAATTTTATTACAGGATCCGGATTATACCGCATTGGTAATATTTGTACGCCGTTCCAGTGGAATAACTCATGCTAAATTAACGGAGATCATAACAGATTTTAATAACCCGAAAGAAGTTTCCACACACATTAAAGGAGATGTATTATTCTCATGCCTGGGAACTACACTAAAAGCCGCAGGATCAAAAGAAAAACAGTTGCATATCGATTATGAAATCCCCTTGCAATTTGCAGCGATAGCCAGGAGAAACGGCATTGCCAAAGTAGTTTTATTATCTGCCTATGGCGCATCCCCTACCAGCAATGTTTTTTATTCTAAGTTGAAAGGCAGGCTGGAAGAAGCTATCAACGCTCTAACATTTGAGAAGTACATTATTTTCAGGCCGGGGTTGTTATTGCGCAAAGATACTGACCGGTTTGGAGAACGTGTAATGGCCCGACTGTTGAACTTCCTCAATACTTTTGGCTTGTTTAAAAAATACAGGGCAATTTCCACATTAATACTTGCTGAAAAAATGGCAAAAGCGCCCAAAATTTTCACAGCAGGAAAGCACGTTATTGCATTGGATAAAATTTTTGAAGTATAATTTTTTGGGCTTTGTTAGTATGCGCTTTTACCCTGCAAGAACTGTTAAGATCCCTCTGCCGAATATTAGCATACCTGGCAATTCAGCATCTTTCCACTTAAACTATCCAAAAATATCCTGCTTTGATTTGTCCTGCTTCTTGCTGGCAAATAGAAAACAGAACCATATAAAAAGGATTTTTTTATATGGTTGATTGTTTTTTATTATTAAATCCCTTCATCACAAAATAGATAACACATACCGCTGCAATGAAAATAATGCTGGAAAGAATTTCCCATTTACTCAAACAGGTAAGTAACCACACAATAGTTGCAATGCCAATTACGGGAAATAACAATCCCCCCGGCGCCCTGAAGGTTTTTTCTGATGCCGCCTGTTTTTGTTTCCTTAATTTGATAGCAGCCAAAATAACAGCCAGGTAAATCAGCAGTATTGCTGCGCTGGCCAGCACGGCGAGTTGTTTAAATCCGCCTGAAACAGCAAAAATAAAGATCAGGGATCCGTACGTTATTATAGCCAGGTGAGGCGTTGCAAACTTAGGATGAACTTTGCCGAGAAACCCCGGGAATATGCCGTCGTTTGCTGCTGCAAAAAGTGAACGTGGCGTGGCCATCACATCAGCACTCACACTTCCAAAACAGGATATGGCCGCGGTAAACAATAAAATGGTTGCCCCTGCGGGACCAACAATTTTTTCGGCTACTGCTGCCAGTGGGGCATCTTTAAAGTTGGCCATGGCACCCCCAAGTACGCCCTGTGTTACTGTTTGTAAAAGCATATACACGATAAGTACTGTGATGCCTCCAAACAAGATCCCAAGCGGCACTGTACGTTTAGGGTCTTTGAATTCACCGCTCACACCAAGGCAAGTTTCAAAGCCTGCAAATGCAAAGAATAAGATAAGTGCGGTATTGCCAAATGTTGTAAGAGAAGGAACATGCTCCCAATGCAGGTTGCTGCCTTTTACCTGGCTGTAGCCAAAGATGATGATACCGAGCAGCGGTAATAATTTGATTATGGTAATGCCTTTTACAAAACCGATACCTTGTTTTGCGCCACGTATATTGATGAGCACCATAAAGCCAATCAGCAGGAAAAATAATAGTGCCCGGGCAAGTGGACCGGCAAAAACCTGAAAGACAACAGCCAATGAATCTGCAAGAATATTCAGCACGGCTGCACTGCCCAAAATCCCCCATCCAAAAACGAATAACCAGTTAATAACAAAGCCTGCGAAATCTCCGAAAGCTGCTTCCACATAGGCATAGGACCCGCCACTACTGGTGACCTTACTTCCAATTTCGGCATAGCAAAGCATGATGGCAGCCAGCATGATGCTGCAAACAATATAACCGAAAATACCAAAGGCCCCCATGGCAATACCAACGGTTGCCGGCAGTACAAATATGCCTGAACCAATTACTCCGTTTACAATGGAAAGTGCAAGGCCAGATATGCCTACCACCCGTTTTAACCCTTCATCCGTTTTATCGTTTGCCATGTTTGGTTGGTTTTGGTCTGGGTAAGAATAAAACAGATTTTTATTTTTCTTCGATTGATTGTATAATCAAACGCAACACATCTGCTACTTTGCCATCATCAATCCAACGGGTAACAACCACCAGGTCGTGTTCTTTATCAACAATAATATAGTTGCCACCATACCCTGCAGCATAATACACTTTAGGTGAAATGCCCTTCCATCCCTGTTCGGTATTTAACCACCAGAGGTAACCATAATTCTTATTGGCCACAGATGGCTGTTGAACAGCGTTGATCCATTTTTCAGATAACAACTGTTGCTCTTTCCATTTTCCGTTTCTTAAAAACAATAAACCAAATCTTGCATGATCTAAAGTATTGATAAAGATGCCGCCACCATGATGCCCGCCACCACTAACAGATTGCATCATTAAACCATCCATATTTACAAAGGAGTTTTCGTAACCAAACCAGCGCCAGGTAGTGGAAGCACCAATAGGATCCATGATCTTTTCTTTAAGCACAACAGGCAATGGCTTACGCCAAACCTGTAAGAGTGAATAGGCCAGCAGGTTTACACGTACATCGTTGTATTCGTAATTAGTTCCCGGCTCAAATAACTTACGGTTTTTCCAATCATCGATGCCTCCCTCTTTGGGCGGCCTGTCGGCCCAATCGTGCAGGCCAAATAAACTGCCACTCCAATCAGATGATTGGGTTAACAAATGATGCCAGGTAACTTTTGAATTGTGTTCACCTTCAAAATTTCCATCCCACACATATTGACTTACTTTATCAGTCACATTCTTAATCAATCCATTATCAATTGCTAAACCTGTAACAGTACTTAAATAACTTTTGGTTGCACTAAAAGTCATGTCAACACGGTTTACATCGCCCCATTGAGCCACTATATAGCCATTTTTAATAACAAGGCCGGCAGGGCCACCACGCTCTTTCATGGGGCCAATAATTTTATAACCTGGTTCCCTGGAATATGATTTCATGTTGGCAATCCGTAAATCCCTTTCAACTTTATTTTCATTATTTAATGCAAGGGTTACTGCACTATCGAGTAACTTTTTATTCATCTTCAGCTCTTCCGGTTTTTTTAGCTGCCAGTCTGCATCGGGAAAGTATGGCTGCTGAGCCTGAACAGCAATGGCATAGAGACTTATAAAAAGAAAAATGAGTTTTTTAAACATTGTTTTATTTTTATTATTTTAAAAAAGTATAAACCATAAACCAAGTGGCAATCCAAAATATGTTAATTTACCTAAGCCAAATAATTAGTCATCAATTTTTCCTAATTCCTCAATGGTTTTCTTTGCCGCTGCCAGCCTTATCTTTTTATTCTTCTCCACCAGTTTGGCCGTAGCCCATTTTTCTACTTTGTGATGAAGCGGTACAAGCAATGCAGCAATACAAACCAATGCCAGCAACATTAATACAGGACTGTGATGTGTTACTCTTTCTAAAAAAGGATGAAGTAATAAATTGAGAAATTCAAATACAATTAATAAAGCTACTACGCCAAAAAATTCGATCAGTTTGGTATTGGTGATAAAGCTGCGGCTGAGCAATAAATACAAAATAAGTAAGGTAAGAATGCCGAGTGCAATTAATGCATACTGAATATTTGCTTTACGTTGCTGTGCTTCTTCGATTTTTTTTGCTTCTTCTTCAATACTGCGAAGCTGTTCTTTAAAAGCCAATGCCTGTATGGTATTTTGATTATCCTGGTTAAAGATCAATTCTCTTATACCCGATTCTATTTTTGAATAATAATAAGCGCTGTCGGTTTGATTTAATTTATCAAACAATTCTTTTTTATAACCGGTTGCTACTAAATTAAAATTCAAATTTTGGGTTTTTCCGGATAATATCCATAATTTTTCAGACTGCACTTTGGCTTCCTCCATTCTGTTATTCTTCATTAGAAAAGGAATATACCTTTGAAAGAAACCCATCTTTCTGATTTCACTTTTTATTGAATCGGCTAGTCTAAGCGCCTTGTTAAAATATATATCAGCCAGTTCATTCTCATTCATTTTTGCATTTACAGTACCGAGTAAGTGCAATGTCTGCAATTGAAAAGTGCTTAGTTTTAACCTTTCGCTTGTTTGTACGCCAGCCTGTGCATAGTACAATGCAGAGTCCAGTTGGTTTTTCTCCATGTAAGCAATTCCCATATTTCTTTGGTACTGTACCAGCATATAATCATACTTCGGTGATGTTATATCAGGCAGGTTATCTCCCCCCTTCTTTGTGAATTTAAAAAATTCATCAATATTTTTAAGTACCATATACACACTCCCTATGTCAAAATTGAGCGAACTTATCCTTCGCTTGTCCTTAAACTTTTCAGCGAGTGGTAAGGCCTTAAAGAAATATTCAAGTGCAGTGGTATTATCTCCTTTGTTTTGAAAAAAATAATATCCTATCCAGTTATAACTGATGGCAAGCAGCGAATCATTTTTTAATTGCTGCGCTATCTGTAGCAAATCAATACAAATGGCAGAGTCAACATTGTTGCCGGCACGGGAGTCTATGGTTTCTAAATAGTTGATAGTGGCGTTAAATCGCTCCAGGGGATTGGTATACCTGGCTAAAGCAGCTTTCACACTGTCAGGATTCTTATTTTGTGCAAAAATTGCTTGCATACCTGCAGTAAAACAAAAGAGTACTATTATTTTTTTCATAATTACATTTATTCAAGATTGTATTCTTTTTTTATTAAAGAGTCAAGTGACATATTTTGCTGTAAGGCTCTTCCAATGTTATCCCTGAACCAATCGACGTAGACTACATATTGGTCAAGCTTATTTATGAATTTTTGAAGAACAATTTTGTCTGTTGTCAAAAAGTAAGGACTATCAGGTAACAGGACCGGATGGGGGGTGAAATACCCGCTGTTAAAATATGCTCTGAATACACTTGATTTGAATATATCATTGCCTGCTTCATAAATACCTTGCCACTGTTTCTGGATTAAAGTTTTCTGCATGTCATCTACATAATTCCTTATAAAACCATCATACTTACTAATTCCATAAGAAACTGCTTTGTTTTTGATTAATCTGAAATTGCCAGAATTTTTTAACTGGTCTATGGTTCTGTCAGCATATATCCATTTTGTAAAAAAGTTTAAGTAAACCTGTTGTTGATATATTTCTGTTGCATGCTTATCTAATAATTCATTGTCTTTTAACAATGGTATTAAGGAGTCAATATGAGTTCCAACATCTACAAAGCTGGATCTCATTCTAACTAAAGTAGCGCTGTCGGTTTTAAGGTCAACGATCATGCTTTCCATAAATTCTTTTTCCCTGCTATGCTCAATAACATGTTCAAGTTGCCATTCAGCTAAAAAGCCGCAAAACACAGCGAGGAACAGCATTAAAAATTCCCAGAGATAAGATTTCCAGTTTTTCTTGCCATGTCCGGCGTGGCTGTGGTGATGTACTTCCATGTTTTCAGTTTCTTGTTTGCCCACAGGGCCCTGCGGGTCGTTTATAGTTGTTTGTTCTTCGGATGCAACAGTTTCTGTTCCGGGCATAGCAGTTTTCTCTGCTGAAATATTTTCTGCCGATTGTTCTTCCGGTTTTATGTTTTTATTTTCATCCATAATTTAATCCAGGTGGTATTCTTTTTTTAATAGTGCTATTAGTTTGTGTAATTTTTGAGCAGCAGGAATTATAAGAACTGTTTTTATCATTTCATGAACCCGGCCGTAAATTTCAAAAATATTCAACAGTTCCTGGTCTGAAGTTGCAGTTCTGAATAAGACAATCGGATTATCAGTAGTTAAGGAATCTCCCGACCTGTTGTAGTCCTGTACCCTGAAGTGTTTTAGGTTATAGGGATTAATGTAGTTATTAAAAAACTGCTTATGTATTTCCATGGCATTTATTACACGGGGTAAGGATACTGCATAATACTGCTGAATCACATTGGTTAAATCTTTATTCTGAATATATCTTAAGCTGCCGGATGTTTTCATCTGTTCATAAGTGGCTGATGTGGACTGTATGTCATAAATGTACATGACAGCTAATGCGGCATTTAGAACTTCTTTATCAGTTGCTTTGTCAGGTCGGGTCATCAACGTGAAGAGTTCCTGGTGTTTTCTTCCAATGCTATCGATATCTTTTATGCGTTTTGCAAAAAATAATGAGTCGGCCCTTAAATCTGAAAGCATTTGTCCCGCAAACTTCTTTTCACGTTGATGTTCTATGGTATGCTCCAACTGATACTCAGCTAAAAATCCGCAGAACACAGCAAGGAATAACATTAAAAATTCCCAGAAATAAGATTTCCAGTTTTTCTTATGATGCGGCTCTGCCGGGTTGTGGGCGTGGTGATGTACTTCCATTTCTTCGTTTTGTGAGTTGTGGTTTGTTGTTGGTTGTTGTTCTGCTGCAGCTGCTGTTTGGGGCATAGCTTTTTCTACGGCAGGAATTTTAACTGCTTCAACTTCGGGAATATCTTCCACAACCTTTTTATCTTTTCTATTTTTCTTCATTTTATTTTTTGATCCATCTGTAAATGAATGCGCAGCCAAAACCAATAATAATATACAGCAAAAACCTCAGTAGCCTGTTTTTCCAAATATTGTTTTTTGTGCTCATGATTTTTATTGCAGGTGATATTCTTTTTTAATATCGGTCATCAACTCAGTTGCAAGAACATGGGCATGTTGCCAACCGTCATTGAGCTTGAACCGCAGATTTCTTTGTTGAACAATAACCATATTCAGCATCTCTGATATTTTTTCTCTTTTATTTTCAAGAGATGCCGTTTTATAAGAAAAGAATCTTTCCCTTGTTTCAAAGGACATGGTATCGAGCGACGCTAATAAATACTTTGATATCTCGTAGTGAAGTTCCGGTTCTATGACGGCATTTATGGATGTTAACAGCATGTTGCCCCTTATCTTATTAGCCTCGGCTTCCGAATTGATGTCATTTACAACAGCATCATAATTCAGTAATTTTTTCAACAAACGGTCATTTTTAAAATAGCGGAGGCTACCGGAGTTTTTGATCTGTTCAAATGTGTTCCTGTTCCAGGAAATCGGGGCTGTCCAATAAGTAAACCGGGTATAAAATGAGAATTGTGCCGCATTGCGCCCTTCTAATAATGTTTTGCTAAGTTTTAGCAGGCTGTCGCAATTGGCAATATACAATCCGGCGGATTTTTTTTGGCTGTTAATAGCGGATGTATCATTTTGAAGGTCTTGTACCAACGATCTTGAAAATTCCGTTGCCCTGTTTTGCTCCACAATATGTTCCCGGATATTCTCAGCAACAAATCCCAGGAACACTGCAAGGAACAGCATCAGGAATTCCAGTAAATATTCTCCCCATTTCTTTTTATGGGTTACATGATGTGGGTGTTTGTGTACTTCCATTTCTTCAGATTGTGGTTCGTAGTTTCTAGTTTGTAGTTCTTCTGTTACGGGTATATCCGTTTCTTCGGGAGGATGTATAACTTCCGGAATATGCTCTGCCGGTTGTTCTTCCGGCTCTGGGCTTTTATTTTCTTCCATTTTTTATTATTGGTTACTCATTAATTAAATCCAACTTTTCCTTTTACCGATTCAAATAATTTCTTTGAGTTATAGCCAATGCCATTTTTAAAAACAAAAAGAACTTTTCGAATGTCGCTGATGTTTTTTGACGGGTCTCCATCAATAATTAAAAGGTCGGCTGATTTACCGGGCTCAATTGTTCCAATGGTTTTATCAAACCCTAAAGCAATACTACCATTGAGGGATGCGATTTTTATTGCTTCCAACGGCGTAAACCCGTCTGCTTCTACTAATAATTCTATTGCCCGCCAATTGCCATAGCCTGCTATTGTTCCACCATTGCCTGTTGGGTCGGTGCCAACAGAAAGTAAGCCACCCATATCGTAAAATATTTTTTCCATTTTAGTAGCATTGGCGTATGCTTTATCATAAACAGTTGGGCCTTTGGCCGATTTAGTGGTTGCAAGTCTTTGTAAATAAAAATCCCTTGTATCAGGCGACATAGCATTGAGTGCTTCCTGGTTAGGTTGCGGTTGAGTGGTGGTTACGCCTTCAAACACGGCTAATGATGAGGTGATACTCATTTTTTTATCAATCAAAAATTGAATGAATTGTTTTACACTATCACTCAGAATATCAAGATTGCTCAATGCTTTATAAGCACTTCCCGGCGCAGGCGGTTCATTTTCTTTTTTGCCAATTGCAAAATCTGTGCTGGCCATAAATCCATGTTCCAAATTATCCATACCCAACAAAGCGGCTTCTTTGTATGTAACAATATCCAAATGGCCAGTAATTTTTAAATTTCTTTTATGCGCTGCATCAATGGCGGCTTTTAATGTTGGTTTATCTACACCCATGTA
>JANMBZ010000059.1:0-57713 GCA_031360765.1 Chitinophagaceae bacterium
ATAACAGAAGAAGTATCCGGTACTTATTCCGACAGGAATGCTCCCATTAAATCCATTGAGCATGGATGGAATCATCCTTTTTCGGAAATCATCAATGCATTAGTTAAGCATGGGCTGCAAATCACCCTATTTAATGAGTTTCCTTTTTCTCCCTATAACTGTTTCAGCAACTTGGAAAAAGGAGCCGACGATATGTGGCGCATTAAAGGTATGGATGAAAAAATGCCCATGATGTATTCTATAAAAGCAATAAAAACATCCCGATAGCTATCGGGATAAAAATATATCTTCGCAAAAAATATCTACAGCCAATGTTACCTAAGTACAAACGAATTTTACTGAAACTTTCCGGTGAATCTTTAATGGGCAATAAAAATTTTGGATTAGATAGTGAAGTAATTGCACGCTATGCCCAGGATATTAAATCGGTTATTGAACTTGGTGTACAGGTTGCGGTGGTAATTGGCGGTGGTAATATTTACCGCGGTATGAACGAGGCTGAGAGCGGCATTGAAAGAGCACAGGGAGATTATATGGGTATGCTTGCAACAGTAATTAACGGTATGGCCCTGCAAAGCGGTATGGAAAAAGCCGGCATTTATACCAGGCTGCAAAGCGCTATAAAAATGGAACAGATTGCTGAACCTTACATACGCAGAAGAGCTATGAGGCATTTGGAAAAAGGGCGTGTGGTTATTTTTGGTGCAGGCACCGGCAATCCATATTTTACTACCGATACAGCAGGCTCTTTAAGGGCCATTGAAATTAAAGCAGATGTAATTTTGAAAGGCACCAGGGTTAACGGCATTTATACAGCCGATCCGGAAAAAGATCCAACCGCAACCAAATACGAAACCATTTCTTTTAACGAGTGTATCCAAAAAAACCTGAAAGTGATGGATATGACCGCTTTTACACTTTGCATGGAAAATAATTTACCTATTGTTGTTTTTGATATGAACACCGAAGGCAATTTACTGAAAGTGGTTACCGGAGAAAAGGTAGGCACATTGGTATCTTAATAAAACTGAAGAAATAACAAGAAAGGGGATGCTGAAAACAGCATCCCCTTTTTATATAGATTGTTTTGTTCTAAAGGGTGTTTAAGTAAGATAATATCTGGGCCAAAGATTTTTTTATGGGCACAACATTTACATGCTGTACAGATGGGCTTGAAGAAACTGTTTGCGTAACTGCCGATTCAAACCCCAGATAATAATCATTACCCTGTTTTGAAATTACAACAACCGTAATTGCTTTGCCAACCGGTAACCTGCCGGTAATAAATTTACGTGTACCTAAATCCGGTCGCATGGCTACTACCGAACGTACATCTTTAAAAACTGTAAATACAACAGTATTGGCATTTGTAAAGTAAGCAGCTATATCTGCAGTTACACTAACGCGGCCACTGGTGTTTATTTCAAATGGTTGTGCAACACTTATCCATCGCAGACGTTTGGTGTATATCTGGTATGATTGAGGCGTTATAATAATGGTATCAAGACCAGGGTCTGGAGTAGGGAACCAGTTAAAAGCTTGCGCATTGCCTTCATCGCCAATAAAAAATTTCATTTGCTGGTTTGTGGGCAAATCAACATAGTTAATATTATATCTTATACCCGGTGCTAATTGTAGTAATTGGCCATTTTTTTTAAGGGTGATAAAAATCTGTCCTGCAGTTGTTAAAGCACTATCGTTAAAAATACTGGGCTTATCCAACCGTATCATATCACCTTTCTTTTTTACAACCTGTATCTCCACATCAACTTTGCCGGTTACCGGTTGGCTGGCTCCATTAACACAACAGTTTGCCGGAAAGTTTACCTGCATACCAAAAGGCGTTGCCAATGTTGCAATGTTTGCATTCACCGTAATCGTATCACGGTAAGGCTCTGCCAGTAAATTATTTTTAAGAACAGAAACAGGGGTAGTTGCTGTAATAGTATTTTGCCAGGTTGTATCCGGCCCGTTTAACTGCCCTGCATCTGGCACAAAAACATCAATATCTTTTTGGCAGGCGTTTAACAAAAAACTGCCTGCAATTAATATCAATATAGTTATCTTTTTGTTCATTTTTATTTATTTAAAATGCCTGCAATAATAAGATGCTTTCATTTTTATTTTTGCTGCCTCTATTTTAAATCCAATCTTATGCCCAATCGTAAACCGGCAGTTTGGTATTTTTGTTTTAACGTAATACTCTCTTTATTCATCTGCGATAAATTATACCGGAAATAAGGCTCGGCCATTATATGCAGCCTGTTGTTTAGTTTGTAATAAACTGATACAGCAGCAATAAAACCTATACCGGCATTGGTTTTAAACTGATATGGCGACGACCCTTTGCCCGTAGTGATGCTCACCGGGTTCCCGCTTGCATCCAGTACGTCACCCTTTTGCCAGCTGTAAATATTTACAATAGCACCGGCATTAATGTTTGCGTGCAGTTTACCGTTACCTAGCTCGTAACCAACTACCAAGGGTATATCTACACTGCGATACCTGTTAATAGTTGTTTTGTTGCGGCTACCGGTTGTGGTGTAACTGCCAATAGTATCGCCATTGTTGTTGATGATATAAGTAACCTGTACAACATTGCCCTGGTTAAAAGTAAATTTTTCATTTATCTGGCTGTAGTTAACACCAGCACGCACACTCATCGAATTGTTAAACACTTTGGTGTAGCGTACTCCTGCACTAAAACCTGATTTAAACTTTGTACTTTCTTTTCTTTTTTGGAGGTAGCTTGAGTTACCGGTATCCTGCAAACTGCGGAATGCGTAATCGGGGCCGGCATAAAACTCAAAATATTTTTTATTGCCTGCCGCATCTTTTTCAACAGAGGGGCATCCCGGTAAAAATACAACGGGGTTAAAATGAGGAGTTTCCTTTTTTCCGCTTTTTCTTTTTTCTGTAATTTTTTCGGCATTAAAAGTTAGTCTGCCAAGAAGTGTTCCACCACCTTCTTCTGCATACTCATCTTCTTCTGTATCGGGCATTGTAGTATTAACCAATACATTACCAAGGCCGGTGTAATGTTTTTTATTTTTTGTATAATTGTTATTAGCATTACCAGGCTCATCATCTGCCGAAGGCGAGGGTGAAAAAATATTTGTTTTGGTATTGCTGTTATAAGATAAACCATGTTTGTTGCCACCAGCAATATCATCTGCCGTTGCCTTATTATATGTTGTTGTATTTATTGGCTGAGTTACAGAAAACTGATTTGCCGAAGGCTTATCTGGGAAAGGCTGATCGGGAGATGCTGTATTCTTATTATAAATATTGCTGCTGCCTTTCCTTGCATCAGTTACACTTAAAAAATCTGCTTTTGTTTTTGTAGTTGTGTTATAGTAAAGCCATGCACCACCACTACTCAGCGCAACAATTAGGCCCAACAATAAAAATTTATAGCGGCTGTTGAGCATGCTAACCCAAAAGCCGGCCGGCCTTTTTTTATCTTTTTCAGCAATAAGTTTTTCCCAGATGCGTGGGTGTACATCGGGTGTGTAATTGCTGAACTGATCTTTTATATGTTCATCAAAATGCCGGTTACTGTTCATACCGCAACTTTTTGTAATTGTAAAATTTGTTTCTGCAGCATATTTCTTGCTTTTACCAACTGGCTTCGGCTGGTACCTGGTTGAATGTTTAGCATGGATGCAATTTCATCATGCTGATATCCTTCAATAACATACAGGTTAAAAATAAGCCGGTATCCATCTGGTAAATTATTTATTAAAACCAACAGGTCTTTTTCTGTTAAATGCCCATAAGCTGGTGGTTCTATCATGCTTTCATCACGGTCGCTCACTTCATAACCGGCAACTTCCTTTTCATATCTGCGTAGCGAATATTTTTTTAAAGCAGTATTCACCACAATTCTTCTTATCCATCCTTCAAAAGAACCTTCAGATTTAAACTGGTAAATTTTATCAAAAACCTTAATAAAAGCATCCTGTAAAATATCCTCTGCATCTGCACTGCTACGGGCATAGCGGTTGCATACACCCAGCATACGGCCGGCGAAGCGATTGAAAATCTCCTTCTGACAGGAGGCATTTTTCTGTAAACATCCTCGTATGAGTTCGTCTTCCGTCAAATATAGATAAGTTTACATGGGCTTTATTTGTTAAGATGCCGATACAACACTATACGCTGCCTGAAAAATATTATTGCTGATAAGGTACAATAAAGCTGGGATTTTTTTGTTTTACCACCGTAAAATCTATAATTTGAAAGGGGAGCAGTGTTTTAAGGTTTACCTATGTTATCAGAAGAGCAGATAAAAAAAATAATCTCGGCCAACGAAAGCCTGCAGGTACAGCTTGCAGATGCCAACGCTATGCTGGCAGCCCGTGAGCAGGAAATTGATTATTTAAATTCAGAGCTTAATGAGGCTGTTGCCCTGCGTAGCAGATTAGACGGGCAGGAAAATGAAATAGAAAGTATTAAAAACCGCCTTGGTCAAAATCAACAAGCTGCAAAAGGCGCCCAAGAAAGAGAGATTGAATTAAAGCAGGAACTTACCGAAATGGCTTTATTAAACAAGCAATACAACGAATTGCTGCAGGATTATGCTTACCTGCAAAGCCAATATAAAGAGATACTTGCCCAAATATCTTACCTGAAACAACAAAACCTGCAATTAGAAAAATTTACAAGCATGGTGGGCGAGTTACAAAGTAAACTGGAAAACAGCGAGTTGGAAAGAAACAGTTTGCTGAACCGGCTTCAAACACTGGAAACGGAAATTTATTTAAAAAAGATTTAGCACTTAAAATAACCTGCAAAACACTTGCTTTGCTCAACTCTCTTTTATACGCTACTGCTCTAAAACTTATTGCACACTAAACAATTAAAAGCAAATTTTTTATGGAAGCACAAAACAACTTTAATAACGACCAAACTACTGCCATTGTAACTTACATTACAATTATAGGATGGCAGATTGCATATTTTGCTGATGCTTTTTTATTTGGCTTAATTAGTTGAATTTTACAGTAGTAAAATAAAGAGGTATGAATAAAAATATTGCAGACATAAGAAAGGATTATCAATTGCAGACTTTACTGGAAACGGATATTGCACCTGAGCCCTTTACACAGTTTGGCTGCTGGTGGGAAGATGCCGTAAAAAGCGAAATAGATGAAGTAAATGCAATGACACTTGCCACCGCATCCTTAACCGGCTTGCCTGCTGCAAGAATAGTTTTACTTAAATCATTTACAGAAAGAGGCTTTGTTTTTTTTACCAATTACAACAGCCATAAAGGAAAACAACTTGAAGAAAACCCAAATGCCAGCCTGGTATTTTTTTGGAAAGAGCTGGAGCGGCAGGTAAGAATTACCGGCACCGTAGAAAAAGTAAGTGCCGCGGAAAGTGATGCATATTTTATATCGAGGCCAGCAGGCAGCCGTATAGGGGCCTGGGCATCGCCACAAAGCAGTGTAATCACCTCAAGAGAAGCAATTGAAAAAAATACTGAAAAGTATGAAGAGCAATTTGCAGATTCCGAAATTACCAGGCCACCTCATTGGGGCGGATATATTGTTGTACCAACGCTCATAGAATTCTGGCAGGGGCGGCCAAGCCGCCTGCACGACCGGTTACAATACACAAAATTGCCGGATGGTTGGAATATAGAAAGATTAGCACCCTAAAACATAGGAATTAGTAATTGGTATTTTTTCTA
Organism: Chitinophagaceae bacterium; assembly: GCA_031360765.1. GTDB lineage: Bacteria > Bacteroidota > Bacteroidia > Chitinophagales > Chitinophagaceae > Ferruginibacter. The sequence goes on from JANMBZ010000059.1 coordinate 5,699, forward strand.
ATTCCCAATTACTAATTCCCAATTGCTGACTAAGCTTTTTTCTTAGCTGCTTTTTTTGGTTCAGCAACTTCTGCCGCGGCAGTTACTACTTTTTTTGCTGCTTTAGCTGGCCTTACTTTACCAAAAGAACCTGCAAAAATTTTTCCTTTTTTTGTTTTAATATCACCACGTCCCATAATTATTTATTTTATTTTTTTATGAATGATTAAATTTTACTTGCTACAAAAAAAGCAAGGCACATAGCACCTTGCTTTTTTTTTGTTTGATACAAAATTACATTTTAGCTGATAATTCTTTACCGGCTTTAAACTTAGCAACTTTTTTTGCTTTAATTTTAATAACAGCACCTGTTTGTGGATTGCGGCCGTTACGGGCAGCTCTTTTAGAAACAGAAAAAGTACCAAATCCTACCAAGGTAACTTTACCACCACCTTTTAAAGTTTTAGTAACTGCAGTTACGAAAGAATCTAAAGCAGCATTTGCCTGTGTTTTTGTAATACCTGCATCGTCAGCAAGTTTTGAAATTAATTCAGCTTTGTTCATGTTGATTTTTTTTGAATTTTTTAACTGCAACAAATATAGATGCTTTTTAATTGCAACAAAATTTTTTTTAAAAAACATTTTGTTGTACTTATGGGCTGTAAACCAAAGGCAACAAGGGGTTTGGGCTGTAGGGCGCACTTCGATTTACGATTTGCCAGGGCACTGTTTTTTGTAAAAGCCTTTACTGTAGCGGGTTTTAATGCTTCGTTGTTTGAAATCCGCTGCCGGTGCGGTTTTTAAGGGAGACAAAATGGCGGGTGGATAAAATAAATATAGATTCAGATGTTTTGCACAATTAGTTAACAACCTGCATAAGCGATCTGAATGCAATGAACTGATTACCCCATTTATCAAAGCTTTTTTGCCGCATCAGGTCTGCATGTTTTTCAATATAATTATTGTACAGGCTTTTGCTTTCTGCAAAATATTGAACTGTATATGTGGGTCCTTCACTGTCATCAACTTCCAGCAAACGTAAAACGGTGGCGTGTGTAAAACAGCCGGTCTGTATAATTTCCGGCACATGTACTTTTTTTATCCATTGCAACCAATCTGTATGTATGGCGCTGGTAATTTTTATGGTAACGTTATAAACAATCATAAAAAATATGCTTTTAAACTTTTAACTCAACATATATCGGGCAATGGTCACTGTGTTTTATATCGGGAAAAATATCTGCATCCAGCAATTGTTTTTTCAATGTTTCTGTAACGGTAATATAATCAATGCGCCAACCTTTGTTGTTTAAGCGTACAGATGGAAAACGCTGACTCCACCAGCTATAGCGGTGCGGCTCGGTATGAAATTCCCGGAAAGTATCTACCCAGCCACTGGCTAAAAATTTAGTTAACCATTCCCGCTCTTCCGGTAAAAATCCACTACTTTTTTTATTGCCTTTGGGATCGTGAATATCAATTTCGTTATGGGCTATATTATAGTCGCCTACCAGAATTATTTTTGGATGCTTCTTTTTTAATTTGTTAAGATATGTATGAAACTCATCTAACCAAACATATTTAAATGCCTGCCGCTCATCGCCGCTGGTACCACTGGGGAAGTAAGCATTAATTAAACGGATATCTCCAAAATCAACTTGTATCACTCTCCCTTCATCATCGCTGGAAGAAATACCACAACCGATGCAAACATTATCAGGTTTTATTTTAGTAAAAACAGCAACACCGCTGTAGCCTTTTTTTTGTGCACTAAACCAATGATGATGAAAGCCCAGATCTTCTAGCAGCTTTACATCTACATCGCCTTGCGTAGCTTTGGTTTCCTGCAAACAAATTACATCTGCAGGGTTTGTTTTAAGCCAGTCAATAAATCCTTTTTTTATGGCAGCACGTATGCCGTTTACATTATAAGAGATGATACGCATTGGAAATAATTTATTATACTTGTACAAATAAAGATAACATGGAAAACGATAGCCAACCCGAAATAAAACCCGAAAATAATACGGAAACTATTTTTGATGAACAGGAATTTTCGATGGAAGGATATGATAAACATATACGCCAGGCAAGAAATGCCTTGTATATAGCTGCGGCAATTATGGTGCTGAATGCGATGCTTTTATTTTCGAAATATCCTTTTGATTTAGAAATAATGTGGCTCGATTACCTGATATGGATTATTTACATTGGAGGATTTATTGCACTTGCCTTGTGGACAAAGAAAAAACCATACTACGCAATAATTGGAGGGCTGATATTGATGGGTGCATTTATTTTAATTAATGCAATTATAGACATCTCCACCCTATTTGGAGGTATAATTTTTAAAATAGCAGTTATTGTTTTTTTAGTTAAAGGACTGGGCGATGCTAAAGAAGCACAACAAATAAAAGAGCAGTTTAATAATAAATAAAACTTACTCCAATATCGGTCTCAGCCATCTTGTTGCTTCATCCATGCTCATGCCTTTTCTGTTGGCATAATCAACCAACTGGTCTTTCTCAATTTTGCCTACGCCAAAATATTTACTTTCAGGATTGGCAAAATACCAACCGCATACTGATGATGCAGGATACATGGCCAATGATTCAGTAAGCATTATACCCGTAGTCTCCTCTCCACCAAGCAATTCAAACAATTTGTATTTTTCTGTATGATCGGGACAGGCCGGATAACCTGGTGCCGGGCGAATACCCAGATATTCTTCTTTAATTAATTGCTCATTGGTAAGATGTTCTTCAGAAACATAACCCCAATATGCTGTTCTTGTTTTTTTATGAAGTAATTCTGCAAATGCTTCTGCCAATCTATCTGCCAAAGCCTGCAGAATAATTTTGTTGTAATCATCAAAATTTGCTTCAAAGTTTTTGATGTGTGTTTCAATGCCCTGGATGGTTACAGAAAACGCACCAAGAAAATCACTCTTATCAGGAGATAAGAAATCTGCTAAAGATAGATTTGGTTGCCCTGCTGTTTTTTTAATTTGCTGGCGCAGAAATTCAAGTTCTACTTTTGAGTTTTGAGTTTTGACTTCGATGGAATCCGCACCTATTTTCTCAGTTTCCCAAAAGCCAACAACGCCTTTAGCACACAACCATTTTTCATCTATAATCAGTTGTAATAATTTTTTAGCATCATTGTAAAGTTTGGTTGCCTCTACACCAATAATACTGTCGGTGAGTATGGCCGGAAATTTTCCGTGCATTTCCCAGGCTATGAAGAATGGCTGCCAGTCAATGTATTCTGCAATTTCTGCCAACGGATAATTATCTAAAACTTTTGTACCGGTAAATGTGGGCGCAACCGGTTTGAAGTTTGCCCAATCAATTACGGCTCCGTTTTTTTGCGCTTCTTTGAATCGTAAATATTGTTTGGTTGATTTTTTATTTCCAAAATCTACTACCAACTGATCGTACTCAGCTTTTAAGTTTTGTAAAAATGCAGGCTTTTGTTCTTTGCTTAATAAACTGCCTGCAACGGTAACGCTGCGGCTGGCATCCAGCACATGCACTACGCCATCATCGTATTGGGGTGCAATTTTTACCGCTGTATGCATACGGGAAGTGGTGGCACCACCAATCATCAGTGGGAGCGTTATTCCACGGCGTTTCATTTCGTGTGCCACGTGTACCATTTCATCAAGCGAAGGTGTAATTAAACCGCTGAGGCCAATGATGTCAACTTTTTCTTTTACCGCTGTTTCTAAAATTTTATCTGTTGATACCATTACTCCCAAATCAATAATATCGTACCCATTGCAACCGAGTACCACACCTACAATATTTTTTCCAATATCATGTACATCGCCTTTTACGGTGGCTAATAAAATTTTTGCGGCTCCGGCAGTTTCTTCATTTACTGTGCCGGCTGCAATGTGTGCATTTTTTCTGTCTTCTTTTTCCTGCTCAATAAATGGTGTTAAAACAGCAACAGCCTTCTTCATCACCCTGGCGCTTTTTACTACCTGTGGCAAAAACATTTTACCACTGCCGAATAAATCACCCACTATGTTCATGCCATCCATTAGCGGGCCTTCAATTACATCCAATGGTTTCGGATATTTTTGCCTGGCTTCTTCGGTATCACTATCAATATAATCTGTTATGCCGTTTACCAATGCATGCGATAAGCGTTTTTCAACTGCTTCTTTTCTCCAGCTTTCGTCTTTAACTATTACCTTTCCTTTTGCTTTAATAGTTTCTGCAAAAGCAATCATTTTTTCTGTTGTCTCGTTGTTATCGTTGTTTCGGTTTAAAACAACATCTTCGCAAAGTTGTTTTAAGGCGGGTTCTATCTCATCGTAAACCGCCAACTGGCCTGCGTTTACAATGCCCATATCCATACCGGCTTTAATTGCATGAAAAAGAAATACACTATGGATTGCCTCACGTACATGCTCGTTACCACGGAATGAAAAAGATACATTACTAACACCGCCACTCACTTTGGTAAGCGGCATGGCCGTTTTTATTTCTCGGGTTGCTTCAATAAAATCTACGGCATAATTATTATGTTCTTCAATACCGGTTGCAATCGCAAAAATGTTAGGGTCGAAGATAATATCTTGCGGAGCATAGCCAACCTGCTCTGTTAATATTTTATAAGCACGGTTGCAAATTTCAACTTTTCTTATTTTGGTATCAGCCTGGCCCACTTCATCAAAAGCCATTACAATAACCGATGCGCCATAACTTTTGCAAATGAAAGCCTGCTCAATAAATTTGGCTTCGCCTTCCTTCATAGAAATAGAATTGACGATGCATTTGCCCTGCACACATTTTAAACCGGCTTCAATAATTTCAAATTTTGAAGAGTCAATCATGATGGGAATCTTGGCAATATCCGGTTCGGATTGTACCAGGTTCAGGAAGGTTGTCATGGCCTGCACGCCATCCAGCAATGCATCATCCATGTTCACATCAATTACCTGTGCGCCGTTCTCTACCTGTTGGCGTGCAACTGCCAGTGCGGCTTCATACTGCCCCTCACGTATAAGGCGTGCAAACATTTTACTGCCGGTAACATTGGTGCGTTCACCAACGTTTATAAAATTTGTTTCTGGCCGAACGATTAATGGTTCCAGGCCGCTTAATCTTAAATATGGTTTAATTACAGTCATTCGTTTTTTTATTTTAGTCAACCAACTCTAGTTCCACAACTGGTAATTCTCTTGGTTTAAACTTACTCACTTCCTCCGCAATATGTTTTATATGATCGGGCGTTGTGCCACAGCAGCCCCCAACAATATTTACAAAACCTTCCTTTGCCCACTCTTCAATAATATGCGCTGTTTCGTGCGGTTGCTCATCGTACTCACCAAATGCATTGGGCAGACCGGCATTTGGATAGGCTGATGTGAAGCAACCGGCAATCTGGCTCAGCTCTTCAATATGCGGCCGCATTTCTGATGCACCTAAGGCACAATTTAATCCAATGCTTAAAGGATTTGCATGCATTACAGAAACATAAAAAGCTTCCAGGGTTTGTCCGCTTAAAGTGCGGCCACTGGCATCGGTTATGGTGCCTGAAATCATGATGGGCAACTCGGGTAAATTATTTTGACGGAAGTAATTTTTGGTTGCATAAATAGCTGCCTTCGCATTCAGCGTATCAAAAATTGTTTCAATTAAAATGATATCTACACTGCCATCAACCAATCCCTTTATCTGCTCTGTATATGCTGTTGCCACTTCATCAAAGGTTACTGCTCTAAAACCAGGATTATTTACATCAGGAGATAAAGACAGTGTTTTATTTAACGGGCCGATAGCACCGGCAACAAACCTTGGCTTATCCGGATTTTTTTGGGTGTGCTCATCTGCAGCATTACGGGCACATTTTGCCGAAGCCACATTTAATTCATAAGCCAGCGATTGCATATCGTAATCGGCCTGGGCTATAGAAGTGCTGCTGAAGGTATTGGTTTCAATAATATCGGCACCAGCTTCTAAATATTGTTTGTGAATATCTTCGATGATCTGCGGTTGTGTAATGCTGAGCAGATCGTTATTGCCTTTTACATCGGTATGCCAGTTTTTAAAGCGTTCGCCACGGTAATCTTCTTCTTCCAGCTTATGGCGCTGTATCATGGTGCCCATGGCGCCATCAATAATCAGTATTCTTTCTTTTAAACAATCCTGTAATGTTTTCATTTCGCTTTAATTAAAGTTCAATAAAGGGCAACTGTACAATGGTGATTATTTTTTCTTTTTCTCAAAAAGAAAAAATAACAAAACTTCGTTTGCCAATGAAGCCACACCAAGGTTCAAATGCCCGGTTCACAAAAACTTACCATAAACTTATAAACGAGAATCAATCTGAGAAGAAGTATTGCAGAATTGCTTTCGTTTATTAGTTCAGTTGAGAAAAATTTACAGGCCGAACAATAAACAAATCTGCCTGTAAACACTGCAAATTTATAATAACTATGCCGAAACACAAAATGTAGTAAGTGGTTGCGAAGGAGGGGTAGGTTATAAAAAAAATAAAACCCCGGGGGTTATCGGGGTTTAAATAGGGTTCGGTTTATTTGGTAATCTTTGGTTTTCTAAAAATCTGAGTTCTTAACTTTTGGTCTTTTAGTTGGATATTGGTTTGATAGGGTAAAAGTAATGCGCAGTTTGTTGGTAAAAAACTAAAAGGTTTTAAATGGTTTGTTTAGTGTGCTGAAGTGGCTTTTTGGACAACTGAATGGGAAAAGGAGGGTTTCTACGTGGTGAATTGCAACATGACGCCAAAGTGTATGATTCTGCCAGCATGTTTGTACAAAAGCAAAACCCCGGAATTTACGGGGCTTTAAAGAGTTAAATGTTCTGTGGTGTTGGCTTTTGGAAGGATAGTTGAATAATTGGTTTGGTTTTCTTAAAGAATTGGATTTGGTTTTTTAATTGGATATTGGCTTTCGGTTTCTGATGTAAAAGTAATGTGGGTTTTGTTGGTAAAAAACTAAAAGCGTTTGGATGGTTTGTTTTGTGTGCCGAACCGGTATTTTATGCAACTAAGCCGGAAAAATGGAATTAAGCTGATTAACTATTTTGTGGATTACTCATTTTGGTGTGTACAAAGCAAAACCCCCGTTTTGCGGGGGTTTTGAAAGAACTTTTTGTTCAGTGGTGTCTGGATTTTGATGGGATAATTGGATACTTAACTTAACCTTGGTTTTCTTTTGGATCTGGATTTGGTTTTTTTAATTGGATATTGTCTTCGATTTCTGGTGTAAAAGTAATATGCGTTTTGTTTGTAAAAAACTAAAAAGCTTTAAATGCTTTGTTTTGTATGCCGAAGTGGTATTTTATACAACTGAACCGGAATGTAGGAACACGCCGCAAGGCGTGTTCGCTTGAATTCGCCTTTGGCGAATTAGAACACGCCGCAAGGCGTGTTCATACAAAACAAAACCCCGGTGGGGACCAGGGTTTTAATAATGTTGTGTTTCTTTGGTAATTGTTTTCTTAGGATAACGGGATGTTTTCGATAGGATTACAGAATTTTAAAACGCTTAACTTCTATTTCTACAATACAAATATATAATAGCACACTTGTGGTTAAAAGTGAATTTTACTCAACAGCATAATCCTATAACTGAATGGGAATTATTTGCAACTGAACCGGAAGCTGCTTATTTTTCATCGCCCAGCCAATGCTTAAAATCGGCAGAGCGCTCGGTGCTTACAATGGTTTCGTGTTTTGAAGCCGGGCTTAATTTAATAAGCACCCTGCTTTTGCTGTAAGCAAACATCTCTGCAATGCTATGTATGCTGATGATGTATTGCCTGTTTATTCGGAAAAATATTTTTGGGTCCAGAATGGAGTCCAACGTATCAAGATTAAAATCCACTACAAACCGGCGGGCATCTTTTGTACATAAAAATGTAGCTTTATCTTCTGTGTAAAAATAAACCACTTCTTCAATGTCGATTGTTTTTATATGCTCGCCATAGCGCACAACAAAACGCTTTTTATAATCGCTACCAGCGGGCTGCAGCGATTGCAGCAACTTGTTAATATCAATAGCAGGCGAAGCGTTTTCCGGCGAAAGTGCCTTGAATTTTGTTACGGCTTTTTCAAGCTCTTCTTTTTTAACAGGCTTTAATAAATAATCGATGCTGTTTACTTTAAAGGCTTCAATGGCATATTGATCGTAAGCGGTTGTAAATATGATGGGGCATTTAATATCTACCTGTTTAAAAATCTCAAAACTTATACCATCAGATAATTGTATATCAGAAATAATGAGATCGGGCGCATCGTTTTGTTTAAACCATTTTACGGCTGAAGAAACGCTGACTATCGGATCGAGCAGTGTAGCGGAGGGTTCCGCCTCTTTCAGCATTTTTTGTAAGCGCCTGTATGCCGGCTCTTCATCTTCAATAATAAGTATGGTCATTAATCGGTTTTATTTAACACAGGTAAAATTACTGTAAAATCTATTCCATCATTCAGTACAGAAACGTTTTCGTTACTTAGTAAATTGTATCGCTTTACAATATTTTGTAACCCGGTGCCCGTACCGGGCTCCATGGTAATTTTTGGGTTGATGTTGTTTTTTATTACCAATTTATCTTTATCTAAATAAACCATTATATGCAGTGGTGTTTCTTTAGATACTGCATTGTGTTTAATGGCGTTTTCTATTAAAAGCTGCAGCGTAAGCGGCGGTATAAATATAAGTTTTTTTTGCGCTTGGGGTACAGTAATATTTAGTGCAAGATTTTGCCCATGCCTTTTTTGCTGCAGGTAAAAATAAGTTTTTAAAATTACGATCTCTTCTTCCAGGCTTATTACATCCTGATCGCGGTAGTTTACAATATTTCTGAAAAAAGAAGAAAGCTTTTCTACATAATCAACAGCCATTGCAGGGTCTTCTTCAATAAAAGAAATAAGTGTGTTAAAACTATTAAATAAAAAATGAGGGTTAACCTGGTTACGCAGCACCTGAAACTGAAATTGTATTTTTTCCTGCTCAAGCTTTTGTAATTTTTTTAAATTACGTTCCCTGGTTTTTATGTACAAGTAAAGTAAACCTGCAATCAGCAAAATTATAAAAGAGATAAACCAAACCCTTTTCCAAAGCGGTTTACCGATGATGAAATTATAAACGGCTTCATGGGCATTTTCAAAATTATCGCTCAGCGATGATCTTACATGAAATTTATATTTGCCAGGTTGCAGGCGCAAAAAAGAAACATCCCTGTCCCTGGTTGATATCCAGGCAGTATCGAGGCCCTCTAATTTATATTGGTAATGTATATCATCGGGATTGGTATAATAAAGGCTGGTAAAATAAAACTGGAAAGTATTCTGATCGCTGTTATAATCACCCTGTTTGTTTAAATCAACATCAGTTAAAAATAACTGTACGTTTTCAATAATGGTTTTGGGTTGGCGAATAATATTTTGGCCGGGACTGTAAATTACAATGCCCCTGGATGTACAGAAAGCGATGTTGGATGCTGTATCCTGCGCCACGGCACCAGTGTAGGGGTTTACATCTGCTATGCCCTGGTTGTTATTGAGGTAAGAAAATGTTCCTGTATTTACATCCAGTATATCTATTCCTTTACTATTTACAATAATGATGTTGCCCCATGGTCCTGTTTTTATAGAAACAATTTCGAGATCGCTTAAACCATTGGCTGTTGAATAATTTTTAAAATTTTTTCCATTAAAACAATAAATGCCGGCACTTTTTGTATTAAACCAGATATTGCCTTTTTTATCTTCTGTAATAGAAAATATGCGGTCATCCAGCAAACCATTTTCTTTTCCATAGTGTATAAATCGGCCATTTTCCAAAACATTCAATCCCTTTTCGCCCATGGCAAACCAAATTCTGTTGCGGGTATCTTTGTAAATAGCATAAATATAATTGGTACCAATATCGTCGTTGTTATTATAGTTGCTATACTTGTAACTTTTGGCAATATTAGTGTTTGTGCTATCAATTTCAAAAATAGACGCCACACCTTCAAACCCGCCAACACACACAGTTTTATCATTGCCGGTTATGGTTAATACACTAGCATTTTTCAATAGCGGGTTTTCGTTTAACATGCGGTGTTTACCGGTTTGGGGATCCAGTATTAATATGCCCCTTCCCATTGTTCCTATCCATATAATATGATTATTATCCTGGTACAAACAGTTAATATCTGTTTTACTGTTTAACTCCGCAAAGCGATAATCTTTTTTTGTATAGTTGCCGTTGGCAGATGTGTATTTTACCAAATGGCCGGCAGTGGCAACCCAATAATTATTTTGGTAATCGCACAACATGGAGTGTATGGTTTCAAAAACAGATTTATCATAGAGAGGCAATAATAGCAATTGATTACCGGCTGTTCTGTTTATTGTTGTAGCAGTATTGGCCCATACATTTCCTTCATCATCCTGTAGCAAACCGGTTACTTTATTTCCAAAATCTGAATTGGTTTTATATTGCTGCACCGGTTCGTTATTTGCTCTTTTCAATAACAGGCCATTTTCTTCGGTGGCTATCCATAAATTTTTTTGCGAAAACAGCAACGCATTCACCTGTCCATATTTCCAGTTTGAATCGGCAGCTGGCACCGTTATTTTTCCATTGCTGTGGTTGTACAGGCAAAATCCTTTTTCCTGCAAACCAATCCAGAAAGTATTTTCACCCGCCGCCGGCACTATCGCCGTAACATAATAATCCGGAAGGCCTTCGGCTGGGCCAATGCCGTTAACTTTTATTTTTCCGTTTATGTTTTTACAAATGTTGATACCAGCATCCGTTGCTGCCAGCATATCGCCATTGGCTGCCTGTACAAGCGAATGTATATGCAGGTCAGTTAGTCCGTTGACATCATTAATTAAATAAAGATGATCATTTTTAAAATGGTAGATGCCTTCTCCATTAGTGGCAATCCAGATATTCTTTTCCTTATCCTGCAAAAACGAAGTGATAGCTGCATTCGGATTTCCTTCTTCGGGTTCAAAATACTCAAGCTTAGAATTTATTTTTTTTGCAATGCGGCCACTTTTAAAACCAATCCACAGCTGGCTGCTGTTATCCTGAAATATAGCAGTAACGGTGTCTTTTGTTCCTGACTTTAAAAAATTTATTTTTTTAAACTTGATACCGTCGAAAGCGTAGAGACCATCGGTGGTGCCTGCAAAAATATAACCCTGCTTAGTTTTGTAAACAGTATTTATTTTAACCGGGTGATTATTTTCTGTAAGGTTGAACGATTTAAATCCCAACTCCTGGGCATTAATGCCCTGCATCAGAATACATATGATTGATATGGTAAGTATGCTTCTCATCAGCTTAAAAACATGGTTGGTTATTTTTCGATAAGGTCAGTTATTGCCTCAACCTTAATATCAGTAGCCAGTTTCTTGCCCAGTATTTTTGGTATGGTTATATTATGATCTGCAAGTAAAACAATAAAATTTGCTTTAGCATTTACCAGCCCGTTTTTAATAGTAAGATTGCATTTAATGATGCGTTCCTGCGTTACACCATGAATAGATAGGTTACCCTTTGCCCTTACATTATACAGGCCATCTCTATGCAGGTCGATGTTTTCAATTATTTTTCCTTCAAATGTAGCCTGTGGATATTTATCGCTTTCGAGATAAATATCATTAAAGTGTTTTTTCTGCGTGTAAACTTTAAATCCTTTAAAAGTCTTTATATCAAGCGAAAAAGAAAACTCCCTGGTTTCAGGATTCAACGACCCTTTTAACTGATTACTGTTTGCTTTTATCAGCTCCATTGGCGCATCTGAAGTGAAAGTGATCGTTCCCGTTTTAGCATTAAACTGCAGGCTGGGGGCATTGGCATAAGCGGAGGATAAAATGAGAATGAAAAAAAGCAGGAAATACTTTGACTTTATTAATTGAAATTTTTTTAGCAACAAAAACCCTTTAGCCTGTGATGAGAAACGGGCATGAAACACAACGGTAGTAAAAGAGTTTTTTTGCATTTATATTCTGCATCTCCTGATTATATCAATTGCTGATAAGGAAATAGTTATATATTTTTTACTGATTACCAAATGTGCATAAAGTTAATACTGTTATCAGTATTTATATGTATCAGAAAACTGAACAGGTAAAAATCAATACCAAACTGGTATTTTTTAACACTGAACGGGACTTTAATTTCCACTAACAATAAAATTTTCAACCGGTATGCGGTTGCTGATGCTTTTTGCAAGGGTCATTTCATCGGCATACTCCAACTCGCCACCAAAAGATATACCACGGGCAATGGTGGTTATTTTTACGGGAAGATGCTTGCCAAGGGGGCCTGCGGATATTTTTTTGCTGATGTAATAGATGGTGGTATCGCCTTGTATGGTGGGACTGAGAGCAAAAATAATTTCTTCAATATCTTCTTTGGCAATACGCTCTACCAATGCATCAATTGTTAGCTGATCGGGCCCGATGCCATCAAGCGGAGATATGATGCCACCCAAAACATGATAGATGCCATTGAATTGCTGGGTGCTTTCAATGGCAATTACATCTCGTATATTTTCAACCACACAAATAATTTCCTGCTTACGCATAGAGTTGCTGCAGATATTGCAAAGGTCTTTATCAGAAATATTATAACAGCGGCTGCAGAATTTTATTTCCTTACGCATGCGTGCTATGATATCGCTGAACTGGCTTACTTCTCCGGCATCCTGTTTAATTAAATGTAATACTAAACGAAGAGCTGTTTTTTTACCAATACCAGGCAATTTGGCAAATTCGTTTACAGCATTTTCTAAAAGAGAAGAAGAAAAAATCATAGCGCAAATATAATTGATAATGATTTAATGGATAATTGATAATGCCTTAAGTGCATGCTATATGCTAAAAATACAGACGCTTTGAATTGAAAAAATTATCCACTATCAATTAAAAAATTATCCCCGCCTCGCCGGCAGGCAGGCACTAAAGTTTTATGTCCCTTTCATTATCCCAATTGGCTTTTATGGCGAGTTTATCTTTTAGGGTAATTGCTTTTTCGGGCTGATTTTTTTTTGAGTAATTGCCGGTATCCCATTTGCCATTATTGTTATTATCAAATAAAATGCGGATTTCATATTCGCCGGGGTTGATAAATTTATTGCTCCATTCCAGGGAAGTAAGCGGATAGCTGTTTTTAATTTCATCGCCCTGTACAAACTGAAGTACCGGGTGTTTGGTTAAATCAAGATTATTGAAACGCAAAACCACGGTACCATAATCTGCCTGTTCTTTAGCAGAAAACCGGATGGTATCAATTTTAGTAAGATGATTATTTGCTGAGTCGGTAATTGCAGTGGTATCCATAATTAACCGGTAAGCTGCAGCTTCCTGCCATTTAACTGCAAGCGATATTTTGGTACGGGTGCTATCAATAGTCCAGGTAGCAGCTTGTATTGGCTTGTAATTGGTATCTGTTAAAATTAATTTTTCTGCTTCAAATTTTTTCAGTGGGTTATTAAAATTTAATTCAAAAGAACTTAATAAATCCTGGCCTTGCAAAGCTATTGTTGTATACTGTAATTTTTTTGCAAGAACACGTTTTACAGTTTTTGTATTGCTGCTTTCTTTTTCCAAAGCAGATGCATATAAAATTATCGGCTCTGTTTTTTCGGAAACAGTTACTGGCGCATCGGCAAAAGCAAAAATTTCTTTTTTTGAATTGTATGTTTTGCCACCATCGCCATCTTTTAAAGCATACACATTAAAATTACCGGCCGGTAAATTCACAAAGTTGAAACTGCCATCGCCACTCAATTTTGCAGTATAATCTGGTTTTCTTTTTTGTACGGCCGAGTCATCTGTATTGCGGTAAAGTAAGGCAACCAAAGTGCTGTCAACCTTACCGGTTTCGGCAACTATAGCTTTACCTGATAATGTAAAACTGTCTATCTGGTTACCGGTTGAAAAAACGTACACAAAATCTTTTAACGGATTGCCTTCGTTATTATCAACAATGGCATTGCCAAAATTGATGCTGTAGGTTGTATTGGGTAAAAGGGTGTCTTTAAGTTTTACGGTTACAGTTTTTAATTTAAAATCTATGCTGGGTTGTTTTTTGGGTAGCGGTGAAATCAATACGTTGGTTTGCGGTTCTTTTAAATCAACATACTCATTAAAAGTAAGTGTGATGGTTTTACCCGTAACATTGGTGCTTTTAAGTTTTGGAGATGCACTTAATAACCTGGGAGGTATACTATCTTTTGGCCCTCCGGTTGGCATTCCTATCTGCCCGCAACCAGCATTGCCTATTGCAAGTATGTATAAAAGCGAAACAATAAAAAGGGTGAATTGTATATTTTTTGATCTCATCTATTGCTATTAAAATACAAACTTAACCTGTTTGATTTGTTTAGAAATCATAAAAATTCTTTAATCCTCAATCTGTTTCTTCTTCCAGATCATGCAACGCCACTGCCAGCTTATTATTCTTTACAAAATTGCACCAGTGGCAATCTTCCTTACCACAGCCGGTATAAAAATCACGGGCCTGAATTTTTTTCCAAACCTCTGTAAGCTGTTGCTTTACTGTTTCAATATCCTGTGGGTTGATTACAATTTTTTCTTTGCGGTATACGCCTTTTTTATCGGGTTCAATAAAATCAAATTCGGTGCTTATCACTTTCCAGTCTTTCTGTTCATAATTATCAACCAATATTTTATAAAAAACAGCCTGGCGCCAATAATCTCCACCACTGGGCTCTTTATCGGATGGTGGTTTCATTTTTGGCAGTGCATTATCAATATTGCCGCTTTTGTAATCAACCACATTTACTTCTTTACCATTAAATTCAAGTTTATCCAATTTGCCTTTTAAGGGTACGCCGTTTACAACAATACCTCTTATATTTCTTTCAACAGCTACCACTTTGTTCCAGTTGCTGATGTATTTATCGTAATAATTACGCAACACTTCATCGCCATATTCCATGCGTCTGTCAAAAGCTTCTTTGGTAAAAAACTCCCGGTGTTTGCGCATGTACCAGTTAAACTCGGCAATCATTTCTTCTTTAGATGGAAAGGTCTCTTTGCCGCCATCCTGCATCTTTCTGAACAGTTTTTCCAGTGCATGGTGTATGGCACTTCCAAATTCGGTTGCTTCGCTTTTGCCCGAAGGGATGCGGATAAGATTTTTGTAATAAAAACCAAGCGGACAATTTAAATAGGCATTCAACGCAGTTACATTCATCACAAATTTTTCCAGAATGGCAGATATAAAATCTTCTTCGGCCTGCTCAATTTCGGGAGCCTGTGCTGTAAAGTGCAGCAGTTCAAATTCCATTTGCTGTTCTTCCGTTAACACTATTTTTTCGACTGGTAAATGATGCTCTTCCTGTATTTCGGCGATGAACATGGATGGTTCCAGTTCCTTACCATCATTCTTGAATTTTGCATAAGAAATGTAAAGGTGTTTTTCTGCACGTGTCAACGCTACATAAAACAGTCGGCGCAATTCCTCGTCATCAGCAGGAGTGGGTTGCGATGTAAACATGGTATCTGGAAATTTATAACCGCCGCCTGGTTTGCGTTTCTTTTCCCAAAAAGAAGCGTTGGCACCGGCAAAGAAAACATACTCAAACTCCAAACCCTTGCTGCCATGCGTGGTTAGCAGGTTTACACCTTTATCGTTGCCGGCCACTTTATTCATGGGTAGGGAAATGCCCTCTTTTTCCATCAAATCAAAAATGCTGATGAGTTCTTTTAAATCAAGCAATGGATTACGACTTGTTTCATCTTTAATAAAATCAAACAAGGCGGTAAGCAATTGCATCAAAGCAATTTTATCATCGCTCTGCATAACATAATTTAAAACACCTGCGTTTTGAATGATATGCTCAAACAATTGCTGTAGCGTAATGTTAGATACATCGGCAATCAGTTTCTCCATCATAAAACTAAATTGCTTTAAACCTTCATGAATGCCGGTATCAAATAAATTTTGTGCAGGTTTATTTGCTTTATCAGATAAAAGTTTTCGTATAGAAGTCTGCTCCCCTTTGTATTTCAGCGTATTGGTTTCAACAGTAAGTTTGGCAATTTCAATCGGTTGTATTTTATAAAAATCGAAATGGAGGATTTCAAAAAGCATTTCATCGCCGCCATAAGGTGTGTCATGCTCTGCATTCAGGTAGCGTAACAATTGCACAATTTTATTGCTGAACGGATGCGTTAATACATCAAAACTTCGTTTGCTGTAAAAAGGAATTTTCTTCAACCGGAAATATGTTGCCAGCTCTTCTCCGTATTTATTTTCTTTATAAATGATGGCAATTTTACGTGGCTCAATATTTTGATTTATTAAATCAGCAACACGGTTAGTAATATCAGCCATTTCATCTTTAGCAGAAATATATTCGTGCAAAACCGGTTTATTGGTTAAATGATTTATTTGTGTGTTAGAAGAAATTAATTCTTTGCTCAAACCTTCTACTTTGTTTACTAACCTTTCTTCATTTCTACTGATGAGTGTTTTTGAAATATCAAGAATTGGCTGTGTGCTGCGATAATTATTTATGAGTACAACCTTCATTAGATCCTCTGTGTATTTAATTGCAAACTCCAGCATATTCTCCACATTGGCACCCTGAAAACGATAAATACTCTGATCATCATCACCCACCACAAATACATTCGGCTTATCCCAGTAATTGATTAAAAGCTGTACCAGCTTGTTTTGCGTACCGCTGGTATCCTGGTATTCATCTACCAGTAAGTATTGAAATTTTTCCTGGTAATTGGCCAATATGTTTTTATTTTCTTCAAACACCGTTATTACCCAATTAATCATGTCATCAAAATCGTAGCGGTTTCTTTTCCGCATCAGCGTTTGAAAATTGGCAAACTCATTTACTGCAGCCCGCAGTTTTTCCATTTTCTCTTTCTCTTCTTCAATCTTATCGTTACGTACATCGCCTTTCTTAAATTCTTTTACGGCACGTTTGGCAATGTACTCATCACGGTTTGGTAAATCATTAATGTAGGCATCAATCCGTTCATTAATAAATTCAGCACTCCAGCCTTCACGTTTCATGGCCGAAAATAAATTGCGCAGGTTATTTATTTCGTAATACACATCGCCGCGGTATCTTTTTAATGGATGACCTTTGGGGAAAGCGTCAATCAATTGCTTAAACATTTCAATGCCTTCCAGTTCCGACACTGCATCTAAAGAATTTTTTTCAAACAGGTTAAGGTTATCCTGTATTACATCATTACAAAAAGCATGGAAGGTGTAAATATTTACCTTGTAAGCATCCGCACCAATAAACTGTTGCAAACGCCTGCGCATGGCAATAGTGCCGGCATCGGTGTAGGTAAGGCAAAGAATATTTTCCGGAAGCGCATCTGTGTCTAATAGAATTTTTCCAATTCTTGCAGCTAAAATTTGTGTTTTACCTGTGCCCGGACCGGCGATCACCATCACGGGGCCTTCAATGGTATCAACAGCACGGCGTTGTTGCTCATTTAGTTTTTGATACTCTTCATTAAATTTCTTTTGCAATATTTCACGGTAATGGCGCATTAACCAAAGATAATTGATACCCGACTTACTGAACAAAATAATTGAACGCTTGTTATAAGTGCTATGAGTAAAGTTTATTCTTTTAAAACAGTACAAAAGCTTCCCATCAGCTTGGATAAGGCCTGGGATTTTTTCAGCAATCCTGCCAATCTTGCAAACATAACGCCCGATGGGATGGGCTTTAAAACAATATCAAAATATCATGGCGATAAAATGTATGCAGGCCAGGTAATTGAGTACAGGGTGAGCCCGGTTTTGGGCATACCCTTATACTGGATGACAGAAATTACGCATGTAGATGATAAAAAATATTTTGTAGATGAGCAACGTTTTGGGCCTTATAGTTTATGGCATCATCAACATCATTTTAAAGAGATTGATGGCGGTGTAGAGATGACGGATATTGTACACTACAAACTACCATTCTGGTTTTTAGGAGATATAGCAAATACCCTTTTTGTAAAAAAACAGTTGAACGGAATTTTTGATTACCGGTTTAAGAAGGTGGAAGAGCTGTTTGGGAGAATCGTTTAAAGGTTTAAGACGTTTAAAGTTTAAATCGTTTGATGGTTTAAAAATCGATTGTGATACCAACCATTAAACCATTAAATCTTTCAACCCTTAAACCTTTTCTACCCCGGCATCCTCGTTATATACTTCTCAATCTGCTTTATCTGATCAACAATTTGTGGTGTAGTAGGTTTAAAGCCTTTTGCTTTTCTAAAATAATCTTTCGCAGCCCTAAACTCTCTCTTATTCATCATGATAGAACAAAGCTGTAAGTAAGCCGCAGCATTGTTTTCGTTATCGGGTAAACCGGCACGGATGGCCTGGCGAATATAACTTTCGGCTTGCTTGATATCACCTTTCTGCATCATCAGCATTCCCAATTGCAGTTTATTTGGCCCCTCGGCCTGTTTGGTTAATGCACCGCCGCCCAGAGCCAGACTTTTCTTCATGTTCTTTTCTGCACCATCAAAATTCTGATCAACCATATCGAGGTTACCTTTAATAGTGTAGTAAACCGAACGTACCGGTTTAATTAGTATTGCCGGAAACCAGATAGCATTCACTACTTTTTTAGCGCCTTCCATATCACCTTCTTCCATGTAAGATTGTATTAACCTCATTGGTCCAAATAAAAAGTGGCCCACAATGGCAATAACTGCAACCAGGTACAATACAAACGAAGGCCAAAAGCCAGCCTGTATATTGGTAAAAATGGCAAGGGCCAGAAAAACGATGCCTATCCATAAACGGTATTTGATAATTGTATTCAACCACTTCATAGTCTCAAAAAATTTAGGTGTGCAAAGATAGGATGGATTTTAGATTTTGGTCCCGATAGTTATCGGGAGGCGATTTTAGATTGGTTTACAGAGATAATAATAGTCTGAGATATAAAATCTGGTATAATTGAAATCTAAAACTTAGAATTGCCTATTTTTGCCGTCCGAATTTTATATTCAACCGGTCCCGTAGTTCAATGGATAGAATAGAAGTTTCCTAAACTTTAGATGCAAGTTCGATTCTTGCCGGGACTACATATATAAGAGTGGCGTTCGCCGCTCTTATTAGTTTCCACAAAAAAATAGTTTGCCGTAAATGGATTCATTAGCCAGCATTCAGCAACCTGACCAGCCGGGTGGGGTAGGGGGGAGGCTGAAAAAAAGCAATACAAAGTATCGAAGATCAAACGAAGAATGAACGAAGGATAATCGAAGGATTAATATAGCAGACAGGAAGCTGACAGGGAGGAGTCAAGGGGTATCCATATTGTATTATTAACTGTTTTCATCAGGCCGCTACCCTATCCATAAAGTTTACAGTAACAACGGTGCCGCTATCATTTTCAAATTTAGCTGCACCACCCAATTGTTTTGATAAATTGGTAACCAGCCTTAACCCCATCGAATTTTTTTGATGAAAGTCAGCTGCCAGACCGCTGCCATTATCTTTAACTATTAGCTGGTAGTCCTTACCCTGTTTGTTAATTGCGATATTGATATGGCCGTTATCTTTACCGGCAAAAGCATATTTACAGGCATTGGTAATCAGTTCGTTTAAAATAAGGCCAAGAGAAACGGAAGTGTCCAATGATAAATTTACAGCCTCGTTTTCTTCAATATTTAATTGAATAGATTTGCCTACGGGTGTGTTTGTTTTAAGTATATCACCGGCAAGATCTTTTATGTATTCTTTTATGTACACATGCACCGTACTGTCGGATTCGTAGAGTTTGTTGTGAACCAATGCCATACTCTTAATCCGTTCCTGCGATTGTTTAAGCCGGGATTTCATTTTTTCGTCGTTGTAGTCTTTAAACTGCATGAACAGCAGACCATTAATTATCTGCAGGTTGTTTTTTACACGATGATGTATTTCTTTAAGTACTATTTCTTTTTCTGTATTGCTTTGTTCTGATTTAGAGAGATTATTCATTAACGACTGTGCCTGCAATTGCTCGTTACCCAAATCTTTTTTAAGAATATTTATTCTGGCAAATAAGGCAATGGCAAAAGTTAAAATCAAAGATAAAATGGCAAGGTTGGGAAGCGGAGTTGATTTATCAGCACCAACCGGGCTGATAATAAAATATAGGGCTACCAGCATTACCAGCAACAGGGGTAAAATATTTGCAAGCAAAAAATATTTGCCGAAGGTATATCGTCGTTTGTATGCAATGATACCCACCCAAATTATAAGCAGGATGATAACTACCACTCCAATATTCATAGCAGCATATAAATAAAATGGAGCATTTCCACTAACGGTGGTGGCAGTTAAGCTTGCAAAAAATACAATTATGGCAAATGCAATATTACTGTGCTTTAAAATTTTGTTGTATGATGGGAGTATAACTTTTGTTTGCAGGTAAATACGTGTAAACTGGATAAAGCCTGTTATAATCAGCAGAATAGCCAAATTGGTCAACAAGCTGGGTATATCGTAATAATAGGTGTACCCCTCTTTGGTAAGCTTCACATAAAACCAACGAACCCGTGTTAGTAGATTTACATACCTGTTGAGACTTGTAACATAAATTACGGCACCTGCCAAAATGAGCAGATAATATAAGAAAGCCCTGTCTTTAAAAATATACCAGGTATAAAAGTTATACAGGAAAAGGATAAAAATAATTACCAGTGTGCCAATCCAAAAAAGACGGCTTTGTTGTTCATCTGCATTTACAACAGTAGCTTTATACAGCCGGAGACGGGCATGGGTACTGTCTTTAAAGCTTGCCAGGGCATTTAAATTTATCCGTGCATAAAAACTGTTTTTTGAATTGTTGTCGACGGTAATCGGGAAATGGCTATACTTTCTGGAATTATCACTTTTCACTAAACCAGATCTGATCTTTTGCCATTTGTTTGCATCCTTATCATAATAATAAAAGAGATCGTCAATAAACGGGAAAACAGATACAAAATAATCCTGCGTGTTGCGAAACGGGTTTTCTATTGTAAACCTTACCCAGTAAGCATCGTTTTCTTTAAAATTATACAACAAAGGGTTTGTAGTAAAGGGTAAGCTGTTGTCGGATATTATTTTTTCGAAAGGGTAATTACGGTCGGGCAGTAATTCGAAATTTTTAATAACCTGTTTATCTTCTTTGGTTAATATATGAGGTTGCGCAAATGCACAGCACATAAGCAACATAAAAACAAACAAGCAATACCCCTTTTTCATATTAACGATATAAATTTATTGGTGCAGGCTAATAATATCTATCCTTTTACAATTTTTAATTTTTCAAACAAAGCTTCGTTGTAGCTTTTACCGAGGGGAATTGTTTTATCACATACAACCACTTCTTCGGTATCAAAACTTTTTACCTTTTGCAGATTAACGATGTAGGATTTTTGTATCCGCAAAAAATAATGCGGCAATACTTCCTGTAGTTTTAAGAGGGTGGTTTTTAAAGTAAAATGGGTATCGGCAGTATATAAATTAACGTAATTATCATTTGCCTCAGCGTACAGCAATTCTTTCAACAGTATTTTTATAAACTTGTTTTTATGGCGGATAAAAAAGCCGTCGTTAATTAAAATTATTTCTTCCGCTGGTTCGGCTTTTGTTTTTTGATTGCAGAAATTTACCAGTGCCGTTTCTATGGCAGCATATAAATCTTCTTCGGTAAAAGGCTTAACAAGGTATGCGGCAGGCCTGGTTTGCTTGGCTTTATCAATGGTGTCTTTATCGCCATGGCTGGATGCAAATATGAATGGAATATCAAGATTTGTTGTGATGTGGTTTGCTATATCAATACCGTTTTTATCTCCTTTGATGGAGATATCTATAATGGCAATATCTGTCTGGTGATTTTGAAGTGCAGCAATAGCTTCGTCATAAGAGCTGCAAATGCCAACTGCCTCATATCCTAAATTAAGCAAGCAGCCCTGTACATAATCTGCAATAATAAATTCGTCTTCTACTATTAAGACCTGTATTTGTTTTGGCATCAAATAACACTTTACAAAAGCTGTTGTTTAGGAAAAAAGGGTTGTTAATACCAAATATACATTTTTTCACCAACCAAAAGCAGCGGTTTACCCACATCAAACGGTTGTTTATCCCCTTTGACAAAAAATTTCCGATACGTTTTACAATCTTACTCTTTAATTGGAAATATTAATACCATTAAACCAATGACGATTTAATTTTTTTGAAGTATAAAAAACTCATTCATTAAAATATAGGTTCATAACATCAACTTATACTTTAGATTGGTTTTACGGCAATGGTTAGTTGATAAGGTACAATAAAAATGGAAGCAGGTATTTTCACCTGATTTTAGTTTTTTATTATTATTTACTTTGATTTTAACAAATTGGATATTACTATTGTGTTTATTTTTTTGCGGATACGATGTATAATAATGATCAGTTTTATTAAACAAATATTAAACTAGTATTCACAAGTGTATTTGCTAAAAGGCAAATATTGGCTGAACAAGTTACCAAACCTAATAACCTTAAACTTATTATGAGAAAGATGCACCCGCTCTTGCTTAACTGCCCTTTTGTATCTATTAACAAGCCAATGCTGATACTAAACAGCCAAAAACCTTATTTACCAAAACCTTCTTTTTCCAAATACTCTAATACTCAAACTATGTCAGCAAAGTTTTTTTTACAAGGCCTTTTGGCCATTGCAGCCTTTTTTATGTGCGGCAGTGCCTATGCACAAACAACCGCAGGGCAAACGGCCACAGCTACTGAACGATCGGCGATCAATGTTTCTAACAATTCAGATAAAAATAGTGCACTTTCAAATGAAGCTGCCACTGCCATTTTGAATTTTGAAAGCCACCGGGCAAATAAAACCGAGGCACAGTTAAAAGAGGAGCAATCAATATTGATGAAAACCTATTGTCCCAATAACCCTGCTTACCATTGGGCTACAGGCCCGGGAGCCAGTAAGGCAAGCATAAATGCAGATGAAAGCTGGAAGAAAAACTACCCGGCAGAATATGCTGCCTATCTGCAAATATTTCATTTTAAACAATAACAGATACCCTGCTTACATACAATTGGGCTGTTCTGCCTTAATTCAATTTTTTAAAAATACACACATGAAATTTAAAATACTTTTAACCTGCTTGTTGTTTTGCTCTTTTTTTATTTCGCTTAAAAATTTTGGGCAATGCGTAACGGTGCCTTCCTTTGGTGCCGGAGCAGTAGTAGAATCATTTGAGGGCATGCCCACTTCTCCAACTAACCCAAGTGCCGGAGGAGGTTATACTGTACCTGTAATGCCTTTTACATTCAGTAGTGGTGTGATCTTAACAGCCCCTGCTCCCAATAGCAACAGAGCATATCTAGGTGATTGGTCTAAAGGTGGTGCTGGTTGGGGGCTTTGCCCTGGCAATGTAACGGCTGCTGATGTGCCGGCCGGTACAGCTTACTTTGGTCTTAATAGTACTACTGATGCACTTGGTTTTACATTGCCAATACTTGCAAGCAAAGTTGGTTTTTATGTTGAAGGCGCCAGCACATGTACTCCTCAGCCTATTACACTTACCGTTTATAATGCATCCAATGTGGTTATTGGAACCTGCACAACGGCCCCAACCGGCTCAGCAACCAACTGGAAAACTCATTTTATAGGGTTTAACAGTGCTTCTGTAAATATAAGCAGAATCACCATTAGCGGTTCATTTGTGGTAATAGACAAACTTACTTTTGAAGCCGGTGGTATTAGCTGGCAGGGAGGCACCAGTAATAATTGGTTTACTCCGGCCAACTGGTCTTCCGGTACAGTGCCTACATCAACAGATGATGTTACAATTCCAACCGGCACACCTAACCCATGTGTGATTGGTGGAGGAACTGCGGATGTTCATGATTTAACAATCAATGCAGGTGCAACACTCACTAATAATGGAACACTAAATTTAAACGGCGGCGGCGTTGTTACTACTGCTGGTACCTATAAAGGAAGCGGAACATTTACAGGAGCCAATTACAATAACAGTGGCGGTACGGTATCACCAGGTAATTCACCGGGCTGCACTGTTTTTGGTGCAGGCTATACCAATGGTAGCGGTACCGAGTTGATTGAAATTGCCGGCACTACCCCCTGTACACAACACGACCAGTTGCAGGTAACAGGCACAGCAACATTAAGCGGCACTTTAAATGTAGTGTTCTTTGGAGGTTTTACACCTTCGTGCGGACAGACTTACAAGATAATGACTTCGACTACTCTCGTGGGAACCTTTGCCACGGTTAATTTTCCGGCAATGCCTTTGGGGCTCACCATGAACATTCTTTATAATGCACCTAACCCCGGCGATGTTACATTAACAGTAACCGGTAACCCGGTTGCTACAGCAACACCAGCAGCACAAACAATTTGTTCAGGTTCAGCCATAACTCCTATTGTGCTTACGAGTACAGTAGCCAGTACAACTTATACCTGGACCAGGAACAATACCGTTAATGTAACAGGCATTCCGGCCAGCGGTAGTGGTAATATCAGCGGTACACTTTTCAATACAACCAATGTACCACAAACAGTTACGTTTACCATTACCCCAACATCGGGTACCTGTGTGGGGCCAACTACCACAGCAACAGTAACAGTAAATCCAATACCAACTGTAAATGCAGTAGCCAGCCAAGTAAAATGTAACGGCCAGCCATCTAATGCCGTAGCATTTAGTGGTAATGTTGCTGGTACGGTTTATAACTGGACGAATAGCGACCCATCCATCGGCCTTGCTGCCAGTGGTAGCGGAAATATTGCTCCGTTTACAGTTACGAATGCAACTACCGATCCTGTTGCAGCTACCATCACCGTAACTCCATCTTATACCAATGCAGGGGTAACCTGTACAGGTGCGTCAACATCTTTTACCATAACGGTAAACCCAACTGCTACGGTTGATCCGGTAACCAGTCAGATTCTTTGTGCTAATACACTAACCACTGCTATAAATTTCAGCAGTCCAAGTTCAGGATTTCCTGCAAGCACCATTGTATACAACTGGACCAATACCAATACGGGTATAGGTTTGCTGGGAAGCGGCAATGGAAATATTCCTGCATTTACAGCAACCAATAATACTACGGCACCTATAATTGCAAATATTACTGTAACACCAACATATACTTATAATGGAGTAAGCTGTACTGGTTCGCCAACTACATTCAGCATAACCGTAAACCCAAGAGCTACTGTAAATGGAATTGCCAACCAATCTTTATGTAATGGTAATGCTACTGCTGCGGTAAACTTCAGCAGTGCCTATACCGGTGGCAGCATTGTTTACAATTGGGTAAATAACGATCCTTCCATTGGCCTTGCAGCAAGCGGTGCAGGGAATATTGCTTCCTTTACCGCTACTAATCCGGGCACAGCACCGGTTACGGCCACTATAACAGTAACACCAACTTATACCAGTAATGCGGTAAGTTGTGTGGGTACATCCAGCACGTTTACAATAACTGTAAATCCAACAGCATCAGTAGATCCTGTTTCAGATGAAACCTTATGCGCCAACCAGGTAACCACTCCAATAGTATTTACCAGCCCGGTATCGGGTACCATCTATAACTGGGTAAATAATAATCCTTCAATAGGATTAGCAGCCAGCGGCACGGGTAATATACCATCGTTTACAACGGCCAATAATCTTACCAATGCCACATCAGCAGTTATTACCGTAAGGCCAACAACGCCGGGTGGTTGTATTGGTGCAGCAATCAATTTTACCATAACGGTAAATCCGATTGCCACTGTAAATGCGGTAGCCAACCAGGTATTATGTAATGGAGCATCCACAGCAGCAATTAATTTCAGCAGCCCAACAACCGGAGGAACGGTTACTTATAATTGGACAAACAGCGCACCTTCCATTGGCATTGCAGCAAGTGGCTCTGGAAATATACCAGGTTTTGTTGCTACTAATATTACCATATCACCAGTTGTTGCTACAATCACTGTAACGCCCACCTTTACAAATAACGCCGTTAGCTGTACTGGTACTCCAAGAACTTTTACAATCACTGTGAACCCAACAGCAACCGTAAATACAGTTACCAACCAGGATTTATGTAATGGAGATGCAACAACTGCCATAAATTTTACCAGCCCCACCAGCGGTGGCGGCGGAAGTAATATTGTTTTTAACTGGGTAAATAATACCACTTCAATAGGACTGGCCGCAAGCGGCAGTGGTAATATTGCTTCGTTTGTTGCCTCCAATAACACATTAACTCCTGTTACAGCTACTATAACTGTAACACCCACCTATACTAACGGTGGTGTAAGTTGTGCAGGTACGCCGCTTTCATTTACGATTATGGTGCTGCCAACAGTTACTGTAAACCCAGTTGCTAACCAGGTTTTTTGCAACGGATTGCCCACACCTGTAATTAATTTCACTAGCCCCAACAGTGGCGGTACAATAAACTATTCATGGGATAATAGTGACCCCAGTATTGGACTTGCTGCTTTTGGGTCGGGTAATCTGCCTTCCTTTACTGCAACAAACACAACCTCATCGCCAGTAACAGCCATCATAACTGTTAGGGCGCAAATTTTAAATCCAACTGAAACAATAAGCTGCAATGGTACACCCAGGAGCTTTACCATCACTGTGAACCCAACTGCTTCGGTAAATCCGGTGGCAAATCAGATATTATGTACCAATGCAACTACAACAGCCGTAAACTTCAGCGGCCCTGTTGCCGGTACAACCGTTACTTGGGTAAATAATAATCCATCAATAGGGTTGGCAGCAAGTGGCAGTGGAAATATTCCCTCATTTGCCACAGTAAATACAACCAATAGCCCGCAGGTTGCAACAATAACAGTTACAGCAACTGCACCCAATGCCTGCGCAGGTACGCCTACAACTTTTACAATTACTGTAAATCCTGTTGCAATAGTAACAACTGTTGCCAACCAGGTTTTATGTGCTGGCTCATTAACAAGTGCGGTTGCATTCAGCAGCCCTACAAGCGGTTCTACGGTTTCATATACATGGACGAATAACACAGCATCAATAGGTTTGGCTACCAGCGGCATCGGAAACATTGCAGCCTTTACCGCTACCAATGCAGGTACTTCGCCTGTGACAGCAACTGTAATAGTAACACCTCAGTATGGAGTGTCGGAATTTTATTGTACCAACAATAATGGTAATGCTTTGATTAAAGTAAATGCACTTACCGGAGCCGTTACCACTATCGGCAATTTTGGGTTTGGGGGCACCTACGCACTGGCATTTAAACCCGATGGTACAGCATGGACGCTTTTAAATGGTTTGGGTAATGCCCAACTCGCAAGTGTTAATTTAATAACCGGTGCTGCAACCCCGGTAGGTTCTCCATTCGGTTTTCCGGCCCTTGGGCTTGATGCTAACAGTGCTGGTCAGTTGTACACAGTTGGTTATACAAATGCCAATTTATATACTATAAATTCTTCAACAGGTGTAACTACATTTGTTGCCTCAACAGGTGGTTATACATCTGTAATGGATATTGCTTTTGATGCTTCAAATACACTATGGTCAATAAGTTCAAATGGCAGGGTTAATTCAATAAATACAACCACAGGTGCAGTAACTGTTGGCCCGGTTATGTCTGGTGGCATATCTTTGGGAAGTGAAATGGGCTTGATGATCAGCAATAACGGTACTATGTATCTTACTGAATATACCGGTAGCCCCCGTTTATTTACAGTTAATCCGCTCACTGGTGTTACTACGCTTATAAGCTCTTTAGCTGCAAATTTCCCACATGGTGGAGATTTTCCGCCTGGTGGTGGCACAGTTTGTACAGGTAATCCAACAACATTTACCATTACGGTGAATCCTACCGCTACTATAAATGCAGTTGCCAATCAAACATTATGTAATGGCGCAGCAACCAGTGCAGTTAACTTTACTACAACCAATAGCGGAGGTACTGTAACTTATAGCTGGACAAACAATACAACATCTATCGGACTGCCAGCAAACGGCACAGGTAACATAGCTCCGTTTACAGCAGTTAATACCAGCACATCACCTGTTGTGGCAACCATAACAGTAACACCAACCTTTACCAATAGCGGTGTAAGTTGTACCGGTACGCCGATAACATTTACTTATACAGTAAACCCAACCGCAACCGTAAATACTGTAACCAACCAGGTTGTTTGCAATGGTGCAGCAACTACAGCAGTAAACTTTACCAGTCCTGCAACCGGTGGTGCAGTTACTTACGACTGGACCAATACAAATGCAACAATCGGTTTAGCTGCTAGCGGAACCGGTAATATAGCATCCTTTACTGCGGTAAATAATGGTACGGCACCTGTTACAGCAACTGTTACTGTAACCCCAACCTTTACCAATGGCGGTGTAAGCTGTACCGGTACGCCCAGAACATTCACCATTACTGTCAACCCAACTGCTAATGTAAATGCAGTGAGCAACCAGACCTTGTGCAATGGGGCATCTACAACAGCGGTTAACTTTACTACCAATGCAACGGGTGGTTCAGTAACTTATAACTGGGTAAACAACACTCCTTCAATAGGATTAGCTGCAAGCGGAACAGGAAATATACCATCCTTTACAGCGACTAATGCAGGAACCACAGCAGTTACAGCTACTATAACTGTAACACCAGTATTTAACAATGGCGGAGTAAATTGTAATGGTACAGCAATGACATTTACCATTACTGTTAATCCATCAGCCTCTGTAAATGCAGTGGCCAACCAGGTATTGTGTGCCAATGTGGTTACCAGCCCGATCGTATTCAGTAGCCCTGTAGCAGGTACTACCTATAGCTGGGTAAATAATAATACTGCAATTGGATTGGGTGCAAGTGGTAATGGAAACATTCCATCATTCACCACATCCAACACAACCAACAATCCTTTGGTTGCAACGATAACTGTTACACCTTCTGCCCCCACCAGTTGTGGAGGCGCACCAATAACATTTACAATTACAATAAATCCTGTTGCAATAGTAACTGCTGTTACCAGCCAGGTTTTATGTGCCGGTTCATTAACCAATGCAGTTAACTTCAGCAGCCCTGCCACAGGTGGTACGGTTACTTATGCATGGACAAACAATAATACTTCCATCGGATTGGCCGCCAGCGGCAGCGGAAATATTGCAGCATTTACAGCAACCAATGCAGGCGTATCGCCTGTAACGGCCACCATAACGGTTACACCAACCTATACCAATGGCGCTGTAAGTTGTGTGGGTACGCCAACAACATTTACCATTACGGTGAACCCGGCTTCGGGCGTTACTGTAAACCCGGTGCCAAACCAGGTATTGTGCAATGGTACATCAACAACAGCAGTAAACTTTAGCAGTACTGCAACTGGTGGAACAGTTACTTACAACTGGACAAATAATAACACTACAATAGGATTGGGTGCAAGTGGTACAGGCAATATTGCTGCCTTTGCAGTTACCAATACAGGTACTTCACCGGTTGTTGCAACCGTTACTGTAACTCCAACATTCAGTAATGGTGGTGCAGCTTGTACAGGCACGCCAACAACATTTACAATTACTGTTAACCCTACAGCAACTGTTAATGCTGTAGGTAATGTGGTGGTATGTAACAATAGTACTGTAGCAGCCATCAACTTCAGCAGCCCAAGCGGTGGCGCAGTTACTTATGCCTGGACGAACAGTAATACATCCATCGGTTTAGCTGCCAGCGGTACAGGAAATATAGCAGCTTTCACCGGGGTAAATACAGGCACTTCGCCGGTAACATCAACTGTTACTGTTACACCTACATTTACTAATGGAAGCGTAAGTTGTACAGGTACGCCAACAACATTTACCATCACAATTAACCCAACTGCTACAGTAAACACAGTGGCCAACCAGGTTTTATGTAATGGCGTTTCTACTGCCAATGTAATTTTCAGTAGCCCCAATAGTGGAGGGTCTATTGTTTACAATTGGATAAACAATACGCCTTCCATCGGCCTTGCAGCCAGCGGCAGCGGAAACATATTCTCATTTACAGCGGTTAATACAGGAACTACGCCAGTAACAGCTACAATAACTGTTACGCCAACAATTACCAATGCCGGTGTTAGTTGCGTGGGTACACCATTATCGTTTACCATAACAGTAAACCCAACAGCTACGGTAAATGCAGTAGCCAACCAGGTATTCTGTGGTAACACTGCATCAACAGCAATAACATTTAGCGGAGCAGTAGCAGGTACTACCTTTAGCTGGATAAATAATAACACCGCTATCGGCCTTGCAGCCAGCGGCCTGGGAAATATTCCTTCTTTTACTACAGCAAACGATTTTATAAACCCAACTACGGCTACCATTACGGTTACACCAATATCGCCGGCAGGTTGTGTGGGTTCACCAGTATCGTTTACCATAACCATATTACCGGTGGCTACTGTAAATACTGTAGCTAATCAGGTGTTGTGCAATGGTTCTTCAACCAACGCTATTAATTTCAGCAGCCCTGCGGTAGGTGGTACGGTTACTTATAACTGGGTAAATAATACCCCTTCAATTGGCATTGCAGCAAGCGGAACGGGTAACATCCCAAGCTTTACAGCTGTAAACACCGGGCTGGGACCAGTAACAGCTACCATCACCGTAACACCAACCTATACAAACGGAGCTACTTCCTGTGTGGGTGTTGCCAGAACATTTACCATTACAGTAAATCCTACGGCAGTTGTGAATGCAGTTGCCAACCAGGTATTATGTAACACTGCATCAACTGCGGCAATCACATTTACCAGCCCCAACACCATAGGTGGAGGAAGCAATATTGTATTTAACTGGGCAAATAATACGCCTTCTATCGGTTTAGCAGCCAGCGGTACCGGAACCATTAATTCGTTTACTGCGGTAAATAACACCACGGCACCGGTAACAGCTACCATTATTGTAACTCCAACGTATACCAATGCAGGAGTTAGTTGCACAGGTACTACCATCACATTCACCCTCACAGTTAATCCTACAGCTACAGCGAATGTTGTTGCCAATCAATCTTTGTGTAATAACACGCCAACTGCGGCTGTAAACTTCAGTTCTATTTACACAGGTGGAACGGTGGTTTACAACTGGGTTAACAATACGCCTTCAATTGGCCTGGCTGCAAGCGGTGCAGGCAATATTGCTTCATTTATTGCAACCAATACAACCAACAACCCTGTAACGGCAACCATCTCCATAACACCAACCTTTACCAATGCCGGTGTAAGTTGTGTGGGTACATCCAGCACATTTACCATCACTGTTAATCCTACCGGAAATGTAAATGCCATCTCTAACCAGATACATTGTGCCAATGCCACTACCTTACCAATCGTGTTTACAAGCGGTGTAGCGGGCACTTCGTATAGTTGGGTAAATAACAATCCAGCAATTGGTTTGGCTGCAACCGGCGTAGGAAATATACCATCGTTTGTAACAGCAAATAATTTGACCAATGCTATAACAGCAACGATAACTGTTACACCAACATCGCCGAACGGCTGTGCTGGATTACCTATAACATTCACAATCACTGTAAACCCGGTTGCTACAGTAAATACAGTGGCTAATCAGGTGCTTTGTAATGGATCATCAACAGCAGCCATTGCATTCAGTAGCCCTGCAACAGGTGGCAGCGTAATATTTACCTGGGCAAATAGTGCCCCGTCAATAGGTTTGGGTGCAAATGGCGCAGGAAACATTCCAACATTTATTGCCACCAATTCAACTACTGCACCGGTTGTTGCAACCATCACAGTTACACCAACATTTATAAATGGCGGTGTAAGTTGTGTGGGAACATCCAGCACATTTACCATCACCGTAAACCCAACCGCAACAGCAAATGCAGTTGCCAACCAGGTGTTGTGTAATGCTTCATCATCAACGCCAATAACATTTACCAGCCCTAATAGTGGTAATGGCGGAAGTAATGTAGTATTCAACTGGGCTAACAATACGCCGTCAATCGGCCTGGCAGCAAGTGGAGCAGGCAATATCGCTTCCTTCATAGCTACCAATACAACTACCGCACCGGTTGTTGCAACCATTACGGTTACACCAACCTATACCAACGGTGGTGTAAGTTGTGTGGGCACGCCGATGACATTCAACATCACTGTTAACCCTACTGCAACAGCAAATCCGGTTGCCAACCAATCGTTGTGTAATGGCGTTGCAACAGCAGCAGTTAACTTCAGTACTACTTACACAGGAGGTGCGGTGGTTTACAACTGGGTAAATAATACGCCATCCATTGGTTTGGCTGCTGCCGGCTCAGGTAACATTGCATCCTTTATTGCAACTAATACAACTACTGTGCAGGTTACAGCAACCATCACTGTTACGCCAACCTTTACCAATGGCGGTGTAAGTTGTGTGGGCACATCCAGCACATTTACAATCACAGTTAATCCACCTGCAGTTGTAAACCCCGTTGCTAATCAGTCGTTGTGTGCAAACACAACGACATCACCTATTGTTTTCAGCAGCCCGGTTTCTGGTACAACCTATACCTGGGTTAATAACAACACCGCTATCGGATTAGCTGCAACTGGTGTGGGCAATATTCCATCGTTTGTAACCGTAAATACACTTAACTCAATAAATGCAACCATAACTGTAACACCAAACTCACCATTTGGCTGTACGGGTTTACCAATCACTTTTGTGATAACAGTTAACCCGATTGTAACTGTAAATGTGGTGCCTAATCAAATACTTTGCAATGGCAGGTTAACAGACTCTATAAAATTCAGCAGCCCGAACGGAACAAACGGTGGCGGTAATATTGTTTACAACTGGACTAATAGCGCTCCTTCTATAGGCATACCTGCAACAGGTACCGGAACCATACTGCCGTTTACTGCAACCAATACAGGCGCTGTACCTGTAATTGCCCTTATCACTGTTACACCATCATTTGTAAATGGAACGTCTAATTGTGTTGGTATTCCAATTACATTCAGCATCACCGTTAATCCAACTGCGGTTGTAAATGCTATAGCCAATCAAACGGTATGTGCCGGCCAGCTAACAACTGCAGTAAGCTTTACCGGCCCGGTTGCAGGCACGGTTTACAATTGGGTAAACAGTAACCCGGCAATAGGTTTGGCAGCAAGCGGTACAGGAAATATTCCATCATTCATTGCACAAAATCCAACTTTCAGCACCATAACCGGTACAATAACGGTTACACCAAATACTTCTTTTGGTTGTGTAGGTTCATCAAGATCTTTCGACATCATCGTACCTGCATTATCTGTGGCACCAACAGCCATCAGTACACCTGCTTTGGTATTATGTGATACCAATACGGTAACCACACTGAGAGTAGTTGGCGGTGGATTGGGAACCGGTGCTAACTGGGTATGGTACAGAGATGCCTGTGGTGGCACACCAATAGGAACCGGTGCTGTACTAAATAATGTTATTGTAGGAAATACTACAACCTTCTACGTAAGAGCCGAAGGAACCTGCAACATCACTACCTGTGCATCTGTAAGGATACAGGTTGCCAAACTGGTAACGCATGTAAGGCAGCACTGGAATGATGTATTGTTTTTTGACAATAGCAGCAACAATTATGTTAAATGGCAGTGGTATAAAAACGGTGCGTTGATACCTGGTGCTACACAGCAACATTACACAGAAAACGGTGGCTTAAATGGAACTTACTATGTAGTTGCTACTGATAAAAATGGTATTGAATTATTAACCTGTCCGCTTGATATTGCACCCGGTGGTTTTACAGGCATTGAATTAAAAATAAGCCCTAACCCAGTACAGCAAGGACAAACATACAGGTTGATAAGCAACCTTACACCTGCACAACTACAGGGAGCAGCAATAACTGTGAGAGATATTATCGGCACACTGGTTTCACAAACAAATACAGCATCAACAGTAACAACATTGCAGGCACCAAATACAACCGGTATGTACATTGTTACATTGCTTTTAAGAAACGGACAGAAATATAGTGTAACAATGATAGTGCGCTAACAACAAAAAATTAATTCTAATAAAGAAGATAAAAAAGTTTTTCCCGTAAAAAATATTCACTAAAAAAACTGAATATTTTTTACGGGAAATAAAAACCTCAACAACTAAATAAATTTTATGCGTAAAATAATCATCACCGCCTGTTTACTTACAGCCTTGTTACCTGTGCAAAGTTTTTCCCAGTTCAGCGTAGCAGTTAATGCCGGACTTGCCGGTCTGCAATACAAAATTAAAGATGGCAAGAGTAAGGTAAAACCCAGTATAGGCTTTGATTTGGGCTTTACCCGAACCTTTACCAAGCACTGGGGCTTTGTAACCGGCCTGGGCATTATGCAGTATAATACAGATGCATTGATGACCAATGGCAGCACTGCTTCTGAAATGCAGGTTGATGATATGGGAGCCGGTTTCAGGTACAGCGTTAAAACTACCGGCTATAAAGAAACCCAGCGTTTTATGGCAGTAAGCATACCGTTAATGTTGCAGTACAGAACTGCAAAACCAGAAAAAACGCAATGGTTTTTTAATGGCGGTGCAAAATTGATTTTGCCTTTCGATAATAAAATTAAAGCCGAAGCACAGCAGATAGATATGAGCGGTTATTACCCCGATGTAAATCTTGAAATAAATAACCTGCCGCAACATGGCTTTGGCAGTGTGTTTAACTGGAGCAGCCAAACTAACTATGCATTAAAAGCAGAAGTTGCAATAGCGGCAGTAACAGGACTTAGTTTTAATTTAAAAAACGGATACCGCCTTTCGCTGGGTGTATATGCCGATTATGGAATGACTGGTATGAAGAAAGTTACCGACCAGCCCCTGGTAACTTATAGTGCGCCGCTTACCAGTGGTGCTATAGCCAACAGTGTGCTTGCAACAAACAATGCAGGTTTTGTGAGATCGTTTGCAACAGGCATTCAGTTTAAATTAGACTTTGGTAAAAAAAAAGCTAAAGTAATTAAGCCAGAAATGGTTGATGGAGATAAGGACGGCATAACCGATAGTTTGGATCTTTGCCCATGCAAAGCCGGATGTCTTGCTTTTAGAGGTTGCCCCGATACAGATGGTGATGGCATACCGGATAACTTTGATAAATGCCCCGATGTAAAAGGACTGGAAAAATACCAGGGTTGCCCGCCGCCGGATGGAGATAAAGATGGTGTAATTGACGAAGAAGATAAATGCCCTGATGTGTTCGGCACTGCAGCATACCAGGGATGCCCGCCACCCGAAAAAGACAGAGACAGGGATGGGATTTTTGATGAGGTTGATAAATGCCCGGATATACCCGGCGTAGCCGAAAACCAGGGTTGCCCTGTACCAGACAGAGACAGGGATGGAGTTTTAGATGGTGCAGATAAATGCCCGGATATACCGGGTTTGCCGCAAAACGAAGGTTGCCCTGTTATTGCAAAAGAAGTAATCATGCAAACCAACCTGGCTGCTGAAAATATTTTATTTGAAACAAACACGGCTACATTAAAAAGTAGTTCTTTCCCGGGGTTAAATGAAGTGGTTAGTATTATGCTGGGTACGCCCGGTATCATTTTATACATTGATGGACATACTGATTATGTGGGCTCCGACACTTTTAACCAAACGCTTAGCGAAAACCGTGCAAGAGCTGTGCAGAGCTATATCAGAAGCAAGGGTGTTAGTGCCAGCCAGTTGCATGCATCTGGGTTTGGTAAAAGCAGGCCTTTTGCCGATAATAAAACGCCGGCAGGCCGCAGGCAAAACAGAAGGGTGGAGTTGAGGCTTTCGTACAATTAAAGTATTAAAAAGAACAATTAATTTTTAAACAGTTTCTGAATTTATTAAACGGATTGCAATATTGCGGTCCGTTTATATTTTATTTAACCTGGTGTAAACCTTACCTGCATTATGTACTCAGCCTTTCTGTTTCACTTTTTGCAGATAACCTGTTTAAGTAGTTAATCATAAATTCTTATCTTCAAACTAAACTATTAACCTGCCAGTTAAAAATGATTTTATAATTGTAAAAAGAATACCTGCAAAATGCAACACCATACAAAAGCATTTGACTTTACAACTACATTGCTTCAGCAATTAAATTTTACCATTATAAAAGAAGATCTGTTACGCCCCTGGGGCGGATTTTATGTGATTGAAGAAACACAGGCTGCTGCGTTTGCCAAACATTTTTTTCCGGAAGAAGATTTAGAAGCATTAAAGATATCAGAAAAACTGAGCCCTAAAATTTTAATGGTGGCACCGCAAAAAAGATTAAGCTGGCAATACCATCACCGCAGGGCAGAGATATGGAGATGTATAGATGGAGAGGTGGCAGTTGCTACAAGCCATAATGATGATGAAGAAAAAAAGCTGGTACTGAAAGTTGGAGATAAAATAAAATTGCCACAAGGGCAAAGGCACCGGTTAATTGGCCTGGATGGATGGGGTATTGTGGCAGAAATATGGCAGCATACCGAGGCTGCAAACCCATCAGATGAAGATGATATTGTAAGGCTGCAGGATGATTTTGGGCGATGAGAAAAATGTTACTGTAAACATTCACTTACCATCTTTCGCAACTCCGGTATAACTTCCACCTCAAACCAGGCATTTTTCTTTTGCCATATTTTATTGCGGGGTGATGGATGTACTAATGGAAGAAAATGCGGCAGATATTCCTGGAAGCTTTTTACTGTTTCGGTGAGTGTTGGTTTTAACTTTTGGCCGAGGTAATATTTTTGAGAGTATTGCCCAATAAGAATTATGAATTTAATTTT
Source organism: Chitinophagaceae bacterium (assembly GCA_031360765.1). Taxonomy (GTDB): domain Bacteria; phylum Bacteroidota; class Bacteroidia; order Chitinophagales; family Chitinophagaceae; genus Ferruginibacter. The sequence goes on from JANMBZ010000059.1 coordinate 42,468, forward strand.
TTTCATTTTCTTTAGTAATGCACTATGCCAAAGCGCAGCACACTCAGGCATGGGTGGTAAATCGCCGCTGCTACCTTTGCCGGGATAACAAAAACCCATGGGCACCAGTGCAAATAGCTTCTCATTATAAAATTGCTCTTTGGTAACCCCCAGCCATCTTCTTAATTCGTTGCCACTCTGGTCATCCCAAGGTATGCCACTGTTTTGTACCTTTTGCCCCGGTGCCTGGCCAATAATAATTATTTTAGAATCGATATCTGCCTGAACTATAGGCCTCGGTGCATTGGGTAATTTTTTTTTACAAACAGTACAGGCCCTTATGTCAAGCAATAATTTCTTCATTTAATAAAACTAAATTAATTTTATCAACGTTTAAGTAAATGTTAAACCTTACTTTTTTTACAGCTAAAAACTAAACTTGCAATCTCAAATTATAAAGTATGAAGTATAAAATATTTTTTTCAACACTTTTGATAATATCATCAATACTGATTTTTTCTTTTGTACCAGCAAATAGAATGGCTAATACCTCCTTTGCAATTACTGGCAAAAGCGAAGTGGGTATTCAGTTTGTTGAAGCAAACTGGGCAAAAGCTGTAGAGCAGGCAAAAAAAGAAAAGAAAATGATTTTTATTGATGCCTACACAAGCTGGTGTGGGCCCTGCAGAATGCTAAAGCAAAATACGTTTACGGATAAAACAGCCGGAGATTATTTTAATAAGCATTTTATAAATATAGCTTTGGATATGGAAAAGGGCGATGGTATAGCCTTTGCACAAAAATACCAGGTGGCAGCTTACCCAACATTGTTTATTATGGATGCAGAAGAAAAATCTGTTACCACTTCGGAAGGGTATATTAATCCCGGACAGTTATTAGAATTTGGTAAGTATGTTATTAATAAGCTGCCCAAAATAAAATGATGCATGCCTGAAATTTTTTAAAGCAGCAACTGATTTTGGTTTGCTGCTTTTTTGTACCGATTATACCAGTATTTGATCCAAAGTTTTTTGCTATCGGTATAACCTGCCTGCCGGTAGGCAAGTACCGTCTAATATTTCACTTTAGTCCTTCGGACTACTTGTGAAATAAAGATGGTATTATTTCTGCAATCACTAACTTTAATAAGATGCATAATTCTCTTTTCAAAATTTATAAATACAGATGAACAACAATCCGGAATATACCAATGAGCTTATTCACGAAAGCAGTCCTTACCTTTTGCAACATGCACACAACCCTGTATACTGGTATGCCTGGGGCGATGCAGCCTTGCAAAAAGCCCAGGCCGAGAGTAAAATGCTCATCATCAGCATTGGCTATGCGGCCTGCCATTGGTGCCATGTGATGGAGCATGAAAGTTTTGAAGATGTGGAAGTAGCAAAAATTATGAACGAAAATTTTATCTGCATAAAAGTGGATAGGGAAGAGCGGCCCGATGTGGACCAGGTGTATATGAATGCGGCGCAACTGATAACCGGCCGTGGCGGCTGGCCGCTTAATGCAATTGCATTGGCAGATGGAAGACCTTTTTATGCCGGTACTTATTTTCCTAAAGATAAATGGATGAATATGCTTGCATACTTTGTTGATATGCAGCTAAACAAGCCAGATGCTTTAGAGAAAAGTGCAGAGCAGGTTACCAAAGGTATTCATGCAACAGAAAAGGTAGCATTCAAAAGTGAGGAAAAAACATTTTCAATTAACGATCTTGATAAACAATTTGAAACCTGGAAACCTAATATTGATTTTGCAAAAGGTGGCGAAAACCGTGCACCAAAATTTCCCATGCCATCGGCCTGGTCATATTTACTGCACTACCATTATTTAACTAACAATGATGTTGCATTAAAAGCATTAACGGTTACTTTAGATAATATGGCCATGGGCGGTATTTACGATCACCTGCAGGGCGGCTTTGCCCGCTACTCAACCGATGCAAACTGGCATGTGCCGCACTTTGAAAAAATGCTGTACGATAATGCACAGCTTATAACGTTGTATGCACAGGCGTTTCAGGCAACAAAAAACCCATTGTATAAAAAAGCTGTTTACGAAACATTGGAATTTGTAAAAGATGAACTCACATCACCCGATGGCGAATTTTACGCATCGCTCGATGCAGATAGCGAAGCTGTGGAAGGTAAATTTTATGTGTGGACAAAAGAAGAAATTGAGAATGCATTGCAAGAAGATGCAGATATTTTTTCTGCTTACTACAATATTACTGCTGATGGAAACTGGGAGCATGGCAACAGTATTTTATTAAGAAATGAAACGGATGAAGCAATCGCAAAACAATTTGATCTTACAGTAGCTGATTTGAATAAAACAATTGATACAGCAAAAGTTAAGTTGATGCAGATAAGAAACGCCAGGGTAAAACCGGGCCTTGATGATAAAGTGCTGAGTAGCTGGAATGCATTGATGATAACAGGTTATACAAAGGCATATCGTATTTTTAACGAAGAAAGATTTTTAGCAGCAGCCATTGCCAATGCCAATTTTCTTTTGCAGCATACCATTGCTGCCGAGGGCGAAATGACCCGCAATTATAAAAATGGTAAAGCAACTATTAACGCATTGCTGGATGATTACGCTTTTACCATTGCAGCTTTTATTGAACTTTACCAGGCAACTTTTTATGAGCAATGGCTAACTGATGCCGATAAGCTGACAGCGTATGTGTTGGAACATTTTTTTGATGGCGAATCAAAAATGTTTTTTTATACACACAACCAATACTCAAATCTTATAGCACGCAAGATGGAATTATCTGATAATGTAATTCCATCCAGCAACAGCGAAATGGCAAAAAACCTTTTTTTGCTGGGGCATTATTTTAACAATGATGATTACATAAATAAGGCAAAACAAATGCTTATTAATGTAGAAGCTGATGTGCAACGCAATATTTATTTTTATGCAAATTGGGGAATTGTACAGGCTTTATTTACAAGCCCGTTGTATGAAGTTGCAATAATGGGAGATGATTTTGCTAATAAGCGAAAACAGTTTGATGAATATTATTTACCTGACGTGATTTTGTTAGGAGGCAATACAGATAGCAAACTTGCATTGCTTGAAAACAAACTGATTGCCGGACAAACTAGTATTTATGTGTGCAGGGATAAAAGCTGTGAGTTGCCGGTGGAGGAAGTGGAGGAGGCTTTGGCGCAGATTGGGAAGTGATGTATAAAGATATACAGTACAAGAGTGCGACGCCAATGAAGTTCCACAGTGATCTACTGCCGGGTCCACAAAAAAAATTACACTTTTATATAAATCTTCTTCTTATCCAACACCCAAGCTAAAAACCACATCATGGCAATAAAACAAAGCGCATAGATTAAAGAGCCAATGCGTGGGTCGCCGGGGAAGAGGGGCTTGCAAAGTGTTTCGTAAAACCAGCTTAAGGGGTTCAGGTATTTTGGTTTGCCTGCATAAGTTAATCCGTTGCTTATGCGTATGAGACCAAGTGAGCGTGGTATTAGAGCACTCATAGCAAAAATGAAAAGTGCATTTTTACCAAAAACATCAAAGAAACGGCTCCAGGCGCCTTTGGTATTTTTAAAATCCAGCAGGTAGATCATCATAGATAAAATAAGCAGGGCAAGGCCGGTTGTGTAAATGGTATAACTGCTGGTCCATATTTTTTTGTTGAGCGGAAAAACTATATCCCAGCAAAAGCCGGCAAATACCAGTACACAGCCTGCAACAAATAAACCGTTGAGCATCTCTTGCGTTTTGCCTTTTTGTAAAATGTAATTGCCAACCAAAAAACCGAGTATCACCTGCACAATGGCTGCAAAGCTGTTCATCAATCCTTCGGGGTCAAAAGCCACGCCCTCGCCATGGTACATGTGTTTTTCGCCCAGCAGGGCTTTATCTATATTGGTACCAAACCAGCCATGTAAACTAAACGGATCGGATGGGTTTGCGGCCACACATAAAAACCAATACCCCAATAAAATAAACATACCCACAACAAATGAACCACGTACTTTAAAATAATGTACGATGATGGCTGCAAAAAAATAGCTGATTGCAATGCGTTGCAGTACACCAAAAATGCGGAGCGTTTCAAAAGGTTTGCCAACAAGTTTACCGGCATCATCATATTTAATAAAAGGGAACCAGTTTAAAAAAACACCGATAAAGAAAATGAGCAAGGATCGCTTTATAACTTTTTTCCAGAAAGTGCTTTCGCCAGCGGCATCTAACTTAGGCATTACAAAAGCCATTGCATTGCCAACTGCAAAAAGAAAGAATGGAAAAACCAGGTCGGTTGGTGTAACGCCATGCCAGCTTGCATGCTCTAGCGGCGGAAAGATATGCCCCCAGCTGCCGGGGTTGTTTACCAATATCATAAGCGCCACAGTGGCACCACGAAACACATCGAGGGCGTAAAAGCGTTGGTTCATAAAGGCAATTTGGTAATGAGTGAGAAAGTTACGGATTTATTTTACCGAAACCCATCTACCCACGTAATAAAAATATTACTACACGGTAGAAGGTTTTCTACTACGTTGTTTGGGTAAAATAATTATTTTAGAAAAACTTTTCTGCAGTTAATTTTCTTTAACCATGACAACGCCATCCGAAAGTGATTTTGATGCCGCATTTTTAACAGTTTTTAATAACAGCCTGGTAGGCATGCTGGTAACCGGAGAAGATCATTTGATTAAAATTATTAACGATCATTTACTTAAACTGGCAGAGCTTGACAGAAAAGATGTGATTGGCAAAACCGGTCTGCAACTGGGTTTACTCAATGAAACATTTGTAAAAAGCATTTGGCATGAGTTTACCCAAACTGAAAAACTGCAAAACCGGGAACTGACTTTTAAAACAAAAAGTAACAACACAGTAGAGTGTCTTTTTTCAACAGAAAAAATAATATTAAATAATACAGCTTACAGGCTAACCACTATTATAGATATCACTGAAAGAAAGAAAACTCAGAATGAACTTGCAGATATTTACGAAAGGGTTTCTGATGGATTTGTAGCCATAGACCGTAACTGGAATTATAAATATATCAATAAACAGGCTTCAGAAGTATTGGGGAAACACCCGAACGACCTTGTTGGAAAACATGTGTGGACGGAGTATCCAAGGGAAGCTGACAATCCCGTTGTTGTTGCATATCATCAGGCAATGAATATGCAGGAAATGGTGGTAGCAGAAGCATACTCTGAAAATTTTAAACGTTGGTTTCAGCATTTAATTTATCCATCTGCGGATGGCATATCAATTATTTTTCGGGATATCTCCAAACATAAAGAGGCTGAGAAAAGGTTACAGGAAAGTGAACTTCGGTTTAAAACTTTAACCAGTACAGCACCAGTAGGTATTTTTGAAACCAAAGCTAATGGCTCAACCACCTATGTTAATGAAACCTGGTTACAATATACGGGTATGCATTTTGAAGAAGCCATGGGCGATGGATGGTTGGATGCCGTGCACCCGGACGACAGGGATTGGCTGCAAAAAGGCTGGCATAGCAAAACCCAAATTCAATCAGAATCATTTTCTGAATATCGCCTTATTGATAAACAGGGAAAACAACGCTGGGTAAATGGCAGGGCAGTGCCGGTTTTTAGCGACACCGGCGCTGTTAGTGGTTATATTGGTATTATTTTAGACGTAACAGAAAGGAAGACCAGCGAAGAGCGCATCGTTAACAGCGAAGAAAGTAAAAGGCTGATACTTAACTCGGCATTGGATGCGATAGTTATCGTTGATTCAATATCAAAAATAACTTTCTGGAATCCACAGGCAGAAAAAATATTTGGATGGGCAGCAGACGAGGTTATTGGCAAAACCTTGATGGAAACAATTATTCCTGCTGAATATGAAAAAGCTCACCGGCAGGGCATGCAACATTACCTGCAAGCTGGAGAGGGGCCTATTTTAAACCGATTGATTGAAGTAAGTGCCTGCAATAAGGCAGGATTAATGTTTCCCATTGAATTGTCTATATTACCTGTAGAGCAGGAAACCGGAAGATCCTTTTGCGCATTTATCCGCAATATTACGGAACGTAAACAGGCAGAAAGCAGTTTGAAGGAAAGCAGTGAACAATTACGGGAGTTAAGCCGGCATTTACAAAAAGTAAGAGAAGAAGAAAGAACCAAAATAGCCCGTGAAATACACGATGAACTGGGGCAACAGTTAACAGGGTTAAAAATGGATATTGCATGGTTAATGAAAAAAAGCGGCATGGATAATCCCGACATTAAAAATAAGTTTGCTGATACCCTGTCGCTTGTAGATAAAACTGTAAGATCAATCAGGCGCATTGCCACAGAACTGAGGCCTAGTATAATTGATGACCTTGGCTTAAATGCATCACTGGAGTGGCAGGTTGCCGAATTTGGCAAAAGAATGGATAGTGAAATTAAATATAAAAACAGCTTTGATGATACCAATATTAACCCGGATATCTCCATCGGGCTTTTCAGGATATTACAGGAATCGCTTACTAATATTGCAAAGCATTCTGCTGCTAAGAAAATAAAAATTAATATCGGGCAGATAAATGATGCCGTTCAATTAACTGTTGAGGATGATGGGGTTGGATTTGATACCACCGCAAAAAAGGATCAGTTAACCTTTGGGCTTATGGGAATAAAAGAACGTACCAGTATGCTGCATGGCGAATGTACTGTTTTTTCCAAACCGGCAACCGGTACCAAAATTGAAGTGATCATTCCGCTTAAAAAAGCTTAAATCTTCTCACTCAACTCCAGCCAGCGCATTTCTTTTTCATCAAGCAGTTGAACAATAGTGCTGATGCGTTCGGCAGCTTTTTGCAAAGCATCATAATCCATACTGCCGGCATTCATTTTTTCTTCGAGATCTGTTTTTTCTTTTTGCAAAGCAGGAATTTCTTTTTCAAGTTGCTCGAATTCGAATTTTTCTTTGAAAGAAGGTTTGGAGGTTTGTGGTTTGTGGTTAGTTGTTTGTACACTGGATACTGAGGATGGTTGTTCTGCCTTTATTTCAGGTATTGGTTTTACAGCCGATGGATTTTTTTCTTCAGCCAGTTTATGCTGCCGGTACAAAGTATAGTTACCCGGAAAATCTTTTATAATGCCATCGCCCTCAAAAGCAAAAAGATGATCAACCATACGATCCATAAAATACCGGTCGTGACTTACAATTAATATACAACCCGGAAAATCCAACAGAAATTCTTCCAGGGTTCTTAAGGTTTGTAAATCTAAATCGTTGGTAGGCTCATCTAAAATTAAAAAATTTGGGTTGAGGAAAAGAATGCTCAACAAATGCAGCCTGCGTTTTTCGCCACCGCTTAATTTACTCAGCGGTGTATATTGCTGCTCAGATGCAAAACCAAATTTTTCCATAAACTGCGTGGCAGATATTTTGCCACCATCTGCCAAAGGAAAAAACTCGGCAAAATCTTTTACATAATCAATAGCACGTTTGTCTTCTTTGTATTGCAAACCCTCCTGGTTAAAGTTACCAAATACAACCGTATCGCCATGGTTAACCTTGCCACTGTCGGGCATTTCCTGCTGCAAGGCAATTTTTAAAAAGGTAGATTTTCCGATTCCGTTTTTGCCCACAATGCCAATGCGTTCGCCTTTTTTAAATGTATAATCAAAACCTTTAAGAATTACTTTATCGCCATAGTTTTTGTAAATCTTTTTCATCTCCAGCACTTTGCCGCCAAGCCTGGTCATCTTTACCTGTAAACTAACTTCCACATCTTCTTTTTTCTGGCTTACCCGGTCTTCAATATCTGCAAAAGCATCCTGCCGCGATTTTGATTTGGTAGTACGTGCCTTGGGTTGCTTGCGCATCCACTCTAATTCTTTTCTAAAAATATTTTTATCTTTCTGCAGTTCGCTGGCCTGCACTTCCTGCCGCAGGCTCTTTTGTTCTAAAAAATAGTCATAATCGCCTTTGTAAACATAAATACGTTCATCATCCATTTCCAGTATCTCGTTACAAACTGCATCTAAAAAATAACGATCGTGCGTTACGCAGAGCAAGGTTATTTTTTGTGCCGATAAATAATCTTCCAGCCATTCAATCATCTGCACATCCAGGTGGTTGGTAGGTTCATCTAATATCAATAAACATTTTCCCTCGTGCAGTTGCGCCTCAATTAAAGCCTGTGCCAGCGCCACTCTTTTACGTTGGCCGCCACTCAGGTTTTTAACCGGTTCGTTTAAATGATGCAGGTTTAGTTTGCCCAGTATCTGTTTAAGTTCGCTTTCAAAATTCCAGGCGTTCAGTTCGTCTACCTTGGCCATCAGGTCGGTAAGTTTTTCAATATTTTCTTCTTCCTGCTCCAGGCACATTTCATATTCTTTAACCACTTTTACCACCGGGTTATCCATGCGCAACACATTATCCCAAATACTTTTGCTTTCTTCAAAAGCAGTATCCTGCTGCAGCATAATTACTTTAATATCTTTATGCGTCCAAACGGTGCCGCTGTCGGCAGTATCAAGCCCGGCAATAATTTTTAATAAGGTAGATTTGCCGCTGCCGTTTCGGGCAACCAGCGCAATTTTATCACCTTCTTCTACATAAAAAGAAATATTTTTAAAAAGGGTGCGTATCCCAAACGATTTTACCAGGTTTTCTATTGAAGCGTAGTGCATAGCCGGCAAAGGTAAAGGAGTAAATGTTTGCAACAGAATTGATTTTAGATTTGAACCACTATTTTTGAGGAAGATATTTGCCTGCGGCAAAATGGAGTTGCCACAGAGGCACGGAAGCACAGAAGAAAAAGGAAGAAAATAAAGAAATTGTATTTATCCGTGTAAATCGGTGTAATCCGTGGCTGGTATATTTTGCCGAAGGCAAATATTAGTTCCCTACGGGAATATTTGGCATCCTCGGCTTCCACGGATTTTAAACCGCAATTGTATTTTTCTGTGCTTCCGTGCTTCTGTGGCAAACAAAAAATCCCCGCAGGGGATTAAACAAAATTCACTGTTCATCAACATCCTGGCTCATGAGTTTTTTGGGGTTAATCAAGGCTGAATCTTACAAACGTGGCATGGCCCTTTCTGTTTTATTCAACATCATATCCAAAGGAATTCTTTTTCTGTTAACCATCATTATTGCCCGTTATTTTGGCAGCAATATAAAAACTGATATTTATTTTTTTGTATTTGCTACGATGGTACTTTTTTCAAGCTTTATTAATACCATTGATACGGCAGTACTTATTCCGGAATCTATGCGGCTGCGGGAAAAAGAAGGAAACGTAAAGGCAATGAATTTCCTTAATTATTTTTTGCTCATTTATTTTATCATTGGCGTACTGTTTACCATTGCCATGTATTTTTTTGGCACAACCGTTTTTGGGCTTATTTCAAAATTTGCCGAGGTCGATATTATTACCTACCGAAATTACTTTTTAACAGGCTCTCTTTTTTTTATTTTTCATGTGCTTACCAATTATCTTAATAATATTCTTACTTCTCTCAAATATTTTAGTGTGCCCACGGTGGTCAGCAGCGTAAAAAGCGGTGTTGTTATTGTTTGTATTTTTTTGTTGAGAGCCAGGTATGATGTGATGAGTATAATTATTGGAGGCTTGATTTCTTATGCCATAAACCTGGCCATTCAGCTTTACCTGCTGTATAAAATTTGCCACTGGAAATTTACTTTTAATAAACCAACAGTACACATCACTATCTGGACCAATGTTTTTTATGCAGAACTGGGGCAGCTTACAACTGTTGCCAGCAGCATGTTTCCGCTGTACTTGCTAAGCGGTTTTGGTAGCGGTATCATAAGCGTAATGAACTACGGGAAAAACATTGCAGATATACCCAATACACTGGTTACCTCACAATTTGCCAATGTAAGCGGTATAAAATTAAACGAAGAATTTGCCCGTAAAGATTATGTAGCCATTAATGAAACATTTTTACGTACTTCAAAACTGATGATTTTTATACTGATACCGCTTGGCTGCTTTATGTTTGTTTTTGCGAGGCCAATTGTGGAGTTGTTTTATAACCGTGGAAATTTTACAGAGCAGGCAACTATAGAATCAGCAAAGTTTTTGCAACTGCTGTCAGTAACCATTTTTAGTATTGCAGTTAATGCCATGGTTAGCCGTTTGTTTATGGCAGCACAATATATTAAACAAGCTTTTGCTTACCAGGTTATAATGAGTTGCCTGCTTATTATTTTTATCTGGTTGTTTTCAAAACATTATGGTGCCTATGGTTATGCTTACGGAGTAATTTTGGCTAATACTATAAATTTTTTAACGATGTTTTTTATCTGCAAAAAATATTTTGAATTTATCAGGTATAACCGGTTACTGAAATACACCGGCTTAATTGTTTTAATTAACATACCGCTTGCAGTAATTTTATTTTATACCTTACAACAAAGCAACCTGTTTTACTTTTATAAGTTATTGGTTGGTTTAATAATTTATTCATTGGGTTTTATAATTGCAGCCAGGTTTAAAAAAATCACTTTATAATGCAAGCAATACGCAAACAACCCTCAGACTGGACAACAACGGATATTGCCGCTTTTTGGGACTGGCAAAGTAAAAATATGGCGAGGCAACAACAATATTTTACTGCCACCATGGCGCCGGGCATTGTAAAATTTTTAAAAGCAAAAGGGCTACTTAAAGGCGATGTGCTTGATTATGGTTGTGGTGCCGGGCATTTACTTCAGCAAATGCTTAATCAATCTAACGCAAATTATTATGGCCTTGATTTTTCTGTAGACTCCATTGAAGAAACAAAAAGATTAACAGGCTGTAAACCGAATCTAAAACAACTGGTATTAATTAATTCACTACCGAGTCCTTTGAAAGATGAACAATTCAATTTCATCACTCTTATTGAAACTATTGAGCATTTGCAGGATAATGCATTACATGAAACCATGCAGGAACTCTTCAGAATACTGAAACCCGGTGGTAAAATATTTATCACCACACCGTTTAAAGAAAACCTGAATAATAATTTAGCTTTTTGCCCTTTTTGTAAATCTGAATTTCACGCAATGCAGCACATGCAATCATTTGATATTGCGGGCTTAACAGCACTGGCTGCAAAACATGGATTTAAAACTGAGAGTTGCTTAAATATTGATATCGAAAAATTAAAACTGGGTCCTGTAAAATATTTTATAAAGAAGATGCTGGTAAAGCTGGCAGTTGCAGCAGGCCTTAAAGATGCAGTAAAAAATAAAACCCCAAACCTGATTGCCTTTTTTGTTAAACCCTGATGTATGAGTATGAAAAATGAAAAAAGGGTAAGGCTTCTAATAATTACGCCCTCACTTGCTTGCGGCGGTTCCGAAAAATTTGTTACGCTTGTTTGCAATCATATTAACATAGATAAATTTTCTGTTTGTCTGCTCATAATAAACAATGCAAATAGCTTTCATAAAATAACTAATCCGGCAGTTGAGCTTATTGATCTGAAGAAAAACAGAGTATTGTTTTCTATACCTGCCATAAAAAAAACAGTTAAAAATTTTAAGCCTGATATTATTTTTTCTACAGCCAATCACCTCAACTTATACCTGACTATTTTTAAAAATCAGTTTGATAAAAACATACAATTTATTGCACGTGAGGCCAGCATTGTAAGTATTAACAGTAAACAGGCTAAAATGCCGGCTTTGTATAGATTGCTTATAAAGAAATTTTATAAACGCTTCGATCTAATTATTTGCCAATCGGCTTATATGCAGCAGGACCTGGTGAAGCATTACCAGGTTTCTGCTGCAAAAACTATTATCATTCATAATGCAACTGATAAAGTGTTTACCACCCCAGTTGATATAGTAAAAGAAAAAGCTGATAGCATTTACAAATTTGTTACCGTTGCCAGCTTAAGTGAACATAAAGGAATTGAGAGGCTGATACATGCTGTGGGTTTGCTTAGTATCTCTTTTAAATATTTTATTATTGGCGAAGGAAATAAAAGAAATGAATTACAAAAGCTGATTGATGATTTGCAATTGCAGGATAAAGTGGTTTTAGTTGGGCAAAAAAATGATCCATTTGCTGGTATGCAGGATGCAGATCTTTTTTTGCTGGGTTCTTACTACGAGGGCTTTCCGAATGTATTGTTGGAAGCCGGGGCCAATGGCATACCGGTAGTTGCCTTTAATGCACCTGGCGGCATTGCAGAAATAATTACAGAACCTGAAAACGGATTATTGGTTGAAGATAATAACCTGATTGCTTTTGCCAGCACCATAAATAAAGCCCTTTCAATAAATTTTAACCGTGCAGAGATAATGGCAACAACAGAAAAACGTTTTGCAATAAGTAAAATGATGCTGGCTTTAGAAAATAGTTTTTTAAATGGTCCCCAAAATAAATAACAGATATTTGTACCCGGCAAAAAATGAAAACGAATGAATGGTACTAAGCCTAAGCTTCTCATCTTTATAAATACATTGCAAATTGGCGGTGCCGAGCGTGTAGTATCATTATTGCTCGATCATTTAAAAAATGAGTTTGAAATACACCTGGCTTTGTACAGCAACTATGTTGATTATACTATTCCGCCAGAAATTAAAGTGTTCAACCTTAACCAGCCCCTGGTGCAAAATAAAGTATTAAGGTTTTTAAAACTCCCTCAAATATCCATGCAGGTTTATCGCTATTGTACAAAAAATAACATCAATACATCGGTTGCATTTTTATACAGGCCCTGTTATGTAAATGCTATTATGAAAAGTTTTTTAGGGTATCGTGGCCGCGTTATCATGTGTGAGGGTACGCACCAAACAACCATGCAGGAAAGCCACTCGGCTATTTACCGTATGTTTTCAAAATTTATGGTAATGTACTCTTACAAACGTGCTCATCTTATTCTCGCAAACTCATACGCCATACAAACCGACCTGATTGAAAACTTTAAAATAAAAACACCGGTAAGGGTAATTTATAACCCGGTAGATCTGCAACTCATCAAATCAAACGCAGCAGAAGAGCCTGATTTTATTTTTGAAAAAGATATTTTTCATTTTATTACGGTGGGTAATTTACGCAAAGAAAAAAATCAGCTTTTACTGATACAGGCATTTTTTGTTTTAAAAAATCTGCCTTGTAAACTGCTGATTGTTGGTGCCGGTATTATGGAAGATATTTTAAAACAAAAAGTGCTGGAGCTTAGCTTGATTGATAAAGTTATTTTTTGCGGCTTCGATAAAAATCCATTTAAATACGTAAGTCGCAGCGATTGCTTCGTGTTGAGTTCGGATGTAGAAGGCTTTCCCAATGTTTTAATTGAAGCGCTTGCCTGCGGCAAACCAGTTATCTCAACAGATTGCAGCAGTGGCCCACGGGAGTTGCTGGCACCTGATTCAGATATTCATCACCGGGCAATAAATAATTTTGAAATTGGTACCAATGGAATTTTAACACCCGTTAAAGATGTAATATCGCTTGCCAACGCCATGAAAAAAATGTACAAAGATGAGCCACTACGAAAAACATTTGCAGCCAAAGCGGCAAAACGTGCCGAGCAGTTTGATGTAAATGAAATCAAACAGTATTTTCATGTGGCATTTGCGGGATTGTAACGGATGTAATTTGAAATTGTGAGTACAACCTTTTGGCAAAACCGAATATAAAATCAATAAAATTATCAAGCCAGATGTTACCTCCTAAATGCTCAAAAATATCTATTTTATTGAGTGCTTTTCTATTACTGCTATTGGTTTATATAAACATAAAAACTGCCATTCTGTATTACAATTCACAGGGGAAGAATCGAGCTTTATTTGGGTTGATTGAAATGGTAAACTTTGGCTATAAATACTGGTTATTGATTCCTGCTTTACTTGCTATGATTCTTGGATTAGTAGATTTGCGAAAGGTGATAACTAAAACTACTGTTTTTGCTACTTCATTTGCCATTTTAGTTATCGGGCTGATATTTGTTAGATTTTGGGTAATATTTACATGAAGCTTATAAAACCAGTAGATTTACCAGGTTTTTCTTTTCAGGAATCTTTGTAGAGATTTTAATAATCCATCTTACCACTTGGCTTTTCTATTTTTTAAAGATTTTAATATTTGGTTAAGATTTATTGAGACACTGCATATCTCTTTCCACACAAATAATTAATGTCTATTTTTGCCCCACAAATTCAACAATTTACATGCATACAATATTACTTACCGGTGGTGCAGGTTTCATCGGTTCCCATTTAACCCGTTTATTTGTAAAAAAATATCCGCAATACAAAATCGTTAATCTTGATGCGCTTACATACGCAGGCAACCTTGAAAATTTAAGAGATATAGAAAACGAGCCCAACTACCAATTTGTAAAAGGAGATATTACTAACCTTGCTTTGCTGCGTACATTATTTGAAGAACATAAATTTACTGGCGTGCTGCATTGCGCTGCCGAAAGTCATGTGGACCGGTCAATAACTGAACCGCTTGCATTTATTACAACCAATGTTTTAGGTACAGCATCTTTATTGCAAGCTGCAAAAGAAGCCTGGGCAGGTAATATGGATGGAAAAGTGTTTTATCATATTTCTACAGATGAAGTGTATGGCTCATTAGGCGATACAGGATTTTTTACAGAACAAACTGCTTACGATCCCCGCAGCCCCTACTCTGCATCCAAAGCATCATCCGATCATATTGTACGGGCTTTTTATCATACATATAAACTACCGGTAAAAATCAGTAATTGCAGTAATAATTACGGTCCATTTCATTTTCCTGAAAAACTGATACCGCTTTGCATTCACAACATCATCAACAATAAACCATTGCCCATTTACGGTAAAGGCGAAAATGTAAGAGATTGGTTGTATGTAGAAGACCATGTAAGAGCCATTGATGTTATTTTTCATACAGGAAAAATTGGCGAAACCTATAATATTGGTGGCCACAATGAATGGACAAATATTAATCTGGTAAAAGAATTGTGCAGGCAAATGGATGAAAAGCTGGGAAGAGAAAAAGGCAGTTCTGAAAAACTGATTACTTATGTAACCGACCGTGCCGGCCATGATTTGCGTTATGCCATTGATGCTACCAAATTAAAAGATGAATTAAACTGGTTACCATCTTTACAGTTTGAAGAAGGTATCAGTAAAACGATTGACTGGTAACTTTCAAACGGCGAGTGGCTTAATCATGTGACAAGCGGAGATTATCAGAAATATTATAACGAACAATACAGCAAATAATATCAGTATGAAAGGAATAATATTGGCAGGCGGCTCAGGCACCAG
>JANMBZ010000061.1:0-2386 GCA_031360765.1 Chitinophagaceae bacterium
GCAATTGGTGTTAATTATGTTTATCTTGTTAGAAACCCTACACTAAAAATTAACTAAATGGTAAAAATCTACTCCCCTAAAATCTTATTAGCCTTTTTTATTTCTTTCCTGTTTGCTACTTCCTTATTCATAAGCTGCGAAAAGGCAGACGATGGAAAGTTTATATATGGCTCATACCCCGATTTAAGCACCCAGGTAAAATCATCCGTCAGCGGTTTTGTAACCGATGAAAATGACCAGGCCGTTAATCTTGCCACTGTGCAGGTTGGTACTGCAACTATAACTACCAACAAGTATGGTTATTTTGAGGTAACCAATGTTGATGTTGTAAAAGAAGCAGCCGTAGTTACGGTGAGCAAAACAGGTTATTTCAAAGGCATTAAAACCTACAAGGCTGAAGAAGGTAAGTCTTCTTTTTTCAGAATTAAATTAATACGCAAGGTCAATGCCGGAACTGTTAATGCCACTGCCGGTGGTGCGGTAACATTGGCAAATGGTTTAAGCATTAACTTACCTGCCAATGCTGTTGTAAATGCTAGTACCAATGCAGCATATACAGGCACAGTAAATATTGCTGCCTACTGGCTTAACCCCACAGCAGCTGATCTGGCAGGCATTATGCCGGGCGACTTGCGTGGAATAAATAATGATGGAAAAATGCAGTTGCTTACCACTTATGGTATGGCTGCTGTTGAATTAACCGGAAGCGGTGGAGAGCTATTACAGATAGCAACCGGCAAAAAAGCTATACTAAGTTTACCAATACCATCTTCACTCTCATCATCTGCTCCGGCAACTATACCACTTTGGTATTTTGATGAAGCCAAAGGTTTATGGAAAGAAGAAGGTGCTGCAACAAAAACAGGCAATAATTATGTGGGTGAGGTAAGTCACTTTTCGTTTTGGAACTGTGATGCACCTGTAAGTTATGTACAATTCAACTGTACATTAATTGACCAGAATAATCGTCCATTACCCTATGCTTTTGTAAAAATTACGGTGGTATCTAATCCTGCAAACGCTGCCTCCGGCTTTACTGACGCTTCGGGGTATGTTGCTGGCTTGGTTCCGGATAATGCACAGTTAAAAATGGAGGTTTTCTCGGATGCATCATGTACAACCACCCCTATATATACCCAAACATTCACTACAACCAATACAAATATTTCACTGGGCACCTTAATTATCAATAACCCGGCTGTTGTACTTAATGTGAGTGGCACAGCCACCAATTGCAGTAACGCACCACTTAATAACGGTTTGATTGTACTCAAATACGGCGGCCGGTTTTATATATACCCGGTTACGAATGGAGTATATAATTTTAATTTACCAGTGTGTAGCGCACCTGCAACTGTAAGCATTAGCGTGGTTGATCTGAGCAATCAACAAACAAGCCTGCCCTCAGGTTATGTTTTGAATGTTGGCAATAACACAATACCTGTTATACAGGCTTGTGGAACGATACCAGTTGAATATGCATATTATGTAGTTAATGGAACACCATATTATAAGGCTACCGGAAATGCTTATTTCAGACATTTTTTTTATACGCTGCCGAGCCCGCCAAGCCAAACTGATCTTTTCAACGTATTCTTCGACATTGCTCAAACTGTACCCCACTCAGGTTTTTCAGTCGAACGCCCCACCAGTTTGCCGGTCATTTCTGCACCATTACTTAGTTTCAACATTTATAACATAGTGTCAGGTATTCCATATCCTAACCCCATAACCGTTTACTATACCGAATTTGGAAGCATCGGGCAATACATAGCCGGGAACTTTTCGGGCACAATAAGAAATAGTTCTACCAATGTTACTTACAATATCAGCTGCAGTTTCAGAATCAAGCGAATGAATTGATAATAAAATCAAACTTTAATATAAAAGGCTTTCTTCTAAACAAAGAAAGCCTTTTTTCATTCTGATAAAAGCAGTCCATAACTTACCTTTGCAACCTCAAATACAAAACTTTATGGCAGAAAAATTAACCATGCGTACAGATGGAAAACTAAATGTTCCCAACAACCCTATCATTCCATTTATTGAAGGCGATGGCATTGGCCCCGAAATATGGAGTGTGGCGCAAAAAGTATTTGATACCGCTGTGGACAAAGCTTACGGCGGACAAAGAAAAATTGAATGGAAGGAAATGCTGGCCGGCGAAAAAGCCTTTAAACAAACCGGCGAATGGCTGCCTGCTGCAACTTTGCAAACAGCAAAAGATTATCTCGTATCAATCAAAGGGCCACTTACCACGCCCATTGGTGGTGGCATACGTTCGCTGAATGTGGCCATGCGACAGGATTTGGACCTGTACGCCTGTGTAAGACCGGTTAAATGGTATAAAGGTGTTCCTTCTCCGGTAACGCATCCTGAGCATGTA
>JANMBZ010000067.1:0-5670 GCA_031360765.1 Chitinophagaceae bacterium
AGCCGGTTCAATAATCTAACGCAACGCTAAGTAAATTCTTAGCTTGTATGATGCGAACAAAGTTTACCAGGCTCACACATTTTGAGCGTGTGGAGATCTACAAATTATTAGCTCTAAATAAGAGTTTAGCGGAGATTGCCAGAACCCTTAATCGGAACAAAAGCACAATTTCGAGAGAAGTAAAGCCTTTTGGAAAAGAGAAATATCATCATTTTGATGGAGAGGAAAAAGCAGTTTACAGTATCAGTAACCGCCGTAGTGGCAAGACCAAAATGAGGCAAAATCCAGCCCTTGAAAACTACGTACTGGAGAAGCTCCAAAAGAAGTGGTCACCCGATCAAATCAGTGTAAGTTTACGTAAGCAATATCCCAACAACAAACGCATGCAAATTAGTCACGAAGCCATTTATCTTTACATTTATCTACACTCAAAAAAAGAGCTCAAAGAAATGCTTTTGACCGAACTGCGGCAACAAAGAAAATTCCGGGGAAACGTCCGTCGTGGAGCTGATAAAAGAACAACAATTAAAGATGCTATTAGAATTGACCAAAGACCTGAAGAGGTTATGGGGCGTGAGATTCCAGGCCATTGGGAAGGAGATCTCATTCTCGGTAAAGATAGAGCCAGCGCCATCGGAACGCTGGTAGAAAGAACTACCAGGGCGGTGATTCTGGTGCATCTGAAAGCACGGGATTCAAAGACTGTAAGGCTTGCATTTGAAAAGAAGTTTAAGGCCCTACCCGATCTGATGAAAAAATCTATGACCTATGATAACGGTGTTGAAATGGCACAACATAAACTCTTTACAAAACACACAAAAGTTCAGGTCTATTTTACGCATCCTTACAGCCCATGGGAAAGACCTACAAATGAAAACACTAACGGATTACTCAGGCAATATTTTCCCAAAGGAACTGACCTTAGCCTCTGCTCAAAAGAGCGCCTACAATTTGTTCAGGACGAACTAAATGAACGACCAAGAAAAACATTAGATTACAGATCACCTGCAGAAGTATTTAACGAAATGATTTTAAACAAAATAATTTAATCCGTTCCCTTTTGATTACTAAAAAACTATATTTGTTAACAAGCGTTGCAATAGAACATTGAATCCGCCAAAGCCATTGTTGGTTTTACCATTGAAGTAGAAAGCTTCGATAATACTTTTAAACTTAGCCAGAACAGAGACATGGATTCTCAGAAAAAGATTATTGAACAGCTAAGAAAAAGATTGGATAGAAATTCTTTAGCTATTGCGGAAGAAATGGAAAAGAGATTATAATTTTACCGCATGACAAGAAAACAACTCGTACAGCAAATTCAACAAAAAAAATCTTATCTCTGCGTTGGTTTGGATACTGACCTTACCAAAATTCCAAAGCACCTGCAATCGCATCCTGATGCGGTTTTTGAGTTCAACAAACAAATTATTGATGCTACGCAGGATCTTTGTGTAGCTTACAAAATAAACACCGCTTTTTACGAAGCCATGGGTTTAAAAGGCTGGGAAGCGATGGAAAAAACAGTAAATTATATACCCAACAATCAGTTTATTATTGCAGATGCCAAGCGTGGCGATATTGGCAACACATCCTCACAATATGCCAAAGCATTTTTTGAAACGATGAACTTTGATGCGATTACAGTTGCACCTTACATGGGCGAAGACAGTGTTAAACCTTTTTTAGCATTTGAAAATAAATGGGCCATTGTTTTGGGATTGACCAGTAATGCAGGCAGCAAAGACTTTGAACAACTTCGTTTGGTTCGTGATCCCGATAGCTATCGGGAGAACCAAGGCGGTGAATTTTTATATGAAACCGTTTTAAAAAAAGTAAGCAGTTGGGGAAATACCGAAAACCTGATGTTTGTTATTGGTGCTACTAAAGCAACCGATCTGGAACATATCCGCAAAATAATTCCCAATCATTTTTTATTAGTACCGGGTGTTGGTTTTCAGGGAGGCAGTTTAAAAGAAGTAAGCAAATATGGAATGAACAAAGATTGCGGACTGCTGGTAAATGCAAGCCGGGCAATCATCTACGCCGGTGAAAAAGAAGACTTCGCTGCTGAAGCCAGAATTATTGCGCAGCAATATCAATCTGAAATGGCAGGTTATCTCACTTAAACTCAGATACTCCTGTTAATTTTTCCTGCAGCAATTACTACATCAAGAATAGATTGTATTTTCTCAGGCTTTTTTGTACCAATCAATAAAAGTTTGCCATCAGTAAACTGAAGTTGCAAACCAATTTTACCGGAGGCTGAAGTGTTGATTGCCCTTCCTGTTTTGTCAGTCCCGGTTCTTATACCCCATCCACCATATTCGTACATCGAATTGTATTCCCTCAAATAAGCATCTTTTAACTCGTGCCATTCAATTACGGTTTCTTTAAATTGAAAAGGATAAAAGCGATAGCAAATACCTGTATGGGTAATTTTTGTTTTCAGCCTGATTGAAAATAAAAACAGCAATAAAATTAATAGGCCCGATTCAATTATCATTAAAACATAATCTGGCGCTGGTTTAGAGCCAAATGTATTACCAAGAATTACTTGCTGCACTAAGGCATAAATAAAAACTATATTAAAAGCAATTACTGCAAGCCAGGCCCACTTTATTTTAAAACCTTGTACTTCTTTAAAATTGATTGGCTGCATAATTATAGCTCATTTAAAATTGCATCTGTAAGTTTATCGGCCCATTTTTTATACTCTTTACCCGATGGATGTAAGCCATCTGCTGCAAGAAATTCTGTTGTATTTCCATCCTCCCTTTGCGAATCTGTAATATTTATAAAATGGGTTTTAAATACCGCTGCCGATTTTTCGCAAACCAAATTATAAGCATCAATTTCATCAGCAATATTTTTTTTATCTCTGCCTTCGGCAAAAGGTGTAACGCCCCAATCAGGAATACTCAATACAATAACACGGCTGGGTTTATTATCAGCAAAATGTATTGCTTTTTGTAAAAGTTGTTCAAATTCAATTTTAAATTGCTCAGCGCTGCGGCCCCGGAATTGATTATTCACGCCGATTAGTAATGAAACAATATCATATTTTTTAAGAAAAGTTGTGCTTTCAATTGCATTAGCCAATTCATCGGTTGTCCATCCGGTTTTTGCAATAATTTCAGCTGCATAAAATGCAAACCCTGCTTCACGTAATTGTTGCACAGTTTGATTGGGAAAATTTTCTGCAAGCGGAATCTGTTCGCCAATTGTATAGCTATCGCCCAATGCTAAATAATTATTCATTTTCGGCTTTTTTTTATGTAAAGATATTTCTGCACTAATCCTCCCATGAGACAGAAAAAAAATATACCTGCCGCAGCTAATAAAGTTAACATACTAAAATCTCTATTTATAAATATCCCCATTCCTAAAATTATGATAGCAGCCAAAGAACCGGTCAATAAAGCGTGAAAAACAGTTTTTGAAATACTGGTAGTAACAAATCCACCCAAAAAGCTTGCAATACCTAACCAGAAGAATTCATACAAAATACTTTTTACTAAAAAACTGTAATAATTCTGAATCGAAAAACTCATTTTAATTATAAACTTCAAAACAGGAAACAATGAAAATCCCACAATAAAAATGATTATCAAACCAATAATTACTGAAAGGATATGTATTGCTTTTGTTTTCACTTTGCCGGTTCTAATTGCTTTATCCATCTTCTGCAAATTAATAAAGGTATTATTCCCAACAATCCAAAACAGCAATCAATTACAATATGAAAAATGGGTATTTGCCTGATTGGGCCTGCAATTAATGCCAGCGGAAAAACGGCAATGCAACACAAAATCTGCCAGTCAATTATCCAACTGTTTTTTACAGGATCTCTGTATGGACCGATGAAAGATAAAGCAATTACAAAATGTGCAAAGGCAAGCCAGTCGTAACCATAAGCAAGAAAAGGATATTTTGCATTGGTATCAACCAGCGCTGTGTAGCAGGTTTGTAACCAGTTGCCCATTTTTACGGGCATTAAATCTTTGTATTGCATTAGCCAGTGTAAGCCTGTTTCGGCGGGCATAGCTGTGGCACCGCTTATGATTAATGCAAACATAAAAAACAGGATGAGCAAACGTATTTTAGTAATCAGTTTCATAGCATTTGTTTAACTCGGTAATTTTTATTCAAATTAAAACTTGTTACCCGTTTCAACAACAATTTATTGAAGCCGTACAGATGTTTTATATTTGCAGTTGAAAACGGATTGCATTGTTGTTTTATTTATGCTTAGTTCGTTGCTGAATAAAGATTAAATGTACAAGAGTGCGACGCCAATGAAGCCAAATAGTAATTCAAATGACTGGTACAAAAAATATTTTTTAATCTTCTAAACAATCTCCTCCATTTACTTCCGCCGCGGCGGAGAAATAGAGGGGGCCGATTTAAACGATGGCCGCTAAAACAGATAACTTTCAATCTCCCGATTATTTTAATGTAGATGAATTGCTGACCGATGAACACAAACTCATCAGGGAAAGTGTACGCAATTATGTAAAGAAAGAAATTTCTCCCATTATAGAAGATTATGCCCAGCGTGCAGAATTTCCACAACAGATCATAAAACAACTCGGTGATCTGGGTTGCTTTGGACCAACTGTGCCGGAGCAATACGGCGGCGGCGGACTTGATTACATCAGCTACGGTTTAATGATGCAGGAACTGGAACGTGGCGATAGTGGCGTACGCTCCACAGCCAGTGTGCAAGGCAGTTTGGTTATGTTTCCTATTTATCAGTATGGCAGTGAAGAGCAGCGCAATAAATATTTACCCAAGCTTGCCAGCGGCGAGTGGCTGGGTTGTTTTGGTTTAACAGAGCCCGACCATGGCAGCGACCCCGGAGGCATGCTTACCAACATTAAAGACGCAGGCGATCATGTTATTTTAAACGGTGCAAAAATGTGGATCAGCAATGCGCCTTTTGCGCAAGTGGCTGTGGTTTGGGCAAAAGATGAGGCCGGAGATATAAGAGGGGTGATTGTTGAAAGAGGCATGGAAGGTTTTAGCACACCAACAACACACGGCAAATGGAGCCTGCGTGCCAGCGCAACCGGCGAGTTGGTTTTTGATAATGTAAAAGTTCCTACAAAAAATATTTTACCCAATGTAAAAGGATTAAAAGGTCCGCTGGGTTGCTTAACCAAGGCCCGTTACGGCATTGCCTGGGGTGCTATTGGTGCTGCCATGGATTGTTACGATACAGCTTTAAATTACAGCAAAGAGCGAATTCAGTTTGGTAAACCCATTGCTGGTTTTCAATTGCAGCAAAAAAAACTGGCCGAAATGGTTACCGAAATTACCAAGGCTCAATTACTAAACTGGCGTTTGGGTGTGTTGATGAACGAAGGAAAAGTTACACCGCAACAAGTGAGTATGGCTAAAAGAAATGCCTGCGAAGTGGCCACCAATATTTGACGTGATGCCCGCCAGATGCTGGGCGGCATGGGCATTACAGGCGAGTACCCGGTGATGCGCCACATGATGAACCTGGAGAGTGTGATAACATATGAAGGCACGCATGATATTCATTTGCTGATTACCGGAATGGATGTTACGGGGATGAATGCGTTTAAATAAAAAACCGCCCCTGTCCCCTGAAGGGGAACTTAGGTGCAGTCAGTAAAATTTTAAGCCTTATGTTTTTACATT
>JANMBZ010000052.1:0-10660 GCA_031360765.1 Chitinophagaceae bacterium
CCATCATCATAACCTGTTGCCAAAAAATCGCTTAATACAAATGCAATGCTCCGTTGCTTTACCGAGCGGCTGAAAAATTTTATCGCATCATCTAAATTAGTTCCCTGCTTTTTTGCTTCCACTGTTAATAATTCCCGAACAATATACAAAGCATGTTGTCTTCCCTTTTTTGGGGGAATATATTTTTCAATTTTATCGCTAAAGAAGATAACGCCAACCTTATCATTATTATTGATGGCGCTGAAAGTTAGTACAGCACCCATTTCCACAATCAGGTCTTTCTTTTGCCTGGCGACGGTACCAAATAAATTACTGGCGCTGGTATCAATCAACAGCATCACAGTTAACTCTCTTTCCTCTTCAAAAACTTTTGTAAACGGGTGACTGAACCTGGCACTCACATTCCAATCAATAAAACGCACATCATCTCCGGCGTAATACTCCCGCACTTCTCTAAAACTCATACCCTTTCCTTTAAAAGCAGAATGATACTCACCCGTAAATAAATGCGTGGTAATCTTCTTGCTTTTAATTTCAAGCTCACGAACTTTTTTTAGTATTTCTTCTGTAGTTAACATTAAACGTTACTAGTTTCTTGTTTCTCGTTGTTTGTTTCTCGTTGCTGAATATTTAAAGAGCTATCAAAAATCATACTCCCAACGAGAAACAAGAAACGAGAAACGGTTTTATGGTACATTAACTCCTCTTAAAATCTCATTTATAATCTGTTCAACATTCACGTTCTCTGCCTCTGCTTCATAAGTTAATCCAATACGATGACGCAACACATCTTTGCTTATACTTCTCACATCTTCCGGAATTACAAATGCCCTGTTATTTAAAAACGCATAAGCTTTTGCTGCCAGTGCTAAATTTATACTTGCCCTGGGCGATCCTCCAAAACCTATAAGCGGCTTAAGTTTGGGAAGATTGTATTTATCAGGGTAGCGTGTTGCAAAAACAATATCTAAAATATAGTTCTCAACTTTTTCATCTAAGTAAACCTGTCGTACTAATTCTTTTGCAGTTAAAATTTCGCTGGTAGATGCAACCGGGTTTATAGGCTGAAAACTCAATCCCAATGTGTTCTGACGAATGATCAATTGCTCTTCACTCTTACTCGGATAATCAACCACCACCTTCAACATAAACCTATCAACCTGTGCTTCGGGTAAAGGATAAGTTCCTTCCTGCTCAATCGGGTTTTGTGTTGCTAAAACTAAAAATGGTTCGGGCAGTTTATACGTTGTATCACCAATCGTTACCTGTCTTTCCTGCATGGCTTCCAGCAAAGCACTCTGCACTTTTGCCGGAGCCCTGTTTATTTCATCAGCCAAAATAAAATTAGAAAAGATGGGGCCTTTACGCACCATAAATTCATTTTTCGACTGGTTGTAAATCATCGTACCAACCACATCGGCAGGCAACAGATCGGGCGTAAACTGTATGCGGCTGAAATCGGCATGCACAGCCTGCGCCAGCGATTTTATGGCAAGTGTTTTTGCAAGGCCCGGCACTCCTTCCAGCAGCACATGACCATTGCTTAGCAGGCCGATCAATAACCGTTCAATCATGGTTTGCTGACCAACAATCACTTTACTTAATTCATCATTAATACGGGTTACAAATCCGGAGGAGCTGGTAATTTTTTCGTTCAGCAAACGGATGTCTTCAGATGTTTGAACCATAGATTTTATTTTTTGGAGCCCGACAGTATGGCTTTAATCAGCTTCATTGGCGTCGCACTCTTGTACAATATTTCTTTATTGAGCTTTGATTATGTTTTATAAAAAAATGCCTCGTTTCAGGCAGGCTGCAAAATACGAACTATGCAGAACAAAAATTTGGCCGTTTTTACGAAGGGCGCAAAACTTTGTTAAAATCAATCTAACTTTAGTAAAAAAATAATCATGATAGATCAACAATTAATTACCACATCCAACAGTTTAGAAGGTTATCGCATTACCAAACACCTGGGTCTTGTGAGAGGCATTACTGTGCGAAGCCGCAGCTTATTAGGCAATATCGGCGGTGGTTTTCAGGCCTTGTTTGGCGGCAAAATCAGCATCTATGTAGAGCTTTGCGAAAAAACAAGAGAAGAAGCTTACCAGTTAATGTTACAACATGCCAACGAACGTGGCGCCAATGCCATCATTAATATGCGTTACGATGCCAATGAAGTAATGGCTGGTATTAATGAAGTGCTGGCTTATGGAACGGCAGTGGTGGTGGAGAAAATATAATCGCTGATTAAAAGATTAGATTCATTTCGCTGATTTTTAACTCAGATATTTTCCCACAATCGGCATCCTTCTTCCCACGCCAAAAGCTTTTGGCGATATGCGGATGATGGGACAAAACTGGTTACGTTTGTATTCATTCACATTCACCATTTTTAAAACCCGGTCAACCAAAGCGGCATCAAAACCCTGTGCTTTTATTTCATTGGGGCCTTGCCTTCTTTCAATGTATTGGTATAAAATCTTATCCAGTATTTGATACTCTGGTAAACTGTCGGAATCTTTTTGACCGGGCCGCAGTTCTGCACTGGGGGGTTTGGTAATGATGTTGATTGGAATTATTTCTTTATCCCTGTTGATATATTTTGCCAAGGCATAGATCTGTAGTTTGTAGCAATCGCCCAACACACCAATGCCGCCGGCCATATCGCCATACAGCGTACCATAGCCTGTTGCCAGTTCACTTTTGTTGGATGTGTTTAGTAAAATATAACCAAACTTATTGGCGATAGCCATCAGCAAATTTCCCCGTGTACGGCTTTGTATATTTTCTTCGGCGATGCTAAAAGGCAGGTCTTTAAAAATGGGTTTCAGTTCCTCTAAAAAACTATTATAAATATTTTCAACCGGTATAATATCGTAAGGGTTTTCCAAATTCTTACTTAACTGTTCTGCATCACTCACTGAATGGCCAGTTGAATATTGCGATGGCATCAATACCGCTCTCACATTATCTTTTCCCAAAGCCTCACATGCAAGTGCCAGCGTAATAGCGCTGTCAATACCACCGCTGCTGCCCAGTATGGCTTTGGTAAAACCCATCTTTGCAAAATAATCTTTAATGCCAAGTACGATGGCATTGTAAATCATTTCAATGTTCAGGTTTTCATCTAAAGCAACCGGAGTTAACTCTTTATCAGGCATGCGGCTGGCAGGCTCAATAACAGCAGCATCAATTGTTCCGTCATCATTAACAATAAAAGATTGCATAGCGTCTTCAAACCTTGGTAACTCTCCGCAAAGGTTGGCCGCTGCATCAAATACAAGCGAAGCTCCGTCAAAAACTATTTCCGTCTGGCTGCCAATAGCGTTACAATAAAATAATGGCAGTTTGTATTTTGTTACGTTCGATTTTATAGTTGCTTTCCTGTCTTCATCATGTGTATAATCAAATGGCGATGCTGATAAGTTGATCATCACATCCGGTTGCTGCTTCATCAACTCATCCATGGGGCAATTACGGTACAAAGGGTTATCGCCCAGGTTCCAGATATCTTCACAAATAGTTACTGCCAGGCGCTTTCCTTTAAACTCCATAACACTCCAGTTGTAAGCCGGTTCAAAATAACGGTACTCATCAAACACATCATAATTAGGCAAACAGGTTTTATGTGCTACTGCTTTTATTTCTTTTTCATAGAGAAGAAATGCAGCATTGAATAAATCTTTTCCTTCTCTTACAGGGTTACGGTCTGGTGCACCAACCAACACACCAATGATATCGGCATGTTGTTTAATTACATCAATGGCAGCATAACTTTTCTTTATAAAATCTTCAAACTCCAAAAAATCACGGGGGGCATAACCACAAACACTCAGCTCGCTGAAAACAATTAAATCTCCACCTTGCTGCTTTGCAGTTTTAATGGCATCAATTATTTTTTGCGTATTACTTTCAAAATTGCCAATGTGATAGTTTTGCTGTGCCAGAAAAATTTTCATGTTGCAAAAATAAGCCAGTTATCCCGATAATTATCGGGATGAATTAACACGAATAAATACAAAAAAAACAGGTTAAAAACAGATATTTGTAAAATCACGCAAGCTTAGCTTAAATAAAAATTATGAAATATTTTTTTCCACTTCTTGTAGTAGCAATTATACTCTCCTGCAATAATGCTGATAAAACACCCGATGTATCAAACATAAAAGTTGAATTATCTACTCTGCGGTTTGAGAAAGATCTGTTTACACTTGATTCATCAAACTACACTGCCAACCTGGATTTGCTCATCTCCAAATACCCAACCTTTGGCGAAAATTTTCTGGCCACCATTTTAAATACAGATCCAAAATGGTCGGCCGATAGTGCTGCAGATTATGTGCAAGGCTTTACCACAGCATACAGGCATGTGTACGATACTGCTCAAATTGTTTTTAAAAATTTTTTGCCTTACGAAAAAGAAATAAAAAAAGGACTGCAGTTTGTGAAGCATTATTTTCCTGTTTACAAAGACCGTAAAAGAATAATAACTTATATAGGCCCACTTGATGGGTACGGCGATATACTTACCGATGATGATATACTGGTGGGTTTACAGCATCACCTGGGCAAAAATTTTTCGCATTACAAATCCAGCATAGTGCAGGAAACTTATCCTGAATACATCAGCAACCGGTTTGAGCCTGATTACATTGCTGTGAATTGCATGAAAAATATTGTGAATGATTTGTATCCGGAGAAGATGGATGATAAACCTTTGGTGCAGCAAATGGTTGAGAAAGGAAAACGTTTGTACATATTGAGTAAGCTGCTGCCAAAAACTGAAGAATATAAATTAATAGGTTATACCCAGGAACAGTTAAAAGCAGTGTATGAACATGAAGCAGCGGTTTGGGATCTGTTTGTACAAAATAATTTTTTACAAACCCTGGATAACAACATCATTAAAAACTACATTGGCGAAGGGCCAAAGACACAGGAGCTGGGAGAGGCATCGCCAGGCAATATCGGCAGCTTTGCAGGCTGGCAGATAGTAAAAAAATTCATGCAGAAGAATACAAAAACAACTTTGATTGAATTGATGGCAACTGATGCTGAAACTATTTTTCAGCAGGCTAAATACAAACCTTAAGGTAGAGATTCAGTAGCGGAGATTTTATATATCCCATTATCTTTCCTGAGGTAAACCCATATTTGTCGGCCTGGTTTTCTACTCACTAAATAATTAAACCTATATCCGATCTTTCGACCTTTATCATTCAACGCTATTCCAAATATGTAAAGGTCTCGAGGCATATTTTTTTTATTCACAAAATCTAAAAATATTTTCTCGAAGAAAATTTGATAAGCACTTTCGTAGAAAATCTTTTTAGTAGCTTTTACATAGTTTGGGTCCTTGTGTTTTATCATAGTATCATCCAAACATTGGCTACAAATAAAAGGAAATTTGCAAATGCTGGATAATTTCTCCTTATCCTTATTTGCAATACCTTCTTTTAAGGTTGTCCAAAAATTTGATAACAGAATGCTATCCTTTTCTGATAATTGTGGATTAACTGTTGTTTGTGCAAAGGAAAATATAGAACCAAATAATAACAATAAAGCAATTAAATACTTCATGATCTTAAATGTAAAGATTAGGCTGCTTTTACCTGCAACGCCAATACTTCAGGCTTTTTACCCAATTGTTTCATCACTCTAAAATGCGAAGCAACAGCTTCCGACATGGTATCGTATTTATTATAAGGAAGGTTAAACTCTTTCGCTTTCTCCATAACTATTTTGCTAATCTCTGGGTAATGCACATGGCTAACTCTTGGAAAAAGATGATGCTCTATCTGGTAATTTAATCCGCCAACAAACCAGGAAATTACTTTGTTGCCCATCGCAAAATTAGCAGTGGTTTTCATCTGGTGCTCGGCCCAGGCTGTTTCAATATGCTTGGTAGTATCTAAAGGAATATGCTCAAACTCGGTGTTTTC
Organism: Chitinophagaceae bacterium; assembly: GCA_031360765.1. Taxonomy (GTDB): domain Bacteria; phylum Bacteroidota; class Bacteroidia; order Chitinophagales; family Chitinophagaceae; genus Ferruginibacter. The sequence continues at coordinate 5,946 of JANMBZ010000052.1, forward strand.
AACCACATGAGCTAATTGAAATACTAAAGATAAAATCAAACCCATTACTGCATTCAATACAAAAAAACCAGCAAGCCATGGTAAAAAACCCCAAACCATCATAGGTAGAATAATATAAAAAGTTAAGTACGAAGCTTTGGTTGCCCAAAAAATAATATGGTTTTTGGTTGTCATCTTCCAGGCATCGGTACTAAAAATTTTACGGGAAAAATATTTCGTAAAATCCATAATGAATATCCAGAAAATAGTAGATAGCGAATAAATAGGTAACAGATACAAATACTGTACTTTGTGTGCCGGCACCCATTTTTGCGATTCGCAATGGCGGATAATAGGACTCTTTGCAATATCATCATCAATACCATCTACATTAGTATATGTGTGATGGATGATGTTGTGTTTTTGTTTCCAGAAGTATGAACTGGCGCCCAGTGCATTTAAACTAAGGCCTAAAAAATCATTTAATTTGGTATTGGTAGAATAACTGCCGTGATTGGCATCGTGCATTACAGCAAAACCTATGGAAGCTAAAGAAATACCAAGTATAACACAGCTTAATAATGCCTGCCAATTGGTTAATTGTGCAAACATCAACAGGCTGTACATTGCAACAGCCACAGTAACCAGTGTAATGGCTTTTATGTACAGGCGCCAATCGCCGGTTTTTTTAATATTATTTTTTGTAAAATAATCTTCAACCGAAGACTTTAGACTTTGATAAAAATCGTTGTTACTGTTTGAAAATGTAATTTTTGTCATGCTGGTATTAACGTTTTTATTAGAACATCAGTTCACTAAAAATTGTTTTAATGAAACGATTTTAATTTATTATTAACGCTTAAAAGTAAATTGATTTCATGCTAAAAAGCGGGTAAAGATAAACAAAAATGACGGTTGTAAAAGGTTAAAATCAGTTGAGTTTAAAGGGAGCACACATATCAAAAGATGGAATAATAACGTTAAATCCCTTTTTATTATTCACGTTTTCCATCTGGTAAGTGCCGTGCATTTTTCCAATTTCAGATCGCAGGTTGCAACCGCTTACATATTGATACGATTCGCCGGGATTAATTTGCGGTTGTACGCCCACCACACCTTCGCCCTCAACCTCACGCATGCTGCCATTGCTATCATATATATACCAATGCCTGCTTAACAATTTAACTGGGTAAATATTATTGTTTTCGATAGTGATACGATAGGCAAACATAAACTCGCTGTTTACAGGATTACTGTATTCCGGCTGATAGTATGTTTCCACACTAATGGTAATACCCTCAGATATTTTTGAGATCATGCCTTGAGTTTGATGTAAAAGTATGGATAAAAAACGCTTTTTGTTGTAAATTACAGCAGCCTTTTATGTTAATGTTAAACTCATCTACATGCCAGTTACTACACACCATTACCGCAACGAAGAAATTACCGTTGTGTGGAAACCCGAAGTTTGTATTCACTCCGGAATTTGTGCACAGGGCCTTGCAGCAGTTTTTAACCCACACCGAAAACCGTGGATAGATTTGAGCCAGACCGAAACACAACAAATAATTGACCAGATAAAAAAATGCCCAAGTGGAGCCTTAAGTATTGAACAGAAAAAATAAGATTTAAATTCTTTTAGAAGATTTATATCCATTCTTCAACAACCACTGCAAAATCTTATCACGGTTATCGCCCTGCACAATTATATCGCCATCTTTAACTGAGCCGCCAGTACCGCAAAAAGCTTTTAGTTTTTTGCCCAGTTCTTCAATATCTCCAATGCTGCCAACAAAACCCTCAACCAATGTAACAGCCTTACCGGCACGGTGTTTTGTATCTAACCTTATCTTTAATTTTTGTTGAGCTGGATCAATTGTTTCCTGCTCTCCGCCTTCATCCTCGGGCAGTTTAAAATTAGGATCGGTGCTGTAAACCAACCCGCCCAATGATTGAATTTTTTTCTTACTCATAATTTTTATTTTCAGATGATAACGGCCTTTAAACTTAAATCCAAACTGCGTGCCTGGTGTATAATAGCGCCGCTGCTGATATAATCCACACCGGTTGCTGCATAAGTTTCAATATTATTAAGGTTAATACCACCACTGGCTTCGGTTTCATATTTACCATCAATAATTTTTAATGCTTCGGTAATCAGTTCAGGTGTAAAATTATCCAGCATAATGCGGTTAACTTTTCCCCGTCCGAACGGTCCATCCGGGAGGGTAACGGCCATTACTTTTTTTACATCTTCTATATTTCTGGTTTCTACTTCTATTTTTAAACCAGGTTTTTTTGTCTGCACATAATTGTATGCTTTTTCAATTGCTTTTTCAATACCGCCGCAATAATCAATGTGGTTGTCTTTCAGCATAATCATATCATACAAACCAAAGCGGTGGTTAACCCCTCCGCCAATCTTCACAGCTTCTTTTTCAAGCAGGCGAAAGTTGGGCGTGGTCTTTCTTGTATCAAGCAACTTTGTTTTGTATGGCATCAATTTTTCAGTGTATTTCTTTGTAAGTGTTGCAATACCACTCATGCGTTGCATACAATTTAAAACCAGTCTTTCGCATTGTAATATTGTGTGTACAAGGGCTTTTACTTCAAAAGCGGTTTCGCCGTACTTCATTGCATCGCCATCTTTTTTAAAGGCTGTAAAAACAATATCCGGCTGCATGTATTTGAAAATTTTTTCAGCAACAGCAATGCCTGCCAGTATTCCATCTTCTTTAATTTTTAAAATGGCTATACCTTGTGCTGCTGCATCAATACTTGAAATGGTAGAGTGATCTCCATCACCAATATCTTCTGCAAGGGCATTTTTTATCAGCAGCTCTAATTTTTCATCATAGTTCATACCAACAAAGCTAAGAAGAACACAAAAACAAAACCCCGGAAAAATCCGGGGCCTTAAAATTTTATTTTTATAACAGGTTTTTACTCAAAGGTAATTCCCTGCAACAATTGTTTATCTCCTTTTTGTTTCATAAAAATGGTGGTGCGGTAAGTACCTGTTTTTGTTGCCAATGTACCAATGCAGAATTGCGATCCGGCAGTTTCGCCTTTGTGAATTACAGTAAAACTTTTTACAGCATGAGAACTCAGGAAATCTTTTAATACCAGCTCTGCCTGGCTCTTGCTGTAACTGCTTGATTTTTCAGGTGTATTTATCTCCACGGTATTATCAAAAAAACGAGCCACTTCGGTTGAATTACCGGCTTTCATCCCTGCAATAACTTCATCAATACTTGAAAATAAAGTAAAAGAACTTAAGATTGTTGCTATGGTTAGTAAAGTAAAAATCTGTTTCATGGCAAGTATATTTAAACAACTATAAAATTACTAAAAACGTGCCAAGACTCATTAAAATTACCTGCACGTAGCTCATTTTATACCCAAAAGACAATAATAAGCTAAAATTAGATGCAAATATTTTAGTTTTAACCAATGGAAAACAAAAAAGTTATACTCATCATCATGGATGGTTGGGGATTGGGTAAGGTAGAAAAAAGCGATGCAATTCAGCATGCAAAAACGCCATTTGTAAGTTCGCTATACGCTAAATATCCACACACAAACCTTATTACCTGTGGTGAGGATGTGGGCCTGCCCGAAGGCCAGATGGGCAATAGTGAAGTGGGCCATTTAAACCTGGGCGCCGGCCGCATTGTGTACCAGGAATTGCAACGCATAAATGTTGCCATTAAAACCGGAGAGTTTGCTAAAAATGAAGTGCTGCTAAACTCAATTCGGTATGCAAAAGAAAATAACAAACCGCTGCAACTGATTGGTTTGGTAAGTGATGGCGGCGTGCATTCGCACCTGAATCATCTTAAAGCAATTACTACCCTTTGTAAAGCAGAAGGATTAACAAACGTACTGGTTCATGCTTTTACAGATGGCAGAGATACCGATCCTAAAAGCGGACTTGGATTTTTAACAGATCTTCAAAATCATCTTACTGCAACTGTTGGCGAAATTGCCACCATAACCGGCCGCTATTATGCCATGGATAGAGATAAGCGCTGGGAAAGAGTAAAACTGGCTTATGATGGTTTAGTTAATGGCATTGGTACAAAAACAGATGATGTACTGGAGGCGGTAAAAAAATCTTACGAAGATGGGGTGACCGATGAATTTATAAAACCAATCATCAATTCAACGATCAAGAATCAAGAATCAAGAATCAAGAACGACGATGCAGTTATCTGTTTTAATTTTAGAACAGACCGTTGCCGGGAAATTACAGAAGTACTTACACAGACAGACATGCCGGCATTTGATATGCATAGCTTGGATGTGCATTATACAACCATGACCAATTACGACCATACTTACAAAAATGTTTTTGTAATGTATGATAAAGATAATTTAGAGAATACCATTGGGCAGGTAATAGCTGCAGCCGGCAAAACCCAGCTTCGTATTGCAGAAACAGAGAAATATCCTCATGTAAGTTTCTTTTTTAGTGGTGGTAGGGAAATGGTATTTGCAGGTGAACAAAGAATTATGGTACTATCACCTAAGGTAGCAACCTACGATTTACAACCTCAAATGAGCGCTTATGAGGTAGCAGATAAAGTAGTGGAGGCCATAGAGAATACCGCACCGGATTTTATATGTTTAAACTTTGCAAATGCCGATATGGTGGGGCATACAGGTGTATGGGAAGCTGTAATAAAAGCCGTTGAAACGGTGGATGAATGTGTAAAAAAAGTTGTTACCAAAGC
>JANMBZ010000107.1:0-18932 GCA_031360765.1 Chitinophagaceae bacterium
CCTTTAAAATTTTGTATAGACCGGAACACCTGTATAAAAACTTCCTGGGCAACATCTTCGGCTTCGGTATGATGTTGCAATAAACCGAGTGCTGTATTGAATACTTTATCCTGGAAAAGTGTCACCAATTCCTTAAATGCAGATTCCTCCTTGTGGCGGAGGCCAAAAAGTAATTCATCTTCTGTCAAAGGCTGATGCGGTTTAAGGTTAGACGATGGAAAATACCAATTCCTTCGCTTAGTTAGCTGCTTTGTTGAAAGTTTTTATAAAACCGGTTATTGAACTATTGAATGTAGCTGCTTCGTTAAACAGAAACTGGTGTTCAATAGGCACTACATAAATGGGAAAGTCTTTTAACTCTTGTTCAAATTTCTCTAGCCGTACAGCATCTTTTTCTGTTGTAAGTACTACTTTTTTATTTCCTGTAATTTTATAGAAATGCTGTTTAATTTCTTTAAGATCGTTGCTGTGAAAAATATGATGATCTGCAAACCGCAGCATATCATAACTATCAGCATGTTTGGCAAGATGATCTTTCAGCGGCCGTGGGTTTGCAATACCGCACACTAATAAAATTCCATAGTCATGCGCTATATCAATAATTTCTTTTGTAAATAAATGATAAGGCTTGCTGTAAACAATGGTTGTAAAAAAAACTTTTTGATTGGGTAAAGGATTTATCTCTTCAATTATTTTTTTCTTTTCGGCTTCTGATAAATCTGCTTTGCATTTGGTTACAACAATAATATCCGCCCGTTTATTGCTGCTTCTTACATCACGCAAATCACCAGCCGGTAAAATAAAATCACGTGTGTATAAATTGGAGTAATCGGTAAGAATGATGTTGAGCCCGGCTTTTACCTGCCGGTGCTGAAATGCATCATCCAGAATAATTACTTCAGTTTCTTTTCTTTCATGCAGCAGTTGCGGTATTGCCACCACCCTTTCTTCGCCTACAGCAACAGTAACATCAGGAAATTTCTGGTGAAACTGCATCGGCTCATCACCAATTTCCAATGCAGTGGTTTTTTCATCAGCGATGGCAAAGCCAATTGTTTTTCTTTTATAACCACGGCTGAGTGTTGCGGTTTTAAAATCATTTTTTAAAAGGCGAATCAGGTATTCCGTCATTGGTGTTTTACCCGTACCACCGGTTGCCAGGTTACCCACGCAAATAATGGGAAAATTAAAAGAAGCTGATTTTAAAATATTTTTATCAAACAATTTGTTACGCAGCCATATGATGCCACCATAAAGCCAGCTGATTGGTAAGAGAAGATATCTGAAGCTTTTTAGGAGCAAGGTTTACGTTTAATTGTTTAATTGTTTAATTGTTTAAAGGTTGGGGTTTGCTAAGGCTGTTTCTCACGATTCACTACTCAGCACTCACGTTTCAGGTTGTATAAATATTGAAAAGATGGTGGTGCCATAATTTCTTTCTGTTTTATAATTAGCAAACTTTTTATAATTATTCCGTGGTGTATGCTCCAGCACAAACCAACCTTTTGGATTTAATAATTTGTTTTCAAATATTTTTAAAGGCAGTTCATCAATAGTTGCCAAAGCGTATGGCGGGCCGGCAAAAATAAAGTCATATTTCTGGTTGCTGGTTTCAATAAAACGAAACACATCACTTTTCACCACGTTAAAATTTTCCAATGCTAACTCTGTCGATGTCTTTTTAATAAAGTCGTACATCTTTGTATCCTTTTCCACAATGGTAATTTCTGGTGCTCCCCTGCTGGCCAGTTCGTAACTGATGCAGCCGGTTCCGCCAAAAAGATCCAGTACTTTTAAACTATCAAAGTCCAGGTTGTTTTGTAAAATATTAAACAAGCCTTCCTTCGCAATATCCGTTGTGGGCCTTGTAAATGGCATGTTTGCAGGCGGACTGATCCTTCTACCTCCGTGTATGCCGCTTATTATACGCATGATGCCAATTCAAATAAATGACTGAAAAAATGTGGAGGATAATTTTTTATTTCTTCTGTATAACTGTAACCTTCCGGCAATGCATCCAACTCAATATTTAAAAAGTATTTGTAAATGGCAGCATACAAACCAGATTTTTCGTCAATCATACCATTTATATGCAGCGTAACAGAATCTTGTGGCACATCAAATCCTTTACAAACATTCAGCAAATGAAAAACACAATCATCAGCATTGCTGTATATAAAATTTTGGATCACCTGCAATTTGCCCTCTTTACAAAGCATAATGGTTAAACTATTGCTGTAAAAAACGGAAAACAAATTATTGCCTTCAGGTATTCCCTTATTTACAAAGGCTGAAAACAAATGCATTTGCGAAGCAACCGGTAAATGGTTTGCAAAAATATCTGCCACCGCATCTGGCAAGCGGTAAACATTATGCAGGTTGTTGTTTAACAAAAAATCTGAACGAATAATTCCCTGCCTGGCATCACCAAAAATGAGGTTGATCATATTTGCATTTCTGTCTGCATTCATTAATTCGGCAGGTACTAAAATGCTCTCGGCAAAACTCCAGAAAATATGTGTTTTACTATATTGCTTTTGTAATAAATATTCGGTTTTGCAGATGGTATTCAGGTTTACTGCCAATTCATCATCAGCCAAACCGGTTGCAAAGCTATAAGTTACCACTGCATTAAAACAATTATCTGCACCCAGTACAGCAAGCAAAACGCCCGTTGGGCCTGCTTCTGCAAATAATTGAGCAGTTTCAAAATCAATTACTGTTGCCTGTATATTAAAAGATGGATTCACATGTTGCATTTCAGCGGCAAAATAAGATATTTTTGCTGACTTTATGGACAGTACTGCTATAACACCCGATTTAAAAGTTAAGGTTACCAATAAACAAATTTTGAATATTGCGTTGCCCATTACGCTTGCTATACTTATTCCCCAGATAAATATGCTTACCAACAGCATTTTTTTGGGCGATTTAAATATTGATGCATTGGGCAATGCCGGTATTACTGGCGTGTTCTATTTAATTTTTGCGGTGGCCGGACATGGTTTAAACAATGCCCTGCAATCTGTATTTTCCAAATACGCCGGCAGCGATAATCCCGAAGCATTTAAAACCATATTGGCACAAGGCATCCGCATTTGTTTACAATTTGCAGTAGCCGGTATTTTAATAACCTGGTTTGTGGCTCCACTCATTTTAAAACAGGTTGCCGATCCAAAAGCATATCCGGTAGAAATTGAATTTTTAAAGATCCGCATTATGGGGCTTCCGTTTTTATTTCTTTTCCAGATGGGCAATGCATTTTTAGTAGCATCATTAAACAGCCGCTGGTTAATGATTGGCTTTATATGCGAAGCCGGGTTAAATATCCTGCTCGATTTTTTATTGATCAAAGGTCGTTTTGGTTTTCCGGCTTTAGGTTTTAATGGCGCTGCGGTTGCCTCTGTAATTGCAGAAGCCGTTGGTTTTATCGTGGTGCTCATTGTTTTGTACCGCACCGGATTAAAAAAGCAATACGGTTTATTAAAAAGTTACACTTACAACAAAATTATCACGCAAGAAATTTTAAAAATATCGGCGCCACTTATGTTGCAATATGTTATCAGCGTTACCACCTGGCTGGTGTTTTTTATTTTGATTGAGGGCCTACACGATCCTACAGCTAAAGCAATCAGCAATACCATGCGTAATGTGTTTGGCCTTACCGGTGTTTTTGTATGGGCATTTGCAAGCACCACCAACGTTATGGTAAGTAATTTAATGGGCCAAAAGCGTGAGGATAAAGTGCTGGAAGCCATCACCAAAATAATGTTGCTCAGCATCAGTTTTTGCCTCATCATGTGCCTGCTGGTAAATATTTTTCCAACGGTATTCTTTGGCCTGTTTGGCCAGGGCGAAGCTTTTGTGCAACAAGGCATTCCTGTACTGCGTGTGGTAAGCATCGGCCTCATGTTTATGAGCATTGCAAACATCTGGCTTAATGGTGTAACCGGCACCGCTAAAACAAAAGTTAACCTCCTCATCGAAATAGTAGCCATTTCCATTTATCTCATTTACAGTTGGTATTTTGTAAAAGTGCATTACACTTCACTCGCCATGGCCTGGAGCAACGAATTGGTTTACTGGTGTAGCATTTTCATCATGTCGTTTATTTATTTAAGAAGTGGAAAGTGGAAGACGAAGTAAATACTGAGCGAAGTCGAAGTATTTTGGGACGAACATTTTTGCTTTGGGCATCATCGTTGTGTCCTCACTTGTACGGCATAGCAATTTGGTACTTTTATTAAATCGTAGAATTTTCCTGAATACACGAAATAAGGCAGGGACGTTTGTACCGCAATAAGAACCCACCATAAGGCAAATTGTTACTTCAACCTCTCCACATTCTGCCTCACCCTAAACTTTACAATTTTACCTACCAACCCAAGCGGCAGTGGTTTATCATGCGGAAATTGTACAGAGCCCTTACCCTCTTTATAAACCGATAATTCTTTTTTAAAAGCCTCATGACCGGTTGGCGTAGCATAAAAGCCAATATGATTTTTGTAACCGGCAAAATAAACCAGCATGCCATTTAATTTGTAAGCTGGCATCATGTAGCTGATACCCTCTTCTGCCTTTGGAGCAGCTTTTTTAATTGCAGTACGCATTTGTTGTAGCCTGGTTTGTTTAGCTTCATCAAAAGCCGCAATGTACTCATCAACAGTTTTTGCAACTGCGGTTTTTGTTTTTGTTGACATGATAACAACTTTTTAATAGGTTACTGTAGATGTGGCTTTTATTTTATGATAATAAATGTATGATATAACCAAAACCACTAAAACAATCAGCGGAAAAAATGTAATACCCTTAAAGCCATCTACCGCTGCAAGACTAACAAATGCACCAATAAAATCTATTGCAAAGCCAGCATAGGCCCACTCTTTAACCCTTGCAGGCACTTGTGGAATAATGAGCGCCAATGCACCCAGCACTTTAAATACAGTAAGCATCACGCCAAAATAATCAGGATAGCCCAGGTGGCGTATGCCATCTTTAGCCATTTCAGTTTGTGATGTTAATGCAGGCATCACTCCTTCAAATAAAAAAATAAGTGTTGTGGTTACCCAAAATATTATTTTGTTTGTTTTCATTGTTTAATTTTAAAGTTAATTAATTTAGTTTTTATTTTTTTCAAAATTCAATAGCCAGTGGTTACCATATTTATCTGTAAGGTCGCCAAAAGTTGCACCCCAAAAGCTTTGTTCCAATACATGATCTGTATTACCGCCGGCTGACAGTTTTTCGAAAAAAATTTGTATCTCATCTTCGCTGCTACAATTGATAACCATCGAAACGGCATTACCCTTTGTAAGTCCGTTCTCTCCCACCATATCCGATCCCATCAAAACTAAATTGCCGTTTACCAGCGAAGCATGCAAAATACATTCCTTCATTATGGCTGGTATCTTATCTGCCAGCGGAGATTCGCCAATGGTTTGCAGTGTAAGTTCGCCGCCAAGGCAATCTTTATAAAAATTCATCGCCTCCCGGCAGTTACCGCCAAAAGTTAAATAAGCATTGATCTGTGTCATCAGGCTTGTTTTAATTTTTCAATATCAAACTTTGTCATTTGCATAAAGGCTTGCATAACCCTGGGTGCTTTTTCTTTATCCAGCATCAACGCTCCTAAAATGGCCGGTACTATCTGCCAGCTTAATCCAAACTTATCCTTTAGCCAGCCGCACCGGCTTTCTTCGCCACCTTCGGTAAGTTTGTTCCAGTAATAATCAATATCATCCTGTGTATTACAGGTTACTACTAATGATAATGCTTCATTAAAAGTAAATGCATGCTCACCCGGGCCATCCATTGCTATCATGTTATAACCATTTATTTTTAATGATGAAAATAAAACCTTACCTGCGAAAGGAGTTTCAGCAGGATAAAGCTGTAGATCATCAATGGATGAATTATTGAAGACAGATGTATAAAATTTTATAGCTTCTTCAGCCATACCAAATTTTTCACCGGTAAATAAAAGTGCAGGACAAATTTTTTCATCTGTACCCAACATCACCTGCCAGCTCATTCCAAATTTATCTTTTATCCAGCCGTATCGTTCGCTCCAATCGTATTTATCAATGGCCATTAAAGGTTCTCCGCCTGCTGCCAGTGCATTGTATATTTCATTTGTTTGCTCAACCGTTTTGCAGTGTACAAAAAAAGATATGGAAGGGTTTATTTTAAACATGGGTCCACCATTAAGGCCCATAAATTTATTACCCCACAATTCAAAATTTACAACCATGGGCGTATCAGCTGTAATTTTTGAATTTGAAAAAATAGAGCAGTAAAATGTTGCCGCTTCTTTTGCATTACCATCAAACCAAATGCAAGGATGAATTGTGTTGTTCATGTTTGTGTTTTTTAAAATTAAAAATCAATCCTTCTTACCCTTAAACGTTGCATAAATAGCCATTGCATGCCCATGCCCCAACTCAAAATCTTTTTTAAGCCAGTCAGTAATTTCAGATGCTTTTATTGCAGGATTTAAATTCCCCTTATGCATAAAGCCTTTCTTTTCTGCAAGTTTTTTAAAATCATCCGGGCTTTTACCGGTCTTTGCTTTTATGTTATCAATATAAGCCTGAAACGACATGATACATTAGTTTTAGTTTATTAATTATTTTCAGCATAATTTTTAAAATTGTCTAAGATAGCCTGCCAGCCGCCTCTTTGCATTTCAACCGGGTTTTCATTTTCTGCTTCAAAAGTTTCTGTAACTATTGTTGAGTTGCCATTGCTTTTAAAAACAATATTTACTTTTCTTTTATCATCCAACGTATATCTGATCAGTTCATTTGTTTTTATTTCATCGTACACTCCGCCAAAATCAAATCCAAAACTTCCATCTTTTGATTCCATCCTCGTAATAAATTTTCCACCCTCCTGCAAATCTGATTCGGCATGTGGAGCATGCCAATCTGGCGATGCGTTGCACCATTGTGTAATGTGTGCTGGGTTGCTCCAGTATTCCCAAACTTTTTTAACCGGCGCAGATATTGTTGACTCGACAGTTATTTTTATTTTACCTTCTGCAATTTTTTTTACCAGTTGTAATGCCTTTGGAAATGTGCTGTTGAAATAATCCTTCATGCTATCGGTAACTGTCATTTCCACATCAAGTGTTGTAATACCATCCGCTTCTTTTAAAGTATAATTTTCGTGCCCGTTAACCCAGGGGCTTGTTTTTTCATCTGCAGGTATTTCTACATTATTTTTAACTTCGCCATTGTATTTAAAGCTCATAAATTCATTAGGGATTTTTTTTTCAATGCTACAGAACATACCATCTCCCTTCCCATCCAGAAATAATACCTTGCTTCCCTCCTGCCAATCGGTTATTGCATGCGATCCTGTTGCAAAAGCAGCAGTCCATGCTTTATAATTTTCATCATCCCATAAAACATCCCACACTTTTTCTTTGGGAGCATTGATGCTGGCTGAAAAATTTATTTTCATCAAACCTTCAGGAATATGATTTTGTGTTTGCATGGTTTTAAATTTTTATCATTTGATAATTACAACACAAACATACAGCCATCTTTTTGTAATGTTAGATGGCAAAAGCGACATTGTAAAGGGTTGATTGCGACAATAAACTTTTTTATCTTTACCAGATGAAAAAAGTAAGCATACTTGTGCCTGAAACAGCTGTAATAGAGGCTGTGGCCGATCCGCACTATATGTGCAAAGCCGTTAACCAGTTTTTAATGGCATCGGGCAAAGACCCTTTATTTAATGTGCAGCTTGTTGCCATTAATAAAGAGGTAAAACTGGAAAACAGTTTATATACCGTGCACATTGATAAGCAACTGAAAGATATTAAGCAAACCGATCTTGTTTTTATACCTGCACTAAGCGGTGATATGGAAACAGCATTACAATTAAACAAAGAAATTATTCCCTGGATAGTTAAGCAATATAACGGCGGTGCCGAAATTGCATCACTTTGCATTGGCGCATTTTTATTAGCTGCTACTGGTTTATTAGATGGAAAGAAATGCAGCACCCATTGGAACTCGGCAAATGAATTCAGAAAAATGTTTCCGCTGGTAGAACTGGTGGATGGAAGCATCATAACCGAAGAGAATGGTATTTACAGCAGCGGCGGGGCAAACAGTTACTGGAACCTGCTTTTATACCTGGTTGAAAAATATACCGATCGTGATACGGCCATTCTTGTATCAAAATATTTTGCGGTAGATATTGACCGTGAAAGCCAGAACGCTTTTATGCTTTTTCAGGGACAGAAAAACCATGACGATGCTGAAATTTTACTTGCGCAGGAATTTATTGAATCAAATTATACCGGTAAGATTACCGTTGATATGCTGGCCGGTAAATTTGCTATTGGCCGCCGTAGTTTTGAACGCCGTTTTAAAAAAGCTACCAACAACAGCATTGTTGAATATTTACAGCGTATAAAAATTGAAGCTGCCAAACGAAGTTTTGAAAGCAGCCGCAAAAATATAAACGAGGTTATGTTTGATGTAGGTTATACCGATACCAAAGCTTTTAGAACCGTTTTTAAAAAGATAACAGGGCTTACACCAATTGAATACAGAAACAAATACAATAAACTGGTAGCTTAATATCCAGCTTATTGTATTTTAAAATTGAAGAAATATTCTTCCATCAGCCCGAAATAATTAAATAAAATCCCTGAATTTTTTATTCGGCATGATGCTTTGCCTGTGCAAATACATCAGTAAGGTGATGACTTCTTTTTGCAGGAGCCGTTTCAGGCGATTGGCCGGTTATTTCATTTCTTTTAGCCATAAAATATTTAACAACAAGTGCGCCTGCAATGGTTGCGGCTGCCATAATTAGTTTCGTTTTCATAATGTATAATTTTAAAGAAAATAAGCAATCGTTGTGCCATTATATTAATGGCCAGATTGTTACATCGGATATGTTTTTAAAGAAAATAAATGAAACGCAAATAGCATTATCCAAAAAAACCAATAGTAACACATAACCTCTGGATAAGGCCTGCAAAGGCTCCCATGCCTGAAAAATTATTAAACGCAAAGCCTGTAAGCAGGAATAAAAGCAACATTAAAATACCGGTTGCAACTGAATAATATTTCCATTCCATCTGTTTTTGCACAGTAAAATATCTGGCTATTATGAAACAAATTATGGGAATATTGATAAATACCAGCAGCGAAAACAGGGTATGTAATTTACCGCTTACTGTAAATTCATTTTTTATGAAAGGCAATTCTTCCGGGTATCCATAAACAGGATCAGTAGTAAAAATTCCCGAAGCTATTAAACCAATGCCGGCAAGCCCAAATAATATGCTGATGAGTTTGTTGTTTATTTTTTTTTGTACTGCAATAGCAAACAAAAGGATAAGCAAACCGCAGCATATAAAAGTAAAAATCTGTACAGCCCCATTCTGGCCTATGGAAAGTGAACTGATGGGATATTTTAAAGCACTATACCTTTTTTTAAAAACTCCCTGTATTAAAAAGCTTACAATAAAAATAAACGGGCCTGCAATACCGCAAAATATAAAATAGCTGTAGTTATTTTCTTTCTGATACCGGTAAGGCTGAGGATTCATTGAAATTTTTATTTTATTAAAACAAAAATTGAACCGCTACTTTCTATTGCCCCTATTTTTTAAATACATCTTTAAATACTGGCATAATATTTTATTTGAATTATCATCTCAAATTATTCAAAAATTAAAATAACCATCATGGAAACAAAAACTAAAGAAACAGCCAAAGCTAAAGTGCCAGCTAAAAAAGATGCAGCTAAACAGTTAGCCGATTTATTTGAAGACAGTTTAAAAGACATTTATTGGGCAGAAAAAGCATTGACCAAGGCTTTACCAAAGATGCAGAAAAATGCAACTTCTCAAAAACTTAAAAAAGCCATTGGCGACCATCTTGCTCAAACTGTGGAACATGTTGCCCGTTTGGAAGCCTGTTTTGTATCTATTGGAAAAAAGGCAGTTGCAAAAAAATGTGATGCTATGGAAGGATTGCTTAAAGAAGGTACCGGTATTATGGAAGAAACAAAACCAGGTGCAGTAAGAGATGCAGGTATTATTACCGCTTCGCAAAAAGTAGAGCATTATGAAATTGCTACCTATGGTACGCTGGCAGCTTTTGCCAAAGTACTCAACCAAAAAGAAGCTTTAAAGCATTTATTAAAAACATTGGGCGAAGAGAAAAAAGCCGATGAACTTTTAACATCTATTGCAGATACCGAACTAAATTCGGAAGCAATGAAAAATTAATAGAGGGGATTATTAATAAAAAATGAATGTAGTTTTTACAAAGGTTGCCTTACCCAGGCAGCCTTTTTTTTACGAGATCAAGCAATTTATTTTAGCAAGAAATGCATCCATCTCAAAAGGCTTGGCTATAAATTCATTGGCGCCTGCTTCCTGGCATTCTTTTTCAACGCCTGGCAGGGCTGTCATCATGATGATGGGTATGGCTGCTATTGCAGTACTGCTTTTTAGTGCCTTGCAAACATCAGTGCCTTTTACATCTGCAATCAGCATATCCAGTACTATAAGAGCAATATTATTGGTTAAAATAATCTCCTCCAGGTTTACAGCACGTTCCGATAGCATTACCGTAAAGCCTTTATGCTCCAGCATCAGCTTTAGCATAAACCCGATAGATTCATCATCATCTACCACTAAAATGGTATGCTTTTGCTGCATTACTGAATAGTTTTGGTTGTTAAGGAGCTAAAGGTAAAGTAAATGTAAACACAGAGCCTTTATCTACCACACTTTCTACCTTTATGGCTCCCTCGTGTTTTGCCAGTATTTCCCTCACAATATAAAGCCCGATGCCAAAGCCACCAAAAGTATATTCAGTTTTACCCTGGGCCCGGTAAAACCTGTCGAATATTTTTTGCTGCTCCTGTTCACTTATACCAATTCCAAAATCTTTAATACTTACTTCAATGGTACCAGGTATTTTCTGATCAATTAAAATATCAATATTTTTCTTTTGTGGCGAATATTTAATGCCATTATTTACCAGGTTAATGATAACCTGTTGTATGCGGTCTTTATCAACATATACGGTACCTGTAAATTTTTGCCTGATATTTATCTTATGCGTTTTGTTGGTAAATTCAATATCCTGCACGGTTTCGTTTACCAGGTCGTTTAACACTAATGTTTCTTTTTGTAAATGCAGTTTACTTTCTTCCAGTTTGGTTAAATCAAGCATTTCGGTTATAAGCCTTGTTAACCGCTTTATCTGCTCATCAACCCTTATTAAAGAAGATTTAACGGGTAACCCATTCATACTTATTTCAGCTGTATCAGTAAGCATGCTCAACAGCATTTGTACATAGCCTTTAATGGAAGTAATGGGGGTTTTTAGCTCGTGGCTTACCATTTTAATAAAATCTGTTTTGCGCTGTTCTTCTTCTTTTAGGTTTTGTATATCGGTACTGGCACCAACCCACATGGTAATATTACCTTCACTGTCTTTTTGAGGCAAGGCCCGGCTTAATTGCCAGCGATACTGGCCATCATATCTTTTAAAGCGATGCTCTAAAAGAAAATCTTTTCCGGTTTTTACAGATGCTGTCCATTGTTTTATGTTTTCCTCCCTATCATCCGGATGTACAATCTGCAACCATCCATCCATGGTTATCTTCTCAAGCGATAAACCTGAATAATCGAAAACCGATTTATTAAAGTAATTTAAATTTCCTTCCGTATCGGCTGTCCAAACAAACTGGGGCATACTATCGGCCAACAGCCTGAATCGTTTTTCGCTTTCCGTTAAAGCAATTTCTGATTCTTTCTGGTCTGTAATATCAATACTTACACCGGTTAGTGTTAATGCTTCTCCGGCATCATTATAAAAATAATGGCCCGAGGAATTTATCCAGCGTATTACTCCATCGTTTGCACGTTTTATACGATAGTTTACTTCATACAATGTTTTTGTTTTAAGTGCCCTGGCCACTTCGGCAAAAGCAGCTTCTTTATCTTCTGTAATAATCAGTTTATGCCAGTCTTCATAAGTTAAATCTTGCTGAAGATCCTGGTACCCCCACATTTTTTTATGCAGATCGCTCCACACGAGTTTTTCTGTGGCAACATCCAGCGACCATATACCTACCTGGGCAGCCGTTGTGGCTAATTGAAAATGTTCGGTAGTTTTTTGTAATAGTGCTGCACTTTCTTTTATGGTTTGTTCCGATTTTCTTTGAGCTGATATATCTCTAAAAATCCAGCTCCAGGCATAATAGCTTCCATCGGGCGCTTTAACCGGGTAGCCATGTCTTTGTATTATTTTTCCATTTTTAAATTCCAGTTCATCCTCACTTATTTCATCCGGATGATCGTACAGCCATTTTACTTTTTCTATAAACTGATTGGGATTTACTAATTGGGTGTTGGCAAATGCAAGGGCTGCTTCATCATCTTTTGCTTCGGTAATATACGCAGGCATATTCCATATTTCTATAAACCGGTGGTTGTACGATATTATTTTCCCTTTTGTATCAACCAGTAAAACACCATCCAGGCTTGCCTCGTTATGTGCTTCCAGCAAGGCTTTGCGGTATTCAAGCTGGTTTAAAACCAGTTTTTGTTCATTAATATTTATCCCGGTACCAATAAAACCGGTAAACATATCTGCTTCATAACGTGGTACTCCTTTAATAAAAAACCATTCGTATAAACCAGTTGTTGCATTTAAAACACGGCATTCAATTTCAAAAGCCTTTTGCAATGTAACTGCTTCATTAAATAACTGATAAATAAATGGCAGTTCATCGGTATGAACTTTTTGCTCCCACACATGGCCAGTAAACTGGGTATAATCAGATATCCCTATAAATTTTAGCAGCTCAGTATTGGCATATAAAATATTCAACTCTTTGTCAGTTAGCCAAACCCACATGGGTGCCTGGTCGCTCAATATCCTGAACTGTTCTTCGCTTTCTTCAATTTTTTTACGGGCAATTACCTGTTCGGTAATATCCCTGGCAATTTTTGATGCACCAATTATATTTCCGTCTTTATCTTTTATGGGCGATATAGAAAGCGATACGTTTAGTTTTCTTCCATCTTTAGCCAGGCGAACCGTTTCATAATGTACCGGCTGGCCATTTTTAATATTGTTAATTACCATATCCTCTTCCTGCTGTAGTTCTTCAGGTATCAGTATGTTGATAGTTTTGCCAATAATTTCGTTGGCTGTGTAACCAAACATTTGTTCTGCCCCAATGTTCCAGGTAGTAATGATGCTGTTTAATGTTTTACTGATAATAGCATCGCCGGATGATTCAACAATGGTTGACAACTGCGAAAGCCGCTGCTCGGTTTCTATCTGGTTGGTAATATCAGTATTTGTACCAAGCCATCGGATAATTTTTCCGGTTTCATCTGTTTTGGGGAAAGCTCTTGTAAGAAACCATCTGTAATTTGCATCTGCACCCAGTAAAGGAAAAGTAAGTTCAAAAGGTTCATTTATTTTCCATGCTTTTTTTACAAATTCAACAACTCTTTCTTTATGATCGGGATGATGCACTTTTTCCCAGCCCCAGCCTTGCATTTCTTCTACTGTAGTGCCGGTATAATCGTACCAACGCTTATTGTACCAGTATATCCAGCCTTCTCCATCAGCAGTCCAGGCAAGGTTTTCCATATTATCGGCCAAGGTGCTAAACTGTTCTTCGCTTTCCTTTACTACCATTTCTGCTTCTTTCAGTTGGGTAATATCAGTAAAAGCACCAATCCATTTTTCAATTTCATTTTTTTCGTTGAAGATAGGCTTACCCTGAGCCTGAAACCAGTGATATGCTCCCTCTTTACTTTTTAATCTTACTTCGTGAGCGTATGTGTTGCCTGTTGTAAGGCTTTTTGTCCACGCCTTTATAATGCCTTCCACATCATCAGGATGAACCATCATTGAAAATGTGTCAGCATTTTCCGGATCAAGCCCTGTAAATTCTTTCCATCGTTCAGAAGCATAAGTTTGATTACCCTGTGGATCGGTTTCCCATACTAAAGGAGGTAATGAATCTGCCAACTGCCGGTAATGTTTTTCGCTTTCTTCTACTTTTTTCCTTAACACGGCCTGCGCTGTTACTTCATTTGCTAAAATAGCTACCCCTTTTACTTTACCATTAATATCTTTTTGAGCCTGATAAATAAAAGTGTAGTAAGCAGTTTCTTTTTTATTATGTTGTAGAATTTCCACAGGTACCTCGTAACCGTAATAGGGCTCCCCGGTTTCAAAAACTGTATTTAAAATTTTATTGCGGCCGCTTTCCTTTACTTGCGGCATTACATCCATTAAAGATTTGCCAATAACATTTTTGCTTTTACCCCAGGTGGCCAATATGGCATCATTGGCATCTTTTATAATCATGTCCTTACCTTCCAGTATGGCAATCATAAAGGGCGATGAATAGATCATATTGGCATAGCGATGTTCGCTTTCCTGTATTTTTCTTGCTGCTTCTACATAATCGGTAACATCTTCTATTACCAGCAAAATTCTTTTTTCACCATTGATCCTGGTTATTTCACGTGCATTCAGGCGCATATTACGGTGGCCAATGTTTTCAAAAACATGCTCCATTTCAAAACCTAAAAGGCTTTTTTTAAGCGGCAAAACTTCTTCCAGCAATCTCTTTAATTGCGGAATGTCCCATTGCCTGTTGCCTATTTCGTAAACTAATTTTTCTTCGGTCTGGCTTTTTTTAACCTGAAATTTTTCATAAAAAAGCTGGTTGGCCAGTGTAACCCTTAAATCTTTATCCAATATAAGTAAGGGCTGAGGTATGGTAGCAATAATAGCATCGGCATAATCTCTTTCGTTAGTCAGTTGTTCATTCAGGTTTACCATTTCGTGGTTTACAACGGTAAGTTCTTCTACGGTGCTTTGTAACTCTTCCTTGCTTGTTTCCAGTTCTTCATTCAGGCTTTGCATTTCTTCATTGCTGCTTTGCAATTCCTCATTACTGCTTTGCAGTTCTTCATTAGTAGCTTCCTGTTCATCAGCAATGCTCCGCATATCTTCACGCAGTTGTGCCAGTTCCTGCTCTAACTGCTGCAGGCGTAAAGTATCTTCATCTTTTTTATTACGGGCCGGCGATTTTGAAATTTTGCTGTTTACAACTTTTCCACTTTCATTAAAAACCAACAGGTAATGCGGCTCTATAATACCGGTTAATGGTATGGCTTCCAGGTTAATGAATTGTTGCACACCGTTTAACTCCACAGGTATGTTTTCTTTTTTTACTGCTTTTTTTTGTTTGATAGTTTTATGTATGATATTGCGGAACTCAAAAGCCAGGCCTGTTTTGGCCATCTTTAATAAGTTATGTGTTGGCTTGCCGGGCGACTGCTTCAGGTATGCAGCCGTATCACCGCGGAATTGTACAATATCCATTGCCTCGTTAACCACAACGGCAGCAGGCGTAAATTTGGCCAGCATAATATCATCGGCCATTTTTTGAAAATCGGTGCGTATAATTTCCGCAGTTTTTGTTTTCTTTATTTCAGATGCAGGTATGTGGTAAGACTGTTTTGATGTAATAGGCAACAATTTTGAGGGAACTTCCTTACGGGTAAATATCTTTTCAGTTTTATTGTTGCTTATAAAAAGATCGGTAATGCCAATGGTATTTTCTGATTTACCCAGTATTAATAACCCCTTTGGGTTAAGTGCATAATGAAAAGTAGCCAGTGCTTTTTTCTGCAGGTAAGTATCCATATAAATAAGCACATTGCGGCAACTGATAAAATCTATTTTACTGAACGGGGGATCTTTTAAAAAGTTGTGTACAGCAAACACACAAATATCCCGCAAGTCTTTATTAACCTGGTAACCTCCCTTTGTATGAGTAAAAAATTTTTTAAGCCGGTTATGACTTACTGCTTCAGCATCGGCCTTACTGTAAATACCTGCTCTTGCTTTTGTAATGGCAAGTTCGCTTAAATCGGTTGCAAAAATCTGTATTTTTTCATCTTTATCGCCCAGGTATTCTTTAAAGCAAATGCCTATGGAGTAAGCCTCTTCGCCGGTGCTGCAGCCAGCCACCCATATGCGAATAATGCCATCGGCCTGTTTATTTTTTATAAGATTGGGGAAAACACCTTCGCATAAATTACTGAAAGTTTTTTCATCCCGGAAGAAGTTGGTAACCGGTATCAGCATATCCTGATACAATGCATCTATTTCAGTTTTATTTTCTTTAAGGTAAGATTTGTAGTCAGTAATTTTTTTGTATTTATTCAATACCATCCTGCGCAATATTCTGCGGCGTATGGTAGTTTGCTTGTAAAAAGTAAAATCCATTCCCCTGTGTACATGCAATAACGAAAGTATTTCTTTAAACGAGTTTTCATCCTGCTCCGGTATCTTTTCATCAGTTGCATCTATGCTGATGACTTTTTTTATGTCAATTATTTTTTTGGGTATCTTATCGGGTACCAGTACAAAATCCACTACGCCTGCTTCAATGGCACTTTGGGGCATGCCCGGGTATGCTGCCGAAACCACCGTTTGGCAAAAGGTAATACCCCCATGATCTTTTATTGCTTTTAAACCTTTGGTACCATCCGATGCCGTACCGGATAAAACAATACCAATGGCCTGCTCCTGGTACATCTGCGCCAATGATTCAAAAAAAATATTGATGGGATAATTTGCCAGTGTATTATCAGGTGAGCGGGGCGTTAGCTTTAATTTACCATCTTTTACAGCAAGCATTTTATTGGCAGGCAATACATAAATATTATTGGGTTGTATTACCAGGTTGTTGGTTATTTCTGTTACCGGCAAGGTTGTAATTTTTTGCAGCAGGTCGGTAAGCATACTTTCGTATGTGGGGTGCTGGTGTTGCACAAGTACCCAGGCAATACCAATATTATCGGGTATTGCTTTTATTAAATTTTTAAAGGCATCAAGCCCGCCGGCACTAGCTCCCACGCCTGCCACAGGAAAATTTGAATTTTTTGGAATGGGGTTGTTTACACTTTTAGCAGCCATAGGGTAAATTTACGTACAATAGCTTACTGTTAAAAAGTAATTTGAGTGTTTTTTTTAAATAATGGAAGATAGTTTTTTTGCTCAAAATTTATACTTTTAATGAAGCCCTGAAGCCTCTGCCGGCATAATAAGATTCTGCACCATTGTGATATAGAAATACAGTATTAAAGCGGTAATCGCAAAAAAGTGCTCCACCGAGCTTTCGGATATTATCGGGAGTTTTTATCCACGAAGATGTTTTGCTATCAAAGGTTCCAAATTTTTGTAACTCCCGGTATTGATCTTCGCTTAACAGTTCAACACCCATATCTACAGCCATATTTATGGCACTATTTGCAGGTTTATTTTCTTTTCTTTTTTCCAGTGCTTCATGGTCGTAACAAATGCTTCTTCGTTCTTTTGGGCTTTCAGCAGCGCAATCATAAAAAATATATTCACCGGTGGTTTTATCAACTGCCACAACATCCGGTTCTCCTCCGGTTATTTCCATTTCATTAAGCGACCAGAGCTTTGCATCATCAGCTTTTAGTTTCATCTGCACTTTTATCCATTCAATACCCTTGTGCCGGTTCATGTTTTTTTCAAAACGGGCTTTAAGAGTTGATAATAATTCTTCAGCTTGTTTTGCTGATAAACTCTTTTTGGTGCTGGTGTTTTTTTTCATTCGGTTGTATTGTTATGAGCTGAATGATATTGATAAATACTATTAAACTTTCTTTTATCCCTACCCTTTCTGTAAGCAAGATAAAACATTGCAAGAATTGCGGAGAATGGCAATTTTTAATTTTCTGAATTTAGCTCAGAAAATATTTTAGCATAAAAAAAGCCAGACAAAAAATCCGGCTTTGTAAATAACTACTTAAATTAATTCCCTCTCCACACATTATTTCCAAAATCTATATCCGGAAAAACTTTTTCTTCATCAATTTCTACCTTTTTCAATTCTGTTGTTGTGGGCAATGCAACTTTCCATGTATTCGTATTGTTCCAAACTTCTACCGGCAATTTTAAAGTTCCTTTTATACCACTTTTTGTTTCGTAACTGATGTTTACGGGCATAGCCATCTGTTCTAAATTGGCAATAGTTACAACAGCCCCTTCTGCTGCTTTGTTGTTTTGATAAGTAACAGAAACAATGGATTGATCTAATTTATAATTTTCAACAAACCATGCTTTCCAAAACCAACTCAGGTTTTCGCCGGCAGCATTATCCATTGTGCGGAAAAAGTCGAAGGGTGTTGGATGTTTAAAAGCCCAGCGTTTTATGTATTCCTTAAAAGCATAATCAAAACGATCGGGCCCAAGTACTTCGTTACGCAGCAACTCCAAACCCATTGCTGGCTTATAATACAGCGCATTGCCAATATTTCGTTCTTTCATGGCATCGGGCGTAGTAAATATTGGCTCTGATCCTTCACCAAAAATATATCCGGCCATTTTATCCATGGTGGCTGGTTCGTTTTTGTATTCGCCCTTATTAAAATCATCATCGGCCAGGCTGTTGATAAAAGTATTAAAACCTTCATCCATCCATCCATATTTGCGTTCGTTGCTGCCTACAATCATGGGGAACCATGTATGCCCAAATTCGTGATCGGTTACACCAAACAAATCTTCGGTTACCGCTTTATATCCGCAAAAAACAATGCCAGGATATTCCATGCCACCCACATTGCTGGCCACGTTTACGGCGCAAGGGTAAGGATATTCGTACCAACGTTTGCTATAATTTTCAATGCTGCCCTTTATGTACTCTGTTGCCCTGCTCCAGCCTTTTTGTCCGGCACTTTCAGCGGGATATACACTCATTGCAAGCGAAGGTTTTCCGCTGGGTAAATTCATTTTTGCAGCATCCCAGATAAAAGTTTTGCTGCTGGCCCATGCTACATCACGTGCATTGGTCATTTTAAAATGCCAGGTAAG
>JANMBZ010000120.1:0-16472 GCA_031360765.1 Chitinophagaceae bacterium
TCCCCACCAGCGGTCGCGTTCGCCAAAGTTGATGGGGCCGTCCATAGCTTCCATGCCATGTTGCATCAACCAATTTTTGGCATTATCAAATAAAAGATTAGCGGCTTCCTGATTATTTATGCATTCAAAAAAACCCATGCCACCAACAGGCACATCATCTCCTTTATTTTTATATTTTTTATTGGTGAAAGCTGCAATGCGGCCAATCATTTTACCAGTATCGTCTTGTAAAATCCAGCGTATTACCTCGCCAAAGCGAAAGGCTTTATTTTTCTCTTTATCAAAAACTTCATAAATATCCTTATCCAGCGGGCGTATCCAGTTTGGATCGTTTTTATTAAGTTCAACAGCAACCGTAATAAACTGTTGGGCTGTTGTTTTATCTGTTACGGGAATTATTTGCATCTTTCAATTTTAAGCATGCAAATGTAATTAAAAAACCAAGAGCCATTTTTGAATGACTTTTAGAGGTTTAAAGTTCAATTTCCCCGATAAAAATGGCCCCCTCTTTATCTTTTTGCATTTGGAGGGTAACTATCCTTTTTTCTTCTTTGTCAGTTCCATAATGAAGATAAATTTCTGCCATAATGGTTGTGGGCCCTGCAAGGGTTACTTGAGTATCATTATAATAATCTATCTCTATTTTATATTTACCCTTGATTCCTTTTTTAAGCAAAAACTGTTCGGGGCCAAAGCCTTGTGTAAAATCATCAGATATCCGGCCACCAATTTCGGTTGCCTGATGGCTATAAAAACATTTTTCTCCATTTGGATCGGTAACCCAAAGATCTATATCTGTGTTGTTCATATTCCAGTTCATAACTATTCTAACATCGGTTTGCATGGGGGCAATTATCCTTTTATCAATATTTTTTAAATTCAATTTATTTTTATGCAGTAAGATGATGTGGTTGATCTCTGTTAAAAATATTTCCTCTATGCCGTCATACATTTCATCCATTTCATCGCTGTAGCTTTTTGTAATGCCGGCATACAACATATCCAATGCCTGCTGGTAATTACCCAGGTCGGCATGTGCCAATGCACAATCCCGATAGCTTTGCGGATCGGCAGGACGGAGATCCATTACTTTTTTAAAAGCAGCAAGCTCGCCTTCATAATCGCCGGCTTCTTTTAATTTATAGCCAAGCATTTTATACAATTCGTAACTACCATTTTCAAGTTCGGCCAGGTTTGTTAGTACTGTAATACCATTAACCTTATCCCCTGTTTTTAATAAGTAAGTTGCTACCTCAAAAAAGTAAGTTGGTCTGTTGGTATAATACTGCCTTAGCTCTAGGTATTTTGCATAGCGATTCGTCTTTTCTGTTTGTTTAATTTCTTTGACGTAATCAAATGTTTCAACATCAAAAGGCGGTTTAGCCGGTGCTACATTTTTATTTTCTTCAGCAACTTTATCCTGTATTTTTTTATACAAAGAATCAGCTTTGAAATTTTTTGTGGTGATGACGATGGCGCCATTTGCTCCATCGGGGCCAAACAAAGCTGCGGCTGCAGGGCCTTGCAATACTGCAATATCCTTTACATCATCAGGATTAACGGTAGCATTTCCATTTATTACAGTTCCATCTACCACATAAAAAGTTCCACTGCTTAGTCCTAATCCATTTTCTCCCCGTAACCTTACGGTAGTTTCTCTGCCAAGTGCAGTAGCATACTGGCTTGTAACCTGCACACCCGCTACTTTGCCTGCCAATGCATTATTTACATTTGTCTGGCGGATGGTATTAAGTTGTTCGGCACTTATATTTTGTACACTTGTTGAGGTACTTCTTACTGAACGTCTCACTGAGTATGCACTGGTTACAACAACTTCTTTCAATTCATTTCCGTCTTTTTCTAATGCAGAGTTGATAACAGTTTGATTGCCTACCGGCACTTCAATTTCTTTAAAACTTGCACCGGAAATAATTAAAGCTGCATTGGGATTTACCCTTACTGAATAATGGCCGTTTGCATCAGCCGAGGCACCGCTTGAAGTTCCTTTAATTTTTACCGAAGCAAATGAAACCGGGTTACCATCAGCATCAACAACAGTTCCGGTAATAACTTTCGAATTAGCAGACGGCACCTGTGCTGGCGGCCTTGATGCTACCATTGGCTGCACTGTATTATTGGGTGGTGGAGTTGCTGATGTTATTACTGGCGGCTCCTCTTTTTTAATTTCTTTTTTCTTTGGTATTTTATTGTACCACTCTTTTAACCCTTCAATCATGTCCAGCGTTTTTTCCAGATCATCTTTATTTTTTGTGATGATATCCCCACGCCTTTGTTTCATTATCCTGTTATATTCTTCCCTTAATTCTGATGGGGGTTCAATACCGTACTGCACATAATCGTTCACAGTTTCCAGCACAATTAAAGATGTGTTTCGGGTAATAACGCCAAACTGTTTACCTATTCTTTCAATTTCCTGTTTGTTTTGATTGTACTGAATATCAAGCTCAGCAATTTTCTTTTGTGCGAATACTTTGGTAATATCGAAATTTTCGCAAAGGGATGTTTCGGTATTGATGGATACAGTTTTTTCGTAAGTAATTTTATTACCATAACCAAACTGAAAAACAATTTCCTGCACACCTTCTTCTGCAATGCCCGCTGCTGAAAAATTTGCATTAACAACAACCGGTATTGATGGATAATTTTCGTTTACAAATTCGTTGTGTTTTATACCCAGAAAGCGAAATGGCTCATTGGTTAATTTTTTCAATGCCCCGGCAATGGTTATTGATTGCAAATCAATAAGCTGCCCACCGGTTTTGCCTGCAATAAATTTTAAATTGCTGTAATCGGCAGCAGTTGAGGTATTGATACAATACACCGGTTTACTGTTTAACTGGATTTGTTTATTGCCGATTGTTTGATGACCATCACTTACCAGTATGTACTCATCCGCATTTATATTTTTTAGGTTAAGGTTGCCGATGTTGGTTGCACCATCGTATTGAATAGTTTCAATAAATTTTTTCAGCGCATTCCAATTACCATTTTGCACTGTAAACTGGCTGCTGCTTTTTATGGTATTGCTGAAAACAACCAGGGTTACAGTTGGATTATTTAATTTTTTAAAATAAGCATCCAGTAATTCAAATTCTTTGTTTCTGTTTCGGTTGCTGCCACTAAGTGATGCATCCCAAAGCAAACCCACAGATGATGGCAGAATTTTTTCACGTTCATTATTCTGCAAGGTTGTATTAACGAGATAGTAATATTTATATTCAAATTCCTGCAGCATTACTTCGGCTGCATCCTGCGGTTTTGGTATGCTGAAGGAAAGTGAGTACGCAGGCACATAATTGCTTTTGTGAACAGCTGCTACATAAAGATTATTGCTGCTGCTGAACTGGATGTTTTCATTGAGGGACGAATCAAAAACGGGCCTTGTTGCAGATTGAATTACAGATACATCAAGATTAAAATCGCTAACTGTATCTTTTAAATTTAATGGCAGGTAATAATTTAATACAGCATTTGCAGTAACGGGTAATTCTTCTTCGTACCCAATTAAAACGGTTCTGGTACTGTTTGGGTTGATGGGATAAATTCTTGTACGAAAGGTATTGCCATCTACTTTTTCCAAAAGTCCGGGGTCAACTCTTCGCCGTTCAATGGCTTCAAATACTTCTGTACCCTTGCTTCTATCAACCGGTACAGCCTCTCTCATTTTACCGTTAATATCAATGGCATAGCGGCTTACACTCAATCCATCTTTCAACGGAAAATTTAAAGTACCTTCCAGAATTTTTGATGTAGTATTTTTAAAAGTCATCTGCCAGGTGGTTCTGGCAACGGTTCCACAAACTTTAATTTCAATTTTTAAAGATTGTAACTGAACGCCGTTATTGGTTTTACCATCAACTGTAAGCCGTGGCATTTGTGCTTTTACAAATATTGAAAAGCATAAAGTAATTGCGGTAACAAAAAAAAGTTTTCTCATAACAGTGTTTGGCAACATGATGAGAAAACAAAAAGTTTTACATAAAAAATTATGCTCTACAGCAAAAAATGTTTCACTCACACAGTAAATCATCAAAAATTATAAATTTGGATAAGCATTATTTTTATTTCCCTGAGAAAGGTAGCCTTAATAAATAACTACAAAAAAGCCAATACAAGCAACGATTACCTAACTTGTTTAATCTTATAATTTGTAGGTTCAGTACGTGTAGAACCAATCCAATAAATAACGCACAATATTTTAATTGTTTGTTTTTTTAAACTAAATTTATAAAACAATTTATATCGATGAAAAAATCCATCATTTATACAGTGCTCTTATCAGTTTTATTATTTGCAGCCTGTTCAAAATCTGACACAACGCCCACTCCACCACCGCCACCGCCTGTTGACCCCTGTTTAGGCGTAACCATTACACCAGTTGGTGCTGTAACACATACTACAACTGGGCTTACACAGGGAACCATTACAGTTACCTCGCCCATCGGGTCGGGTTATTTGTACAGCATTGGGGGATCTTTTCAGGCATCAACAAATTTTTTTAATCTTGCTGCCGGCAGCTACATCCTTACCGCTAAAAATGCCAATAACTGCAGTGGAGCGGCCACATTAACCGTTAATGGATATGGCCCTAAATTTTTTCAGGTGAGAACAATCGTTAACGGTTACTGCGGCCCCTGCCACCTGAACGGTACACTTAATGGCGGCAAAAATTTTGATGCAGATAATAATGTTGTACTTTCCTGGGACAGAATTAAGGCACGTGCAGTTGATGGTATTCCTTCCTTTATGCCTGCAGCGCCCAACTCGCCATTAACGGCAATAGATAAACAAAAAATTGTTGATTGGGTGAATGCAGGCCACCGGATTACTGATTAAGAAATCAAAAAAACATGCACAAAAAAAACCGGCGACTGATTGCCGGTTTTTTGTTTGTATCCATTCTCTTTATCTTACTTTCATCATTGGCCTCACCTGCTGTGTAGTACCGTTTTGAAAACGGGCATAATAAATTCCGGTTGGCAAATGAGAAGCGTTAAAAGTAATTTTATCGTTGGTTGCAGTTAAATATTCCTTTTCCAGTAAATTAATGATCAACCTTCCGGCAGTATCAATTATCTGAATAAGTGTATGTCCGCCTGCTGTGCTAAATTTAATTTCTGTAGAGTTGGTAAAAGGATTGGGCGAATTGGTTATATACGTAACTCCTGATGTACTTGGCGGAGCTGGTGTTTTACAAGTGTTTCCTTTTATCAATGGTAAATCCTGTATTTGCCCATTAACATTGGGTGGGAGTAACCCCTGCACGGTTGTTTTTGGAAGGCAGAACCATTTTTCGAGTATGGTAGAATAAATACTTCTGAAATCGTACTGCATGGGTATATTGTCGTTAACCGTTGCTGCAGCAGGTATAGTGGGGTTATCGCCCAGCACACCTCCATCTACCGGTTTACCAAAAACAAATACCGGGGCTGCGGCACCATGGTCGGTACCAACGCTGCTGTTGCTTTTTATCCTTCTTCCAAATTCGCTGAAAGTCATTCCCACTACACGGTCTTCAATCTGTAAAAAAACAAGATCATCCTGAAAAGCTTTAATAGCATCACTCACCCTTCCTAATAAGGTGGCGTGATTGCCAACAGAAGTATCGGTTGTGGTGGTTTGCAAACTATGGGTATCAAATCCGCCAAAGCTTACCATGTAAACCCTTGTCTGCAATCCTCCCTTAATAAGGCGTGCTACAATTTTTAACTGGTCGGCAAGACTGTTGTTGGTTGGATAAGGGTTTTGCACTGTTACTTTATTTGCAGCTTCGGTAATAGTTGTACCATATTGCTGTGTTTGTTTGGCAACATTGCGTATATAACTTAATTCCTTACCGGCTTTGGTAGCTGGTACAGGATCGTTTGTTCCATTTATTAATTGGTAAAACGAAGTGGCACTGGTAATGCTCATGGCCATATTTACACTGGGACCCTGAGCGGTAAGCGATGCTGTAGAACCAATTTGAATAGCCAGTGGATGAGGTGCATTGGTATTAGGATAACCGTTTGGAAAGTTGGGGTATTCATAATTAAGATAACGGCCGGCCCAGCCTGTATATACTTCCTGGTTGCTGTTACTGGATGTCATCCAGATATCTGTTGCCCTGAAGTGAGAAAAATTAGGTTGCGGATAACCCACGGCCTGTATCACTTTTAATTTGCTTTCGTTGTACATGGTTTGTAAACCGGTCATACTTGGATGCAGGCCAGTGTTTGCATAACCATTTAATTTTAAAATTTTATTTTCGGGAATGGCAATATTTGTACGTGCTGCATTATACAGGCTATAGGTACTAATGGGAATAACCATGTTTAAACCATCATTACCACCGGATAGCTGAATAATTACAAGTACATGGTCGGTATCTGTAGTACCACCACCCATTAATGCCTGTACCAATGGCGAATTTTCGTTCAATGCTTTTACAGCATAACCACTGATGATTGCAGGTATTGTAATTGCTGCCGATTTTCCTAAAAATTCTCTACGTTTCATGTTTATGTTTTTATAACAGAAAAAGTATTTTTTCGTGAATTGTGAGTCGTGAGGCAACATGTGCTCAACTCACGTCTCATTACTCACCACTCACGTATCAACTCAATTGATATTCGCTTAAGTTCATCAAATACCTGAACAGGTCTCTTATTCTTACGTTTACAATATTAAAATTAGCAGTGGTAGGGCTTGCTATATAGGTAGTCCATGCATTAGTCCAGTAGTAGTCGTACTGCTGCCCGGTTAAAAGCATCTGCGTTTTCATTTGCTGTTTTACCTGCGGCGATAAATTCAACCGGTATAAATATTTCACTGCATCTTCAATCAAATCATTTGGATTACCGGGGTTTGATAATGTTTTTGCAAAAGCTACAAAATCAAACTGCATCCTGAAACCATTTCTTGAATAACCGCTGTTGGTCATCACATCAGTAAACTGATTTCGTTTAGGTAAAGAATCGGTAGTGATCCAAATTTCATGAAACAAAGGCTCCTGATAATAGGCCGGCATACCAGCTACATTTGGCGGGTCATGTAAATTCACGCCCATGAATAACATAAAAGAGTACAAAGTATTCCAGTGCCCGTAACTGGTATCCCAATCGCTGGCAGGCGGCATACTTACGTTGTATTCACGCATTGATCCTATTACAATATCTAATGGTGTTTTTATGATACAACCCTGGTTGAGTACATCGTAAAAATGTTCGCTTTTAAACAAGGCTGTTAAAACAGGTTTAATATCATAATTATTGCTGCGGAAAATATCAGCCAGCGGCGTAATTACATTTGCTTCGGTAGCAGCATCAATATCGTAATAAACAAACCAGCGGTAAAATTTGCGTACAATGAACTTGGCCACTTCATTTTGTGCAAAGATCATATTCAGTAAATCATTCAGCTCCAGATCGCCTGCGGTAGCGCCAGTTCTTCCGGTAATTACCGTATTATTATAAAAAGAAGAAAAGGTTTTATTGACTGTGCTATGCCTGGAAGAAGTAAAAACGGTTTGATAAGTTGTACCGTTAACCTGCCATCCAGTTAAAACTTTTGCAGCTTCTTTTACATCCTGCTCAGTATATTGGCTGTCTTTTCCTTTGCCCAAAGTAAAAAGTTCCTGTAATTCCCTTCCATAGTTTTCATCGGGTGCTGTAGCTGTGTTTAAGTAACCGTTTAAATAACGAAGCATAGCCATATCCACCGTCATATCCCTCACCATTTGTTTAAAATTACCCAGACAATTTTGACGGATAGTTGTGTGCTGTTTATAAATCCAGTTGGTATTTCCTACATCGCCCGATTCATTGCCAAAATGATCGGTCCACAAAAAAATCATTTTTTCCCGGATGCTTCGGTCCTGGTTAAGCATAACACCTGTCCACCATTTTTTGTAAGATCCTCTGCGCTGGCTTTGCACAGTGCCATCATTATTAATATCATTTATCCACGTACTGCCCTGTGCAATATTTGCATCAGGTGTACCAGGTTGGGTAGATGTGGTATATTCCTTAACCGGAGGGGCAGGATTTGGTGCTGTTGGGTTCAGCAATTCATCAACAGTTTGGTTTAACGTACGGCCTGCAAAATAATCCACATCGGTTTTTTTAGCACCAAACATGGTTCGCTTTAAAAGATGAATCACTTCATTGGTTCCCCAGGGACCCGTGTATGGATTAATACCACTTAAGGTACGTGCCGCAGGCGATAAAGACTGAAAGGCTATTGGTGTAGCAGGTGCATTCTTTTTAATTTTGCCTGCTGTAAGAAAATCTCTTCTGTCCATAGCAATTTTTTTGGTGACTTGTATATAAAATCAGTTACGACTAAATTTCCTTAGAATAGTTTAATTAGGGATGAAAATAAATGTATTGGATTCCACACCTGGGGTTAAAGCTGCCAGGTGTTATTTATTTTTCAGATTTAAAGTTATATAAATTATTGGATATTTTCAATAATTCCTGCAATGCCCTGCCCGCCACCAACACAGGCGGTTACAATACCATATTTTTTGTTTAACCTTTTCATATCATTGGCAAGTTGTATTGTAAGTTTGCAACCGGTGCAACCCAACGGATGGCCCAATGCAATGGCACCGCCGTTAATATTTACAATGTCAGGATTCAATTCCAATGTTCTTATTACCGCCAAAGCCTGGGAGGCAAAGGCTTCATTCAATTCAAATAAATCAATCTGGCCAAGCGTCATACCGGCTTGTTTTAAAACCTTTGGTACGGCTTCAACCGGGCCAACACCCATAATACGTGGGTGCACCCCGGCACTGGCACAATTCACCAAACGTGCAATAGGCTTTAATCCCAGCTCGTTCACCATCTTCTCTCCCATTACAATTACAAAAGCTGCGCCATCGCTTGTTTGAGATGAGTTACCGGCAGTAACAGATCCACCCAAAGCAAATGCAGGTTTTAGTTTTGACAGTCCTTCCGGCGATGTATCGGCACGTACACCTTCATCGGTATCAACTATATATTCACGTTTTTGTTTTTTTCCTTTGGCATCTAAGTAAACTTCATTTACAGTCATGGGTAAAATACCCGATTTAAAATATCCTTCCTTAATGGCATTACCTGCTTTTACATGGCTATTATAGCTAAATGCATCCTGGTCTTCCCGGCTAACATTGTATTCTTTGGCAACCGCTTCTGCAGTTAAACCCATACCCAAATAATAATCAGGTTCAGTTTCTGCTATGGTAAAAGATGGTACGACTTTCCATCCTGCAGTTGGCACCAGGCTCATACTTTCGGTACCGCCTGCAATAATACATTCGGCCATACCACTTCTTATTTTAGCTGTAGCCATGGCAATACTTTCCAGTCCGCTGGCGCAATACCGGTTAATGGTTATGCCCGGTGCATGTATGCCAACTGCCCTTGCCGAAATCATGCGGCCTACCTGTAACCCTTGCTCAGCTTCGGGTACAGCGTTACCTACAATTACATCGTCAATACGTTTTACATCAAGCTGCGGTACGCTTGCCAGCAAACCTTTAATCACATCTACTGCCAGGTCATCGGGCCTGTAAAAACGAAATCCACCTTTTTTACTTTTGGTAATGGCTGTTCTGTATCCTGCTACTATGTATGCTTCCTGCATGATTTTTTATTTTTTTTTGAACCAGACTGCAAACCGCTAATCATCTTCATTGGCGTCGCACTCTTGTACATTATTAACTTTATTGAGCTTTTATTATGTTGTTTTAAATTTAGTTGTTTATGCAACTTTATATATCAAAGTTATAATTTCTACCTGAAAACAAAAAACTGATTGTGTTAACTTATTTTTGCCACGATGTACAAGCTTCTCCGTTCAATTTTATTTTGTTTTGATCCTGAATGGGTTCACTATTTTTCGATGAATGGATTGAAATTTTTGTGCAGGATTCCAGGCATAAAAAAAATCATAGCTTCAAGCTTCAAGCCGCAAGGGGACAAAATTTATGAATTCCTAAATATCAAATTTGCAAACAGGGTTGGCTTGGGAGCAGGGTTCGATAAAAATGCAAAATATTTAAACGAACTGGAAGCCCTTGGTTTTGGCTTTGTAGAAATTGGAACCGTAACTCCCCTGCCACAAGCCGGAAACGAAAAACCCCGTTTATTCCGCCTGCCAAAAGATAAAGCACTCATCAACCGCATGGGTTTTAATAATGATGGGGTTGAAGCGGTAGCGAAAAGGTTACAATCCTGGCAGCAACGTCAGTGGTCAGTGGTGAGTCGTGAGTTGCCAAACTCACCACTCACGACTCACCACTCACGACTTATTATCGGTGGCAATATCGGTAAAAATAAAATTACCCCAAATGAAGATGCCTGGAAGGACTACGAAAAATGTTTTTTAGCGCTCCACGATTATGTAGATTATTTTGTAGTAAATGTAAGCAGCCCAAACACGCCGGGCTTAAGGGAATTGCAGGAGAAGGATGCGCTGCATAAGATTTTGACAAATCTGCAAAGTCTAAATTCAAAATTCAATCCTTCGACGGGCTCAGGACCAAAACCAATCTTACTAAAAATTGCTCCAGACCTTACCACTGAACAAATTGATGATGTAATTGATTTGGCTTTGGAAATAAAATTAGACGGCTTGGTAGCATCAAACACTACCATCAGCAGAGATAAACTCACCACTCACCACTCACTACTCACAAAGATTGGTGCTGGTGGTTTAAGTGGCTTGCCTGTTAAAGAAAGAAGCACCGAAATGGTAAAATATATTCATGAAAAAACCGGCGGAAAAATACCAATCATTGCAAGTGGGGGTATATTTACCGGCGCCGATGCAAAAGTAAAGTTAGATGCTGGTGCATCGCTGGTGCAGGTTTGGACCGGCTTTATTTACGAAGGGCCGGCCATTGTAAAAAACATTTGCAAAGAGATCAACAATATTCAATATTAAATTTTCAATATTAAATACACCATGGATTATTTATTTACATCAGAAAGTATAATCAGTTTTTTTGTACTGGTTTTGTTAGAAGTTGTTTTGGGTATTGACAATGTAATATTCGTCAGCATTATCATTAACCGCTTACCCAATTCAAAAGAAAAAAAAGCCAGGCGTATCTGGATGATAACCGGTATCATTTCCCGAAGTTTATTACTGATGGGTTTGGGTTGGTTATTATCACAAAAAGGCAAACCGGTGTTCACTTTATTCGGTAAGGGATTCGACCTGGCTAGCCTGGTAATGCTTGCCGGCGGCTTATTTCTTATTTATAAAACAGTACGGGAAATACATCACAAACTGGAAGGTGAAGATGAAAGTTTGCAGGGTGCCAACAAACCAAAACTTACTTTAAACAAAGCTGTGGTGCAGATCATGCTGATAGATATTGTATTCTCTTTCGACAGTATTATTACCGCAGGCGGCACAGCAGAACATGTTGAAATTATGATCGCTGCTGTTGTAATTGCCATGTTCATCATGTTCATGTTCAGCCCCAAAATATCTGCATTTATTCACAAACATCCGTCCTTAAAAATGCTGGCACTTTCATTTTTAGTGATGATTGGTTTAACATTGGTAATAGAAGGATGGGATGCCGAAAAAGCCCACGATCTGCATTTAAAAAACTATGTATATTTTGGTATGGCATTTTCATTTTTAGTAGAAGTACTCAACATTGTAATGATGAAGAAAGCAAAAAAACGCAGGATAGTTCAACTGAACGAACCACAACTTGAAGATAATGAAGACGAAGATGTGGAACTTAAAGAAACAAGAGAATAAAATTACCGACCGGAAAAAATATTTTAGTTATCGCTTCTATGCAATTCTATCCATTCGTTACCATCCCAAATAAAAGTAATGCTATCGTTTACAAGCAAGCTGAGGGTGGCTCCCGCAATATCAATATTCGCATCGGCATCATCTATTCTAAAACCATTCACGCCTGCAGCTATACATTGTATTATCAGCATCTGACCGGTAAACAACCCATTACTTAAAGCCAGCTTTCTCGATGCTGGCGCTGCATCGCTGCTTATCCTGAAAAAAGTGCGGTTGCCTACGGTTACTGTTGTAGTGGCTGCGTTGGCGATGTTTGTATTATCCTGCACATAAGTAACCGCCCCGTTAATGCCTAAGGATGTTGAAGGATTGGTAAATCCTATACCAACCTTGCCTGTGCTGTCTATGATCATATCTGCTGTAACACCATTCGCATTAGTAGCATTTGTAACAAATCGTAAACTCCTGTCGTTATTACGCATTACAATAGAAGATGTAAGCGGGTTTTGTTTGGAACCTCCTATTATAGCCGATGCATCATTATCGTTGGCAATTACATGAACAGCATTGGTTATGGTACCGGGAGTAGCATTAAAACTGGTATCTTCTACAATCAGATTATTTTCGGGAAAATAATAACTGCTTGCTGCATTTACACCGGTAGCAGCAATATGTAATAAAGATTTAGGTGTGGTGCAGCCAATACCTACATTAGTATTGCTTGTAGCTCCATTAACTCCATTAATACTGCCCAAAACCATCGCATTACTTGTATCAACCTGTGCTTTATAACCTATAGCAGTAGCATTAATTAAATTTGTGGTAATTGAGGTTCCGGTTCTTGCCCCTATAAAAGTATTCCCATTACCTGTAGTGAGCAATGTAGCAGTGAATATGCCTAAAGACGTATTGTCGTTACCCGAGTTTAGAGTATGTAACCCCCTGCCACCAATTACAGTATTGCCACTTCCAAAAATAGCTGCATCATAAACTTCGGTACCAAATGCACAATTTAATTGGCCATTTTTCATTTGCTGCATTGCTTTAAAACCAACAGCATGATTATTGAATATACCTGCATTTGATGTGTCGTTTTCCAGCGCAAAGGCACCAATTGCTATATTACCATTCTGATAGGTTTTGTGACTTTTCAAAGCTTTAAAACCAATTGCAATATTATTGCTTGTACCAGAATTTGTTATTGGAAATGAAAATGCGCTATCTCCTATAGCAATATTTCCTGTTACGGTACTTAATTTTGTTTTACCTGCTCCTTCACCTATATAATAGTTGCCTTTATTCAAATCCCATTGTGCCATGTAAATTCCATTTTGCTTAAAACGCAGCGGCATATTATTAGTAGTGCCTATAAAATTTATTGCAGTGTCCGTACCTGCATTACCTTTCGTTTTCCATCCTGCATTTCCCAATACCTCCAGCCAAACCCAGGCTGCACCATCGTAATAATGAAAACCAATACTGTCAGGTGCATTTTGAAAAATTAATAATCCCGTTGCAGGAGATACAATAGCATTTTTTTCTGTCTTGCTCATGCGTGGTATCAGCATTCCTTTAGTTGTACTTTTTACATCAAGCATAGCGGATACGTTAGCTGTGCTGCCATCCACATTGATAGAAAAGGATTGGGCCAAAGCTGTTACCACAAACAGTGTTCCTGCAATACATAAAATTAATCGCTTCATCTCGGAATTTTTGAAATTAACACCTGTGTATTTTAATTCCATTTCTAAAAGTCCCATACTTCATAGTAAGGCTGATAAGAAAAGCCAGCATCGCTTCAGAACTCCTGGCATGCTTTATCTCTCCCAGGTCTACTATACATTCTCTTTTCCATGCAAACTCCTTAACCAGCAACTCCGTTACGGTTATTTTTGCTGCCTCGTCATTACCACAAATAAACAAATCAATATTGCCGTTATTCAATTGATCAGGATTCACCATCAGTTCATAATTAATTGTATTGAGTGCCTTCACCACTTTAGTTTCCGGTAGCAATTTTTGTATCTCTTCTCCCAAAGAATTATCATTGCCAATGGTTAGCCTGGGAGGCATACCTCTTGAAAAATCAATAGGATTTGCCACATCAATTAAAATTTTATTCCTGAGATTCTCCTCACCTGCCAATTTCAGCGCATCCAAAGAAAAAATGCCCATTGTACAATTAAACAGCAGGTCGGCAAATGCAGCAACTTCAGAAAATGTGCCCTGCAGGGCATTATTGGTTTCAGCCCATTTAACAGCATTAATACCGGCAGCCTCCCTGCCTCCTATCATTACTTTATGGCCATTGGCTACAAAACCGCTGCCCAATGTCTGGCCAACAATCCCGGTTCCTAAAATTCCTATATTCATAATGTAGATTTTTATCAAAAGTAAAAACTGTAAAACCTCAGAACAATACCGCAATTGAGGTAGCGGTGTTTATTAAAAAAAACAGATAAATTTGGAAGTGATAAATACAGACATATCTCATTTAAAAAATTCTGATCAGGAACAATTACAGATTGCTGAAAAGCATCTCGCCAACGCAAAAAAACCCGCTGAAAAAATTAAATTAAAAGAAATACTTGCAGATCTTCTGGAACAAAACGGGCTGCATGATAAAAGCCGTATTTTATGGAATGAGCTGGCACAAACAGATCAGGCTTTTCATTACCAGGCCATGTGCTTAAGAAAGATCACGCAATCTTTTCTCAACCAGCGGGATCATGAAAGTGCCGCAGCAAATGCAGAAATTGCATTACAGGTAATACGCAAAACTCCGCTTAAATCTCAACAGGACAGAACAGAATACTTTCACATTCTTATTCAATGCTGCACTGCTTTTTATTTCTGCCTTCAACCCGAAAAAGTAGAAGAATGTGTAAAAGAGTTAAGAACGTTGTTTTCAGAAGTAGAAGAACCTAATCAGAAAATTGATTTTTATTTTGCTGTATCCCTTCATTTTTTATTGAAGTATCGCTGGTACCAGTTGCCTGAAGAAGCTGTTTCTCATTGCCAGTTTTATATGCACCTGGCAAAACAAACCGGCGATTCATCCACCATTGCCATGGCGGTTACGGGATGCGGTTTTGTGCATTTTTGGAGAGAAGAAATTGCAGAATCGAGAAAATTCTTTACTGAAGCTATTGAGATACTGGGAGAAAAAAATTATGGATTTCTGATGATTTGTTACACATACATGGCTATTGGATATCGTATGCAGAACAATGTATCCATGACAGAGCTTTGGAGTAAAATGACTATTGAAAAAGCCGAGAAAACAGGTAATAAAGTATACCACGCCATTTCCACCGCCAACATGGCCTGGGTTTATGCAACCAGAAAAAACTGGTTGTATGCTGAAGATTATGCAAGAAAGTCATTTGAATTTTTGATGAAATCAAGTGTGTTATATTACCTTTCCGTTTTTCCCTTACTGGATGCACTTTTGCAAAAAAATGATTTGCAGGAAGCAGGCAAATACATTTTTTTTCTACTACATCCCAAGGCTAAAAAACTGCCGCCCGTATTAACAGATAAGTTAAGGATATTTACAGCAGCATGGGTAAGTAGAAATATTACTGGCCTTAAAGATTTACTCGCTGATGTTATTGATGAAGCAAAAAGCAGCGGCTATTATTAATTATGAAAATACTGATAAACATTCTTCATGAGAATATTGCTGTAGCCGAAACGCTTAAGTGGAGCATTGAATTTGCTTCTGATAAAAATACTTGTTGTGAAATTACAGCCAATGGGGATGCTGTTAATAAAGCTGCCAAACTGCTTCTGGCAGATCCAGTAAGCTATAACGCTTTATGCGAAAATGATAAACAACCCGGCTGTCCTGTTCTGTTGCTAACTAACAATATACCCGACGAATTTCAACTGGCAGAAGCGCTTTATAAAGGCATTGATGCTATTGCAGATATTAGTGAGGGGCCTGCCATTGCGTTAGAAAAAATTAAGAATCTTTTAGAAAATAAAATTGATGAAACACAACAAATTTTACTGAAAATTATACAAAATAGCAGAACAAAAAATAACCCGTATAACCACCATACCGACTACGGACTTACACGAAAAGAAAAAGATATTTTAAAATTAATGAGAGAAGCCAATCACCTCAAACTGATTGCACAAATTACCAATACAAGCTACGAAACGGTTAGAACCCACGTTAAAAATATTTATAAAAAATTGGCGTTGCTTCTGCATCTGAAGCGGTTATAAAAGCTTTGAAAATGGATTTAAAATAATTACCTGTTTATTCAATATTGGGTAAGTAATATTGCTGCTACAATACCGGCAGTTTCTGTTCGTAATCTTGTATTGCCAAGACTTACTGCACTAAAATTATTCTTCAATGCCAATTCAATTTCATCCATTGTAAAATCGCCCTCGGGGCCTATTAAAATAATTTTAGAAGAAAGCGATTCATTATTTAAATCAGATAAACTTCTTTTAGCATCATCCATACAATGTGCAATAAATTTTTGCTGCTGTATTGATGATTTTACAAGTTCAATAAACTTTGTTGGCTCCTGCAACACCGGTAACCAGCATTGCTGGCTTTGCAGCATGGCACTTACCAGAATACTCTTCATCCGGTCAAACTTAAAAACGGTTTTTTCTGTTCGGCTGCAAATAAGAGGTATAATTTCTGTTACTCCTATCTCAGTTGCTTTTTCTAAAAACCA
>JANMBZ010000121.1:0-6316 GCA_031360765.1 Chitinophagaceae bacterium
ATAATGGTATTGTTTTGCAAAGGGTTGGTCTGGTCGAATATCAACACATCACGGATGGTTTTTCCATCGGGATCTTTTTTTCCGGCTTTAATGGCATAGTTGGGTAGGTAGGTAAAAAATACACCTTCCTTCAGATCGAATGCGGGCTTCTTATAAAATATATCGTTGTACAGGGCCACAAATTTTAGGTTGGCGTATGGTATCACATAATTGGCAAACATAAATGTGATGCCGCAGAATAAAATAGCCACCCACACAAGTGGACGCATAAAACGCAGCAATGATATGCCCGCAGATTTAATGGCAACGAGTTCAAAACTTTCGCCCAGGTTACCAAAAGTCATAATGGAGGAAATGAGAATGGCGATGGGCATGGCCAGCGTTAGCATGGAGGCACTTACATACCAGAGAAATTTGCCGATGGTAACAAAATCGAGCCCCTTGCCTACCAGGTCATCCAGGTATTTCCACAAACCCTGCATCATCAGCACAAAAAAAGCGATGAAGAACGTTATGATGAACGGCCCGATAAAAGATTTAAGAATAAGTTTGTCTAATTTCTTTATCATGCAAAGCAGGAGCTGTAATAAAAATTAATTGTAGTAATTTGATGCCTTATGAACGATGTTTCAAAATTAATGCTTTCTGATGATGAACAGCAACTGGTGTGTAATACCGGCTGGATTTTAACTAAACGTAAAATTATTGATACCGTTAATGATTTGTTGGGCGAGGTATGTGAGCAACAAAAAAAGATAATTGAAAAAGAAAAAAACTGGTTGCCTGGTACGGTTGTACAATCAACAGCAAAAATTGCCAAAGGCGAAAATTACCTGCAACTGCCATACCTGTTACTCGATTACCCAAGATGCTTTGAGGGCGATAATATTTTTGCAGTAAGAACCATGTTCTGGTGGGGAAATTTTTTTAGCATCACTTTACATTTATCGGGAGATTTTAAAGAAAAATTTCAACCCCACATAATTCAAAATATAAAATCTTTGAAGCAGGATATTTTTATCTGCATTAATGAAAATCAATGGCAGCATCACTTTGAGGCTGATAACTACACTGCAGTAAATAAGTTGAGTAAAAATGAACTGGAGTGTGTAATAGTTGAGAAACCGTTTATTAAACTGGCCATAAAATTTCCATTGCAAACTTGGGCTGCAATACCGGCAATGCTTGATGAAAGTTTTGCGGAGATGATTAAACTGATAAAGAGTTAACTGCCCAGGCGGTGAAACAGATCTTTAACCTGGTATTCCCATAACTGGCTCTGGTCTTTAATTTCTTTTTTATCGGCAAAATCGCTGATTACAAGAATGGTTTGGTTGGTAACTTCTGATTTATCAATGCGCCATTCAAAATATTCATCCTTACCCATATAATCCCAGCGAAAGCGTACAAATTTGTCTTCTTCGCTATCTACCAATACGGCTTTATCTTCAGTTCCATTCCACGAAAAACTAAATTGTCCGTCACGTTCATCAACCTTATCTGCAAACCATTCCTGGATGCCGGCAGGCGTTCTTAAAAATTCGTACAAAATTCCCGGTGAGCATCTTACAGGGTATTCGAGTGTGTATAAAACTTTCTTACTCATTCTTTTTATTTAAATCATTCTGTTCATGCAATAATAACAAAATAATTCGCAGTACAAATTATTTATTTACTTTTTTTTGTTTAGTTATTTTGTTTAAAGTTTAAACAAAATAGCTTTTAAGGAGCTGAAATCCAGTGGTTTAGATTTTTTTTTTTGGAAACATATACCAAATAGTATAAATTACGTTAATAATTTTGTAAGTTTTTAACAAACTCTTAACCCACTTTTTTCCATAAACAACCAATTTAAATCTTTGGCTTATGAGTATGCGTCAGCTAAAAATCACTAAGTCTATCACTAATCGTGAAAGTCAAAGTTTGGAAAAATATCTGCAAGAGATTGGTAAGGTAGATTTAATTTCTCCGGAGGAGGAAGTAAAACTGGCCGTTAAAATAAAACAAGGTTGCCAGCAATCACTTGAAAAGTTAACAAAAGCAAATCTTCGCTTTGTGGTATCGGTTGCTAAACAATATCAGAACCAGGGTTTAACATTACCCGATCTTATCAACGAAGGAAATCTTGGATTAATAAAAGCCGCACAGCGTTTTGATGAAACCCGTGGTTTTAAATTTATATCGTATGCCGTTTGGTGGATACGCCAGAGCATTTTACAGGCTTTGGCCGAGCAATCCAGAATTGTACGTTTGCCTTTAAATAAAGTAGGTTTAACCAACCGCATAAGCAAAGCGTACTCACAACTGGAGCAGGAGTTTGAGCGGGAGCCAACGCCAGAGGAGCTTGCTTTTTTATTGGATATGGATGTTGATGATATAGCAGCCTCCCTTGGTATTTCGGCCAGGCATGTAAGTATGGATCAGCCATTATCTGATAGTGAAGACGGCACTTTAATAGATGTGCTTATCAACCACAACGCCGAAAAAACCGATGATGCACTTGCATTTAGTGCTTCGCTTAAAACAGAGATCGAAAGATCGTTAAGCACCCTTACAGAGCGGCAAAAAGATGTGATACGTTTCTTTTTTGGTATTGGTGTAGATCACGCATTAAGCCTTGAAGATATTGGTGAACGCTTTAACCTTACCAGGGAAAGGGTACGGCAGATAAAGGATAAAGCTATTACCAAACTCCGCACAGCATCACGCTGCAAATTATTGCGCACTTACCTGGGAGCTTAATTTTTTGTTTTTATTCCCGATAACTATCGGGATTGATGAACAGCTTGGAAACAGGGCTGTTTTTGTTTTTCTGTCAACAGTTGTTATATTTAAATTGCTTCTCTCTCCTTTTTCCTGAAATCAATTTTATTAATCCTTTATTTTCACCGAAATTTGCTCAACTATAAATTACAGAAATGGCAATTGAAATAAAAGTACCTACCGTAGGTGAAAGCATTAGTGAAGTAACGCTGGTTAAATGGCATAAAAAAGATGGTGAATATGCCAACCGCGATGAAGTAATTGCAGAGTTAGAAAGCGAAAAAGCAACTTTTGAATTAAATGCAGAGCAGGCAGGCATAATAAAAATTATTGCGCAGGAAGGCGCTACCCTTAATATTGGTGATGTGGTTTGCTCAATTGATACAGATGCGGCCCCCCCGCCCCCCAAGGGGGGATCTGAACAGCCTGCTGAAGAAATGCCTGTTGCTGAAAAACCAAAAGAAGAACCCAAAAAGGAAAATGCACCACAACCCCAGATCATAGAGAACAACCCCCAAACGGATATAAAAGCAACACCTGTTGCAGCTGCCATCATCGCTGATAAAAAAGTGGATGTAAAAGCTGTAACTGCATCGGGCAGTAACGGAAGAATTATGAAACAGGATGTAATGGACGCATTGAACAATCCTGGCACAAAACCCGGCACTGTTTTATTTGCAAGAAATGAACGTGAGCAAAAAATGAGCAACCTGCGTAAAACCATTAGCAGGCGTTTGGTAGAAGCTAAAAATACAACCGCCATGCTCACCACGTTTAACGAAGTGGATATGAGTGCAATAATGGAGGTGAGAAAAAAATATAAGGATAAATTTAAAGAGCTTCACGGTGTTAACCTGGGCTTTA
The DNA here is from genome assembly GCA_031360765.1 of Chitinophagaceae bacterium. Classification (GTDB taxonomy): domain Bacteria; phylum Bacteroidota; class Bacteroidia; order Chitinophagales; family Chitinophagaceae; genus Ferruginibacter. The sequence goes on from JANMBZ010000121.1 coordinate 3,628, forward strand.
TGAGTTTCTTTACCAAGGCATGCACTTTTGCTTTGCAGGAGTGGCCATCGGTGAACGCTTATATTGATGGCGAAAATATTATTTACCACGATTATTGTGACATCTCCATTGCTGTTAGTGCTCCAAAGGGCCTGGTGGTACCTGTTATACGTAATGCTGAAAGCCTGAGCATGGCTGGTATTGAAGCTAAGGTGATAGAACTTGCAACCAAAGCAAAAGATAATAAATTAACGATTGAAGAAATGACCGGTGGAACTTTCACCATCACCAACGGTGGCGTTTTTGGTTCGATGATGAGTACGCCTATTATCAATATTCCGCAGAGTGCCATTTTAGGTATGCATAATATTTTAGAAAGACCTATGGCCGTAAACGGACAGGTGGTTATTAAACCGATGATGTATGTTGCCCTCAGTTACGATCATCGTATTATTGATGGCAGAGAGTCGGTAGGTTTTTTAGTAAGGGTAAAGGAATTGCTGGAGAACCCTGCCCTGATGCTGTTTGGCAAAGACCCCGTGAAGAGTTTACTGGAATTGTAAAGATCTAAAAAAGCATTTTAAATCAGATTCCCACGAAGCCGCAAAGAGCACGAAGGGAGTTTTAAGATTGCTTATAACAACTTTGTGGCCTTTGTGTCTTCGTGGGAAATATTTTTTTACATCATGTAAATGCAAACCTCTTATCCTGCAGCATGCGTTATCACTCCTATTTAAATTCTGCAAAAACAATTATTGATTCATACAAAGGCGATGTACCCTTTGCTGCATTCTTAAAAAAATATTTTAACGCCCATAAAAAATATGGCGGCAAAGACAGGAAACAAATTGCCACACTCTGTTATAATTTTTACCGGCTTGGTAAGGCTGTACCGCAATTACCCGTTGAAGAAAAAGTAATTGTAGCCACATTTTTATGCGAAAATAAAAGCAGTGATTTTTTACAATTTCATAAACCGGAGTGGAATGAAATAATTGCAAAGCCACTTGCTGAAAAAGCAATAGCAGCGGAGTTTACAATGGAAGATGTTTTTCCCTGGGCAGAAGCATTGAGTAATGGCATTGACGCTGAACTTTACAGGAATTCTTTTTTTACACAGCCTGATTTGTTTTTACGCATAAGGCCGGGCAATAAAGAAACCGTTCTTAAAAAATTACAGGATGCAGGCATTGCTTTTAATATGCCACATGATGATTGCCTGGCATTACCCAATGCCACAAAGATTGATGCGATACTGGAAATTGATAAAGAAGTTGTTGTGCAGGATTATAACTCGCAGCAGGTTTTAAACTTTATTAAGGAGCAAGAAACAAGAAACAAGAAACAGGAAACAGCAGGCAAAGAGCAGGAAACCAGTAACCATTTACCTGTCTGGGATTGCTGCGCAGCCAGTGGCGGCAAATCAATTTTGGCTTATGATATTTTAGAAGGGCAAATTGAATTAACTGTTTCCGATATCAGGGAAAGTATTTTATCTAACCTTGCAAAAAGATTTGAAACAGCCGGCATTAAAAACTACAAATCATTTATTGCAGATCTCACATCTGCCGATACGCAGGATGCTGTAAATCGCCAACTGCTAATTGCTGGCTGCCACCTCCTCATTTGCGATGCACCCTGCACCGGCAGCGGCACCTGGAGCCGCACACCGGAACAATTGTATTATTTAAAAAGAAAAACAATTGATGTGTATGTGGCCATGCAGCAACAAATTGTAAGCAATGTTATTCCGCATCTGCAGGTGGGCGGTTTCTTCATTTACATCACCTGTTCTGTTTTTAAAAATGAAAATGAATACATGGTAAACTTTATAAAAGAAAAATTCCACCTGCAATTGCTGCAGATGGAATTATTAAAAGGGTATGATAAAAAAGCCGACTCGATGTTTACGGCTGTTTTTAAAAAATAATCTCTATTGATGAACCAGTTTTTTTGTAACAGCTTTTTTGTCGTTCAGGTTAACTGTAACGTAGTAAACACCTTTTCCTAAACGCTTCATCGGTATGCTGTATGTTTGCCCGCCAGCCGATTGTTGATTACTGTAATTATAAACAATTTGTCCGGCTGAATTATATACAGAAAGTCCCACTTTAACAGCGGTATTTCTTACCACCAATACAGAAAGCATATCAGTAACAGGTCTGTCGGTGGGCATGAAAGTAATTTGTTCGGGTATTGGTGCTGGCGGATTTACCGGGCACAATTGCTGGTTGTTTGTAAGCGTTACCAATGCAGTATCGGCGCAGCCAAAACTATTTGTTGCAATCAATTGGTAAACACCTGTAGAACTTACTGATGCAGGGTTTGTAACGATATTTCCACTTAGGGTCCAGGTTGTGGTTAAGCCTGCAGTTACAAATAATGTAGTTAAGTTTTTTGTACTGTCGGTACATTTTTCTACAGCCAGGTCGCTGCCTAAATTTGGTTTAGCATTCAGTGTAACATTTACAGTAGCCGTATCCGCACAACCATTATTATTGGTTGCAATTAATTGGTACAAGCCTGAAGTGGAAACTGTTGCAGGATTTGCTACTGCGTTACCCCCCAAAGTCCAGTTGGTGGTTAAACCGGCAGTTGTAAATTGTGTAGTTAGATTAACGGTGTTACCCATGCACACACTTACTGCTTTATCGGCACCCAAATTAGGGCGTGGAGTAAAATTAACTGTGATAGAATCTAAATAAAAACT
>JANMBZ010000142.1:0-26353 GCA_031360765.1 Chitinophagaceae bacterium
TTCAAAATCCGGCTCACACCACATTACTTCTTCATCTTTTTTAAACCAGGTCATCTGGCGCTTGGCGTATTGGCGGGTATTTATTTTAATGGCTTCAATTGCATCTTCTAATGAAAGATCGCCAATGAGGTGACCAAACAATTCACGATAGCCAACGGTTTGTAAAGCATTTAGTTTTTTGTAGGGTACCAGCTTTTTCACTTCCTCCAAAAAGCCAGCTTTCATCATGGCATCTACCCTGCCGTTGATTTGTTTGTACAGTTGTTCTTTAGGCAGCTCTAACCCAATTTTTATAATATTAAAGGGCCGTTGTTTTTTTTGCTGGGTTCTAAATTCGATGATGGATTTACCAGTAGATAGTTTTACTTCCAAAGCTCTTAACAACCGGTGTGGGTTTTTTATTTCGCCCTGGGCGTAGTACAGCGGATCGGTTTTTTCCACTTCTTTCTGCAGCCATTCCAAACCCTCCCATTCAAACTCATCATTTATCTTTTTGCGGATCTTTTCATCCACAACCGGTACTTCATCCAGACCCTGGCAAAAAGTTTTTACATACAAACCGGTGCCACCAACCATTACAACCACATCGTGCTTTTTAAAAAGCTCATCAATTTTTGCCAGTGCATACTGCTCGTAAATAGCAGCATTCATTTCTTCTTTTATAGAATGAGAACTGATGAAATGATGTTTTACCTGCGCCAGTTCTTCTGCCGAAGGCTTGGCAACACCAATATTTAATTCTTTAAAGCATTGGCGGCTATCGGCCGATATGATTTCTGTTTTAAAATGAAGTGCCGTTTGTACAGCCAGTGCCGTTTTGCCAACCGCAGTTGGGCCAACTATGAGGATGCAGGTTTTTGTCATGAGCATTTTTGAGTTTGTAAAGAACTCTTTATCGTGAGTGGTGAGTAGTCAATCGTGAGTGGTAAGCCTTCAGTGGTGAGAAAAGCACTTCAAAGTGCAAGCTCCATTCACGTCTCACCACTCTCTACTCACGTTTTAAAATCCATCATTCTCTCCATCCCCGGTTGCTTCCTCTTCATCAGCCTCTACACTATCGCCATCTTCGTCCTGTTCGCTAAAACCATCTGCCATGGCATCAGGCCGCAGGTCGTATTTTTCTTCCATTTCTGCCAGGCGGCTGTCAACCAGTCCTTTGGTGCCGTATTGCGAAGGTGCAATACCCTCGGTACGTATGCAGCATGGGTAAACAAGTTTATTGTTTGCTGCTTTATCAACAGTAATCAGTTCTACCATAAAATGCCAGAACTTATTAAAATCGTATTCGTAAATAAATTTCTGGTTGGGGTTGGTAATCTCGCTGCCCATAAGTGTATCGGCCATAATGAGTGGCTCGGCCTTATATTCCTTATCGTATTTCTCCAGCGAAATCTCACGGCCACGCAACCAGTTATCGTTACTGCGGTAAAAAGTTGCTTTGTGCTTGGAGTCAAATTCGAAACTTTTTAAGATAGTACTGTGCAGATCAAAAAAACTTTGTGTGTGTTTAATTGCAATGTCTCTGTAAACACTGTCATCATCTTCCCAATAAATTCTGAAACGTAAAATAGCCATGGGGTAAAATTAAGAATTAAGAATTAAGAATTAGGAATTAACAGCAGAAATTCCAAACTCTTTGGCTTTTTGTAGCATATAGTTGTGAGCTGCTTCGTATTCATTGGGTATTATGCCATCTAATATGGCTTCACGAATGGCATTTTTTAAATCCCCCACCGGTCGGCTAGGTGGCAGGTTAAATGTTTCCATTATCATTTCGCCGGTAATGGGGGGCTGCCAGTTGCGCAGGTGATCTTTCTCTTCTACCTCGGCACAGCGCTGCTTTACCATTTCAAAGTTTTCTAAAAAACGTTTTACTTTGGTTTTGTTTTTAGAGGTAATGTCGGCTGCACATAAGGTCATCAAAGCATCAAAATCTTCGCCGGCATCAAATAATAAGCGGCGTATGGCACTGTCTGTAATATTTTCTTTGGTAAGACTGATTGGCCGCAAATGCAACTCAACCAGCTTACGCACAAACTTCATTTTTTCGTTTTGTGGCAGCTTTAACTGCGTAAAAATTTTAGGTACCATCCTGCCACCAATTACTTCATGGCCATGAAACGTCCAGCCATGGCCTTCTTCAAACTTTTTGGTAGCGGGCTTGGCAATATCGTGTAACACAGCAGCCCAGCGTAGCCAGAGGTCGTTGGTATTTTGGGCAATATTATCAACCACTTGTATGGTATGGTAAAAATTATCTTTATGGCCCATGCCGTCAATATATTCGGCACCGGCCAAATCAACCATCTGCGGAAAAATAATTTTAAGCAATCCACTTTTATATAACAGATCAAAACCTACCGAAGGTTTCACACTCATCAAAATCTTGTTTAGTTCATCGGCAATACGTTCGCCACTTACAATTTTTATGCGGTGGGCATTTTCGCCAATGGCGGCAAAAGTTTGTGGGTGTATGGTAAAGTTCAGTTGCGATGCAAAACGGATGGCCCTCATCATACGCAAGGGATCATCGCTAAAAGTTTGCGCCGGTGCCAGCGGCGTTTGAATATTCTTTAATTCGAGATCTTTAATACCATTAAAAGGATCTACCAATTGCCCATAATCATCTTTATTTAGGCTGATGGCCATGGCATTGATGGTAAAATCTCGGCGGTTTTGGTCGTCTTCAATAGTTCCGTTTTCAACGGCGGGTTTGCGGCTGTTAAAATCGTAGCTTTCTTTACGGGCGCCTACAAACTCAATTTCAAGTCCCTCAGTCTTTATCTGAGCTGTACCAAAGTTTTTAAAGAAATGCACTTCGGGCATAGGCTTAAATTTTTCTGAAACCTTTGCGGCCAGTTCAATACCATCTCCCACGCAAACAATATCCATGTCTTTGGTGTTTCTTCCCAAAATCTTATCCCTTACAAAACCACCAATCAAATAGCAGGGCACATCAAGTTCCTGTGCGGCGAGGGCAATTTTTTGGAGTATTTCCAGCTCTTTATCGGTGCAATTAATGTACATGTGCTGCAAAAGTAATGGGGAATTTCAGATTTCAGATTTTAGATTTTATATTTACCGCAGACCATCTGTATAATTTCAAATCTAAAATCGTCAATCTTAAATCTAAAATCCGTTTCCGGCATTAATATTGACTCTATACAACCTCACACAAAAAAACCACAACATACGCTGTGCTTTGACATTTTGACTATATTGAGAAACTTATGAACGAAAAATTTTATTTGCAGGGACAGGAAGATGAAATGGAGTTTATGCCCATGATTCCACTTAACGAAGATGATGATGGAACAACTGATGATCAACCGATTCCGGATGTTATTCCATTATTAGCTTTAAGAAATACCGTACTTTTTCCCGGGGTAGTAATTCCCATCACTGTTGGTCGTGATAAGAGTATTAAGGCAGTAACCGATGCTTACAAGGCTGACAAATTGATAGGCGTAGTAGCGCAAAAAGACAGTACGGTGGAAGAACCAACTGTTAGTGATTTGGAAGATATTGGCACTGTTGCCAAAATAGCCAAGCTGATAAAAATGCCCGATGGCGGAACCACTATCATTATACAGGGCCGCAAGCGGTGCAAGATTGAAGAAATTACCAGCGACGACCCTTATTTTAAAGCTAAAATAACCGTTTTAACCGATGAGGTTTTAAAAGACGATCCGGATTTTGATGCCATGATTGGTAGTATAAAGGACCTGGCTGCACAAATTATCAACCTGTCGCCCAACCTTCCCAGCGAAGCGGCCATCATTTTAAAAAATATTGAGAACCCCTCTTTTTTAATACATTTTGTTAGCAGTAACCTCAACAGTGATATTAAGGAAAAGCAACGCCTGCTGGAAATAAGCAGCATTAAAGCCCGTGCCGAACTGTTAATGAACCTGATGCAGACTGAGTTGCAATACACCGAACTTAAAAACAAGGTTACCAATAAAACCCGTGCGGAGCTTGATAAACAGCAGCGTGAATACTTTTTGCAGCAGCAAATGAAAGCTATTAAAGATGAACTGGGTGGCGATAATGTGGCTGAAGTAAAGGACATGTTGAAGAAGGCCGAAAACAAAAAATGGCCTGCTGCAGCTAAGGAAATGTTTACCAAAGGAGCAGAGAAACTGGAGCGTATGCACCCATCCACACCCGATTATTCGGTTGTGTACAATCACCTCGATCTGATGCTTGACCTGCCCTGGGATGAATATACCGAAGACAGTTACGACCTGAAGAAGGCTAAGAAAATACTGGATCTGGATCACTACGGTATGCAGAAAATAAAGGAGCGTATTTTAGAATACCTGGCAGTTTTAAAGCTGAAAGGCGATATGAAATCGCCAATACTTTGCTTTTTGGGCCCTCCGGGTATTGGTAAAACAAGCTTGGGTAAAAGTATTGCCGCTGCCATTCAACGTAAATATGTACGGGTGAGCCTGGGTGGTTTACACGATGAGAGTGAAATACGTGGTCACCGTAAAACATATATTGGTGCCATGCCGGGCCGTATCCTGCAATCAATACGCAAGGTAAAATCCAGCAACCCGGTAATGATACTGGATGAGATTGACAAAGTTGGCAGCGATCACCGGGGCGATCCATCATCTGCTTTGCTCGAAGTTTTGGACCCGGAGCAGAACAATACCTTTTACGATAATTATTTAGAACTGGAATACGACCTAAGTAAAGTACTATTTATAGCCACTGCAAATAACTTAAGCAATATACCAGCACCATTACGTGATAGATTGGAAATCATTGATTTAAGTGGTTATGCTGTGGAAGAGAAAATTGAAATAGCCAAGCGGCATTTAATACCCAAGCAGCAGGAAATGCATGGCCTTAAACCTGCCAGTTTTAAATTGAGCGATACGGTACTTGAAAAAACTATTCAGGATTACACCCGTGAAAGTGGCGTACGGGAACTCGACCGTCAGCTTGCCAGCATCATGCGCTACCAGGCAAAAGAACTGGTAACTAAAGGGAAACTTAAAGCCACCATCACCAATAATGATGTAGAAAAGATATTGGGCAAGCCAAGATACAGCAACGACCTCTACAAAATTGCCAACATGCCCGGCGTGGCAGTTGGCCTGGCATGGACTTACGTTGGTGGCGATATTCTCTTTATTGAAACTCAACTGAGCGAAGGCAAGGGCGAGTTAAAACTTACCGGCAACCTGGGCAATGTGATGAAGGAAAGTGCAAGCACGGCCCTCACCTATCTGGAAGCAAATTGCAAAAAGGTAGATATTGCTCCTGACCTCTTCAAGAAAAAAGACATTCACATACATGTGCCCGAAGGTGCAACACCCAAAGATGGCCCAAGCGCCGGCATTACCATGCTGAGTGCATTAGCAAGTGCTTTTACGGGCCGCAAAATAAAACCTTACCTGGCCATGACTGGCGAAATAACCTTACGTGGACAGGTTTTACCGGTTGGTGGCATTAAAGAAAAAGTATTGGCTGCCCGCCGTGCCGGTTTAAAAGAAATAATCATGTGCTGGCAAAATGAAAAAGATGTGGAAGAGATAAACCCACAATACATTAAGGGCATTAAGTTTCATTATGTAAAGAATATGCTGCAAGTGTTGGATCTGGCGCTGGCATAAAACATAAACCGTACAAAAAATCCCGCTACAAAATTTGCAGCGGGATTTTTTTAAAAAGTCTTATCGTCTCTTTCTAAAATTAATTTTAATAGGAACACCTATTGTAACAGCATTTCCCGAACCCAAAGATTTTATACTACTTTGATAAGTGCTACCGTTGTTTTGGCTTTTTATGATGCCAACATCTGAATTATTGCCAAAATTCCAGTTTTTCATTACTGAAATAAAAAACCATTGTCTATCATTTTTACCAAAATACATATTTGCGCCAGCCAATAATGAGTAATTAGCACGGGCGCCACCATAAGTTTTTAATTCAACTGATCCCGAACCAATACTACCACCAGATGAACTATTATTTAAAATATTATACCCAAAACCAAGCATTGGTTGTATTTGAAAAAATAAGCCACTATTTTTTTTAGCATTTATATTATTTAAAATATTATTAAAATAAACTTGTTTACTTAGTAGTTGATAACCAAATTCTACACGGGGAAAACTGCTGCTACTTGTCATAGAGCCTGCTTCGTTTCCAATTATATAATTATATTTCAGGCCTGAATTAACATATTGTATTCCAAAAAATAAACCTCTGCCTTTCTTATTATCTAAATAACCTCTTAAGCCAAAAGTTGCATTTGTTTGAAATTGTTTGTTAACAGAACTAAAAGGGCTTAAGCCGCTAATTGTTGAAGAGGTAGTTTGTACACCGGCATTTGGTAAAAGAACCAGCGACTGTGCATAGATAATTACATGAGATAGTGAAACAAGAAGGATCGTAGATAACAATTTTTTCATTTTATTTAGTTTTAGTTTAAACCAAAATAAGATATACAAGTTGAAAAATAATGTTAAGTAAAATAGAAAGAATGGTTAAATGAATGGGAGGTTTTGTAAAACAAAAGTAGTGTAGGTATATCCAGCAAAAAAATAATTCCACTCAAGCAATATCATCAAAAAACGTAAATAATGTAAGTTAAGCTATCAATAGTTTTCATGTTGATAGCATTAAAGAAAAAGTGCTGGTAGCCTGCCGTGCAGGTTTAAAAGAAATAATCATGTGCTGGCAAAACGAAAAATATGTGTAAGAGATAAACCAACAATACATAAAAGGTACTAAGTTTCAGTATGTAAAGAATTTGCTGCAAGTGCTGGATCTGGCGCTGGCGTAAAACATAAACCGTACAAAAAATCCCGCTACAAAATTTGCAGCGGGATTTTTTTATCAATAACTATAAATCTATTGCTTCACAAATTTTTCGCTGTGCAATAAATTACCATCGGCATCGGTTAGTTTTAAATAATAAACGCCACCGGGTATCTTCTTTACATCCAATGTAGTAAACATATCAGTAACCGGTTGTGAGTACAATACTTTTCCGTTAACGTTATACATTACCAGGTTTTTGCGGCTGTTATCGCCGGTTAAATACACAGTTAATTTATCTGCAACCGGGTTAGGGAAAACCTTCATCGTAAGTTTTAAATTATCTGTAACAGGCAGCTCCTGTTGTGTTGCAGTACCAAGTTGCACTTTTAAAGTATAGCAATTAGTAGCACTATTTGCGCCGTTGTATCCATATACATGTGCATAGTAAGTGCCTACTGTATATGTACGGCTGATAGATTCGCTGGTGGTACCGCCGGCTTGTGATATGGCCAGTTGCGTAGTACCATTACTGCTGTACAATTTAAGATCGTAATCAAAAGGCAATGTGTTTAAAGTAATGGTTGCCGTACCGCCGGTTGTAATTACAAATTTGTAATAATCGTTATCTCCCGTAGGGCTAATTAAACCTTTTACATCTGTGTTAAAAGGTATGGTAGCGGCACCGCTTGCAGTTCCGTTGGTGCTTACATCATAAATACCGGGGCAAGTTGGAGCAGCAGCCGTTGTAAACTGTGCCTGTACAAATCCGCTGCTGAGGCCAACGCCATTGCAATTGGCATTCACCCGCCAGTCGTATAGTGACGATGCTGTTAAGCCGCTTAATGCAACAGAAAGGCTGGTTGTTGCAGTAGCTGCGGTGGTCCAGGTTGATGCCGAATTTAATTTATACCCAACATCGTAATTGGTAGCACCGCTTACTGCACTCCAGCTAACTGTTGCGCTGTTGGCGGTAATAGCACTGGTTGTTAAACCCGTAGCTGTATTACAGGTTGGTGGTGCAGCCGTAGTAAATTGTGCCTGCACAAACCCGCTGCTTAAACCAATGCCATTGCAATTTGCATTCACCCTCCAATCGTATAATGATGCTGCTGACAAACCACTTAATGCAACAGAAGTTGAGGTTGTGGCCGTTGCTGCATTTATCCAGGTGGTAGATGAGTTCAGTTTGTAATCTACATCATAACTTGTGCCGCCGCTTACGGCTGCCCAGCTTACAGTGGCGCTGTTTGATGTGATAGCACTGCTGCTTAAACCGGTGGCTGTGTTACAGGTTGGTGTGGCTGCCGTTGTAAACTGAGCCTGGGTATAAGCGCCGGTTGCACCTGTACAATTTGCTCTTACCCTGTAATCGTACAGCGACGAAGCTGTTAGGCCGGTTAACCCAACCGATAAACTGGTTGTGGCCGTTGCAGCATTTATCCAGGTTTCAGATGAATTTAATTTATAATCAACATCGTAATTTAAAGCACCACTTAATGCAGACCAGCCAAGGGTTGCAGCCGTAGTTGTTATTGAGGAGGCATTTAAACCGGTAACATTACCGCAAGATGGTGCTGCGCCGATGATGCAGGTAAACAATCCCCTGCCATGTGTGGCTGCAGTTAGTAAACCATCGCTGGCACGATATTGCAGCATATCTACCCGTACATTTGGGAAACCGCTTTCCGGATCCCAGATGGTAGATGCACCGTTAATTAATGAGGTAGTCCAGATACCGGTTTCTGTTGCAATAATTGCTCTGGTATTATCTCCCGGATAAAACATGGCCCAACGCACCGGCATATCAGGTAAGTTACCATCAACGGCTGCCCAGCTTGTACCGCCATTATTGGTTACCCAAACATTGTTTACTCCGTAGTTTGAATATACGACTATTATGTTTTGTTCTGTGGTTCCCAATTCTATACAACTGATATTAGTGCTGGCAGTCGTCATACCTGCACCTATGATGCTTGTAAGTACCGGCGTAGCATTAGCCGCAGTTGCTTTAATGATGGAAGGAGTAATACCACTTCCGCCACCGGCAAAAAATACGGTGTTGGCTGTGTAGGGTGAAGTTTTTATTGCCGAAACGGTTCCGGAATTTAAGCCACTCATTGTTACTGATGTGAATGTACTGCCCGATTGTGCATTGGCCCAGCGCAGGTAAGTATTGGCACTGCCGCTGCAATACATAATATTGCCTGCATCATCATAATCGGTTGGGTTTATAAAGCGGCCAACCGTTGAAGAAAAGTTTACCGACGTCCATGTAGAGCCGCTGTTGGTACTTCTCCTGTATTGATTGCGAACATAAGAACCCCATTGAAACTGCGGCTGATCCTGATCTATATGCACAAAAGCACCATCGCCACCGGTAACTTCTACCGAAGCTCCCAGGCCTGCAGTATTTAACTGATGTACACCATTATCCTGTGCACCCGCCAAAAAATAATTGGTTGATGTTGGATGAACAGCAACGGCATAAAACTGTTTTATCCGTAAACCCTCATTACGATCTGTAATGGTTGTACCGCCGTTGGCAGAGTAATGCACTCCTCCATCGCAACCAATTAAAACCTGGTTGTTGCTGCGCCAGGTAATTATTTGCTGATCGGCATGCACATACTGGCCTGTTGTGCCAACCCACTCACTTATTTTTGTCCAACTTGTGCCGCCATTGGTGGTTTTATAGCAATCCAACGCACCAACAATTACATTGTTGGCATTGTTTGGATCAATTGCCACCGCCATATTGTACCACGATTGTCCGCTGGTAAAAGCCGGTGTAGCAGCAGTAGCAGCCCAATTTGCACCACCATTCGTTGATTTAAAAATAGTAGGTACTTCAAAGGCGGAGTTGGATGGCAATGCATATAATGTGTTGCCATTACTTGCCAGGTCAACATTGTATTGCGTGGTGAAAGTAGTAACCGGCGATGTCCATGTACCTGACGTTACCGTAGCAGGATTATCTGTGTAACGATAGGCAGAACTGGCTGTAGCCGTGTTATAATATCCGCAGGTTATATGCAATCTTCCGGTACTGCTTAATTCTATGTCCGGCACCCGTGGATCAAGGCCTGTTGGCGTAATATTGGTCCAGGTGGCAGTGGCTTTTGTGTATCGCTGCAAACCCGAAGTATTGGAGATTGAGTTGCATCCCACATATAGATTACCACTTGCATCGCATACAACTTTACTCACATTCCAGAAGCTTGCAGTGCCGGGCATTACGGCCCAGGTAACGCCATGATCCGAGCTTGACCAGATGCCTGCTCCCCTAACTGCATCAGCATTAATGGCTTTTTCGCCGGTGCCAAAATACATGATGTTAACATTGGTAGGGTCCTGACAAATACTGGCTACAGCAAGGTTACCAAAAAAATCATTGATTGGGCTCCATGTTGCCGGGTTAAGGGTAATATCATTTGTTTTCCAAAGTCCGCCATCAATACCACCAACCCAAACGGTTTTACCGGTAGCATCGCCCAGGTCTTCCCAAATAGCCCTTACCCTGCCGGATGTTTTACCATTTCCCGGCCTGCTGTTACCGTTACTGGCACCTACAGCATCGCTGTTGGGACCACGCTCTGTCCAGCTTAGTAAATTGTTTACGGTATTTGTTTTTAAAAGTTGATTACGCAACTGGTAAGCCTGCACCAGCCTGCCTTTGGGCACAATACCCAATGCAGGGTCTTTGGTCATATCTATTTCCTGTTGGAGTCTTTTAGAAATGCCTGCCTCGTTTTCGGTAACTCTTTCAACCTGTGCAAAGGTTGTGGCAGCAATTAAAATAAATAAAAGCAGCAATGCACTTTTTAGTTTTAGCATAAAATTGGTTTTAATGATAAATTGCGATTGATAAATATAATATTATTTTTTTTACAATATCACAGTAAAAACACGGGGGAAAACTACTTTGTGGATAAATATCTGGAGCCGGAGATGAAAATAATGGGCGTATTGAAACCTTTTTCCGATTAACATAAAATTATCTAACTCACACACAACCAAGGGCAATCTTTATTCGTAGATATAATTAGTTAAGCTATCAACAGGTTTCATGTTGGTTGTTTTAAGGGTTAAAGAAATTCCTTCCCGTTCCCGGGAGGGAATTTTTGTGTAAGGCCACTACGAATGCTCTTGGTTCGATTGATGGCTTACAATTCAAAAAAAGTTTTAAAAATTAAGAGTGCTATAGTGGCCACACACGTTTAACCACTCATCTTTCCCTATCCATCCAATCCACTTCTTTGTTGGTAGTTAGTGCCTGTACAATGGCAATTAAAAAAAGCATGGCTACATTGCCTGCTAAAAAGGTAAGACCAAGGCCATAGTAGCCCGTAATATCTGTATTGAATTTTGTAAAGAAGAAAATCATGTCAAAAACCAGCACCGTTAAGCTGAGTAAGAAGCCGGCAACAAATAAAATCTGAGAGATAATTTTTATCGCTTTTACCGGATGCTTTTTTGTTCTCTTAAAAAAAATAAAATAAACCGACATAAATATAGCCGGTGCAAGTGAAACAACGCCCAAACCAAAAGTAATATCAGCAACGGTTGAGGAAACCAATTTTGAAATGCCATAAAAAGCAGCAACGATTAACCCAAGCAAAACAGGTACACAAAGAAACAGCAGAAATATTAGTAAGTAGAGTTTTGAATATTTAGAAAACCTGTCTTCCATTAAAATTTTATTTGTTGGCCTTTATCAATGAATCTAAATACAAATTATTGATCGAATCAAGCCTTTCATTGATATGCTTCAAATCCTTATCAACTGTTTTAAACTGCTCCAGAATGGTATCCGATTTTTTTCGGGCATTATCAGCAGATTTTTTCATAAATATCACACCCATACTCATCAGCGCAATACAGGCTACCACAATAAAAGCTATCAATCCCTTAGGCATATTAAATAACAATTAAAGCAACTAAATGTTTCAGTACTTCTCCACTTAAAAATAACTCAGCTTTGTTTTAGGCGTTAAAGTCAGTAAAGTTTCATACATCAGTTTAATGGTATTTTCTATATCCGATTTATGCAGCATTTCTACCGTTGTATGCATATAACGTAACGGAATTGAAATTAAAGCCGATGGACAACCATCATTGGCATAGGCAAAAGAATCAGTATCGGTTCCGGTGCTTCGGCTAACGGTGTTAAACTGCACATCAATCTTATTTTTTTCGGCGGTTGCTTTAATAATATCCAGTAATTTATTGTGCACTGCCGGTCCGTAAGTAAGCGATGGGCCTTTACCACAGCTACATTCTCCCTGTATCATTTTGTTAATCATAGGTGTGGTAGTATCGTGGGTAACATCGGTAATGATGGCGATATCAGGTTTTATACGGCGTGCAATCATCTCTGCACCACGCAGGCCAATTTCTTCCTGCACTGCATTTACCACATACAAACCAAAGGGCAATTTCTTTTTATTTTCTTTAAGCAAACGTGCCACTTCGGCAATCATAAAACCACCAATGCGGTTATCAAAGGCACGGCCAATTAAATAATCGTAATGAATTTCTTCGTATCCATCTTCGTAAGTTGCCACCGCACCTATATGTATGCCCAGGGCTTCCACTTCTTTTTTATTGCGGGCACCGCAATCTAAAAAAAGGTTCTCAACTTTTGGTTGTGTTTCTTTACTGTCTGTATTGTTCATACGGGTATGTATGGCCGGCCAGCCAAACACGGCTTTCACTGCTCCTTTTTTCCCATGAATAATTACACGCATGGATGGTGCAATCTGGTGATCAACACCTCCGTTTCGTTTCAGATAAATCAATCCTTCGGGAGAAATATAATTTACAAACCAGCTTATTTCATCGGCATGAGCTTCTATCACCACTTTGAAAGGTGCATCGGGATTTATAACGCCAACCGCTGTTCCATAAGGATCAGTAAAAGTAGTATCCACATAAGGCTTCAGATATTCAAGCCAAAGTTTTTGTCCCCCACTTTCAAAACCGGTTGGAGACGGGTTATTGATATAATTTTTTAAAAAACTGTACGAATTATCGGTAAGAATGCTTTTTACTTTTTTTTCCTTTGCCATAAAAATGAATGATTTGCTGCAAAATTAGTCAGAAGCATCCTAAAAACAGTATTTATAAACTACGTTGTAGTTTTTTTGGCCACGGATTACACAGATTTACACGGATTATCAGTGCAAATCCGTGGCCAAAACTGCATTAATTTTGCGAAGCAAATTTCCAGAATAATCAACTTAAATACTGGCTATATAAGTAGCTAATGCCGAAAATAACATCATCCCATCAACAAAGAAATAGTAAAACAGATAGCCCTGTTTTTTGGTTGAGAAAAAATAAACCGCCAATAAAGTTACTGTAGAAATATGCAGCGCTATTGATTGGTAAAATGTTATGCCATAATAGGAGTACAAAAAATTTGTACCAAAAAGAATTATAAAAATCAGGCCTATGATTATTTTAAGATGAGCAGGTTTTAAATCGGTTGCCAGGCTGTGGAGGCCACGTATTTTATCTACCGCTTTATCCCGGTTATCAAAAATAATACAGAGCATCAGCATAAACAGAAAACGCCGTGTAAAAATAAAATAATCGGCACCTGTTAAAACCAAATATGTTTTTTGCAGCGGAATAAAAACGGTTACATAGGCCCAGGTAAAGGCCAGCAATACTGTTTTTAGAAATCCCGCCCTGCGGATAAAATAAAAAGCCGGTAAAGGCAATAGCGGCAATGCATACAAACAAGTAAGCAGTACTGATGTAAAAATTAATTCGATCGGCAACGGCTTTTTAATTAAACAAAAAATTAAGCCGATGGCGGATAAAAATAAAATCAGCAACCCTGTTATCTGTTTCTTTAAAAGCAGGTAAAAAGCATTCGATTGTGTAAAGCTGGCTTTGCTTATTATCCAGTAAAAATTATAACTGCAAAGCGTTGCAAAAAAAATAAATCCGTACAGGTAAATGGATAAAGACAGATTAAGCAGCAACGATGTTTGAAATGCCATTGCCACAGCACAAAAGGCAATAAAAATAGAATGAGATAAGATGAAATGCAGCCATTTCATTAAGGAAGCGTGTAGTAAATAAAATCTTTATCCGTTAAAATTACGTTGCTTTTATTTTTTGCAAAATCAATAACATACACTTCAAAATGCAAGTTATCCTGGTATGGCCTTGGTAATGTAGGAGAAGTAGGCCGGCCTCCCATCACTTTTTTTAAACCTATTTCAATCGTTGCTTTAAAGTTCGATTTACTGATGCTGCTGAGATCAGGAAAATTAAAAGAATCCAGTTTATTGGTAAGTGTATTTTTAACAAACGCCTTTGATATATCCGGTGTCCCAAGATTTCCAAGATCGCCTTCGGCATCGGTAATTTCAAGTATCATTACAGGTTGATCATCAAATGTATTATAATTACTGCCCTCAGCCGGTTTAAACGATTTAAAAGTAATCTGTGGAGCCGTTGTGTATTTATCTTTTTTACAGGCCGTAAAAAATAAAATTGCTATGGTAAATAGTAAACTGTATCGCATCTTTGTGTTTTGTATGTCAAATTTAATGATTGCCGGTGAAACAAAGCGTTAAAAATATGGACTTTGAAAACAGCATCTTCGCTGCCCGGCCCGATAATTTTAACGAACTGGCCATTGCCTTGTTCAAACTCCAGCATCAAAACAATATTATTTACAGGCAATTCTGCGAAAGTTTACACATCAATGCAGATGCAATTGACATCATCAATAAAATACCTTTTCTGCCCATATCATTTTTTAAAACGCATGAAGTAAAAACCGGCAGGTTTGAAACCGATACAATTTTTGAAAGCAGCGGAACCACACAAACCATCCCCAGCAGGCATTTTGTAAAAGATGTTGAACTCTACAAAAAGAGTTTTACCAATTGCTTTGAAAAATTTTATGGCCATCCGCAAAATAAATGCATACTGGGCCTGCTGCCGGCTTACCTGGAAAGAAAAAATTCTTCACTGGTACTGATGGCAGATGCATTAATGCAAGCGAGCAACAACCCATTAAGCGGTTTTTATTTGTACGATCATGAAAAGCTGCACAGCACTATTTTACATAATGAACTTTTAAAATTACCTACTTTATTAATGGGCGTTACCTATGCCCTGCTCGATTTTGCAGAGGCATATCCCATGCAGTTGCGCCACACCATAGTTATGGAAACCGGTGGCATGAAGGGCCGTCGTGAAGAACTTACCCGCCAGCAAGTGCATGCCATTTTACAAAAACAATTAGATGTAAGCCTGGTACATTCAGAGTATGGGATGACGGAATTATTATCACAGGCATACTCTAAGGGTGATGGCATTTTTCATTGCCCTGCATGGATGAAAATTTTATTGAGAGATGATGATGATCCTTTTCATATCATTACCGCATCGGCTGCACAAAACAAATCCAGAACAGGGCTTATAAATGTAATTGACCTGGCGAATATTCACAGTTGCAGTTTTATTGCTACCGATGATATTGGCCGCTTACACGCCAATGAAAGTTTTGAAGTGTTGGGCAGAAGCGATAGCAGTGATATGAGGGGATGTAGTTTGATGGTATTGTAGAAAATAAAATTAGCATAAAAAAGACCCAAATCCCTTGAAGTCTTTCTGTGAAATAGCCGGTATTCCAGAAAAACTAAACAACATAAAAAAAGACCTCAATCTCTTGAAGTCTTTCTGTGAACTGGCAGGGACTCGAACCCTGGGCCCTCCCGATAAAATCGGGATGCTCTACCAACTTAGCTACCAATCAAATTTTCTATATATTTTCTTGATTTCATTTTTTTTATTCCAGTTTCCCTTTTTTTTGCAGCCGGTAAGTCTATAAATTCTTCTTGAAATTTCAATTGCCAGGGAATTCCTGTTTTAGTAAATATTGAATGCCCGATATTATGTTCATGTAATCTTCTCTGAATGTCCTTACAGGCACCCACATAATATTTATTAATTTTTTCTGAATATAAAATATAAACAAAAGCCATCTAATAAAAAAGCTCCCATTTTAGTGGAAGCTTTCTGTGAACTGGCAGGGACTCGAACCCTGGGCCCATACATTAAAAGTGTATTGCTCTACCAACTGAGCTACCAATTCAAACACCCTTTTTTTAATGGGAGTGCAAAAATAAGGCAAAAACCTTTTGCAGCAAATTTTTTACTGAAAGTTTTTCCCCAAATCTTCTATTAACTTAATAATTTCTTTACCAACAGCGGAATAACTCACTTATTTTTGTCAATAACTTTTTTTATGCAGGATTTTTTTAAAAACAAAGTAGTAGTAATTACCGGTGGCAGCGATGGCATAGGTAAAGCATTGGTTGATATGCTGATTCCATTGGGCGCAAAAGTTGCCACCTGTGCCCGTAACCAGGATAAATTATACGATCTGCAGTTACTGCATTCCGGAAAGCCGCTGCATACCATGGTTGCCGATGTTAGCAGTTATAACGATTGTAAAAACTTTATTGAAAGCACCATTCAGTTTTTTGGTGGTATTGATATCCTGATCAATAACGCTGGCGTTTCTATGAGGGCATTGGTAAAAGATCTGGAAGTAGAAGTGATAGAAAAAGTAATGGATATTAATTTTAAAGGAACGCTTTATTGTACCAAACTTGCCCTGGCTTCCATCATGCAACGCAAAGGAAGCATCATCGGCGTATCTTCTATTGCGGGTTACCGCGGTTTACCGGGCCGCAGCGGATACTCTGCCAGTAAATATGCAGTTACCGGTTTTTTAGAAGCACTGAGATGTGAAATGATTGACAGTGGTGTAAATGTAATGTGGGTTTGCCCCGGTTTTACAACATCTAACATACGCAAATCAGCACTCAATAAAAAAGGCACAGCCCAGGGCGAAAGCCCGATGGATGAAAAAAAGATGATGAGTTCCGAAAAATGTGCCCGGTATATTTTACAGGCAGTTGAAAAAAGAAAAAGAACCCTGATACTTACTTTGCGTGGAAAGCAAACCGTTTTTATGAACCGTTTTTTTCCCTCCTTAACAGACAGACTGGTAAAAAACTTCTTCTTTAAAAATGGAGAATTGGTACGTTAATCCGTTAATCCGTTTAAACGTTAATCCGTTTAAACGTTAACTTGTATAAATGTATTACGGATTAACTAATTAACAAATTAACGGATTAACAAAACAAATGCCTTTACTAACCCTTACATCGGATATTGGCCAGCAGGATTTTCTGATTGGTGCAGTAAAAGGGCAATTATTACAAACAAGCAGGGAGTTTTTGTTAGTAGATATTTCTCACAACCTTTCGCCATTTAATTATCCGCAGGCAGCTTATGTTTGCCGCAATGCCATTAAAAATTTTCCGGCAGGTACTTTTCATTTAATACTCGTTAATTTATTTGACGAAAAGCCCGAACACATGCTGTTGGCCGAACACAATGGCCATTTTATTGGCTGCGCCGATAATGGATTATTAACGATGATACTGGAAGAAGTGCCACAAAAAACTGTGGCCCTGGTGTTGGATAAAAATCAACAAAAAAATACATTGTATTGTGCGGCTGTTTTTGCAAAAGCATTTACAGAGTTACATAGCGGAAAAATGCTGGAAGAAATTGGCGATGCAGGAGTTTCAATTCAGGTTAAAAACCCTTTAAGACCCCTGCTTGGCAGTGATTATATTGAAGGGCAGATAATTTTTATTGATAATTTTGAAAACGTAATCGTAAATATTCACCACGATGAATTTGAAGAACAACGCAAAGGCCGGAGCTTTAAAATAGTTTTTAAAAGAGATGAAGTAATTGACCGGATTAGTGAAACCTATGCAGATGTGAATGAAGGAGAAAAACTGGCACTCTTTAATTCAGCCGGTTACCTGGAGATTGCCATTAACAAAGGAAATGCAGCAGGTTTGCTGGGACTGCAGAATTTTTCGGAAAAGCAAATGCAGCAAAGCCAGTATATGAACAGCAGGCTTTTTTATCAAACAGTGAAAGTGTATTTTGAGTAAAACACCCGCGGCCTCACCCCAATGAGCTACGCTCGTTCCTTTGCAAGGAACTCCAAAGGAGAGGGAACTGGAAGAATAAAGCGAAGATCGATTTATTGTCGGTATAACTTAATTAAAGATGAATATTGGTATGCCGTACAAGAGTGCGACGCAACGATGATGACCAAAGCAAAAATGTTGGTAACAAAATTTATAACAAAACACAATCATTTCTCCGCCGCGGCGGATTAGGGGCATTTTGGCATTTATAAAAAACATATCTCCGGATAAATCCACCGACAAAGAGTTGCTTGCAGCTTTTAAAGCCACGGGCGAAATAACGCATTTAAGCACTTTGTACCTGCGCTACATGGACCTCGTTTTTGGTGTATGCCTTAAATATTTTAAAGATACTGAGCGTAGTAAAGATGCCGTAATGGATATTTTTGGTGAATTAAATACTAAATTGAGGGTACATGAAGTGGATAATTTTAAAGGCTGGCTGCAGGTTTTGGCCCGTAATTATTGCCTGATGCAGTTGAGAAGCCCTCGAAATATAAAAACCACAGAATTCAACCCGGTTTTTATGTATTCAGAAGAGAAAACGCATCTGAATGGCGAGGCTTTGGAAAAAGAGGAAAATTTTAAGAAATTAGAGGAATGTATGGAGACTTTACCCGGCGAACAACAGCAAACTGTAAAACTGTTTTACCTGGAAAGTAAATGTTATAACGAAATTGCAGAAATAACCGGTTTTGAGTGGAACAAAGTTCGCAGTTATATACAAAACGGAAAACGGAATTTGAAAAACTGTATGGATGAGAGAAGTTTGGAGTTATGAGTTTAGAGGTTTAGGGATAACAGACTAATTATTTAAGCGTTGATGAGCGATAAAGAAAAAAATATTATTTACACAGCAAAGGATATTGAACAATACCTGGCGGGCAATATGAGTGCACAACAAATGCATGCCATTGAAAAAGCTGCGCTTGATGATCCTTTTTTGGCAGAAGCCATGGAAGGTTACGAAGCTGTAAAAGACAAAGAATGGAACAACCAGTTGGTTGCATTGCGTGAAGAGATAAGCAGCAAAGGATCGGTTGCCAAAGTAATTCCGCTGCACAAAAGCAAAAATAATTGGTGGAAAGCGGTAGCAGCAGTATTTATTATCGGCATCGGTGCTACGCTTACTTATATATTTAATAAAGACAAAGAAGTAGAAACCGGCAAACCCGAAATTGCACAGATAACGCCCGTTTTTAAAGATAGTATAGTAAAGATTGAAGTGCCCTCAGCTGGCTCAGTTACCCAATCACTCAATCCAAATGCAACGGTAAGTAAGGAAGAAAAAAAAGCAATTCCCGGAACGGTTGCACAGATTGAAAAGCTCAGTGCTAAGGATATTATTTTAGAACCCGGTGCGCCGGTTCTTAAGCCTGCTGCACCTGCTACATCTTCAGTAACAATTAATGATATAGCAACTGCAGAAGCTCCATCTGCAAACAGCACCGCTGCAATGGAAGATGCAAATGTTGCTAAAGAAGTAAATGCAGATAAAAATAGATCCGCTGCTAAACAAGCCGATGATGCCGAAGCATTGGCTGCCCGCCAAAAAAGCCTGGCACCATCAACGGCTAAAAAAGAAGCCCTGCTTAATAATTTTTTTACGGCCCAGGTTGTGGCTGCAGATAATTCGCCACTACCCTTCACCAATATCTCCATTAAAAAAGAAAATTTTGGAACCTATGCCGATGCCAAAGGTATCGTACGCCTGGTTTCTACTGATAGTATTTTAAATATAGAAGTAAAGTCGGTTGGCTACCAGCCTAAAATATTTACGCTGCGCAATAACCAGTCGCCGGCAAAAATAATTTTACAGGAAGAAGAAATTGCATTGAAAGGTAGAAAAATTATTGGCAACGCTGATATAAGCGGTAATATTAAAACACGCAGAGCAACACTTTTAAAAGATTCGGTTGTTAATGTTGAGCCGGCTGATGGCTGGGATAATTACAATACCTATGTTGCCAACAATCTTGATATACCTGAATCGGCCTTAAAAAACGACCGCCATGGTGAGGTGGAAATAACTTTTGATGTAAAGGCAAACGGTACCATATCTAATATAAGGGTTAATAAATCGCTGGGTACTGATTATGATGAAGCTGCCAAACGCCTTATACAGGAAGGCCCGCAATGGAAGATCAAAAAAGGTAAAAAAACTTCAGCAAGTATTAAGGTGCAGTTTTAATAATTCGTGCACAATCTGCTTCTATAACCTGATTTTATTTCAGTAACTTTCATGAAAATATTTATTTCATGAAAAGAATAATCTTGTCATCCATCTTATTTACCTGCTTTGCTTTACTAACTACTGCACAGGTAAAAATGCCTGCCCCCTCGCCTACACAAACCGTTAAACAGGATTTTGGTGTCGGCAGCATCGAATTAATTTACTCACGACCATCAATGAAGGACCGTAAAATTTTTGGCGACCTCGTACCTTATAACAAATTATGGCGCACCGGTGCCAATGCCGCTACCAGGCTAAGTTTTAGCGAAGCAGTAGAAATTGGCGGCAAAAAAATTGATACAGGTACTTATGTGTTATATACCATTCCAGGTATTTATAACTGGGAAATAATTTTAAACAAAGGATTGGATAACTGGGGAACAGATGGCTATAAAGAAACGCAGGACATTGTACGTTTTAAAATTGAGCCTATGAAAATGAAAAAGAAACTGGAAACGTTTACCATAGAATTTTCGGATGTAAAACCAGAAACATGTTCATTGGATATTAAATGGGAAAAAACTTCAGTATCAATACCTTTGATGGCTAATTTTAAAGACAAAGTAAGGATGCAGCTGGATGCTGCTATGAAAACTGATAAACAACCTTACTGGCAGGCCGCACAGTTTTACAACGAATACGATAAAAATTTATCAATGGCATTGGATAATGTAACCAAAGCCATTGCCGAAAATAAAGAAGCATTCTGGATGTGGATTTACAAAGCCAAAATACAAAAAGATATGGGTGATATGGCTGGTGCCATGGAGAGTTCAAAAAAATCTATGGAACTGGCTGCTGCTGCTAAAAATGATGATTACGTGAAAATGAATAAAGATTTACAGAAGACTTTGAAATAATTTTTCGGGTGAGTCAGCCCTTCAAAGGTGGCTCACCCGGTATTTTAGTTGTCAAATTTACAAGCGGTGCGTTACCCTTCAGGGGTGGCTCGCCGCTTTTGCCTTGAAATCAATTGAAACAAAGCTGCCAATGCAACAACCAATATAGCCCCAATAGCATTCAACCATAAAAAAGAAACAATTTTTTGCTGGTAAATAAGAATTACCAAAAACTCAGAAACCACAGCAGCATAAAAAACAGCATGCCCTCTTATAAATTTTATGCCCAGTGCAACCAAAAATATTCCCAGTATAACACCATAAAAAAGAGAGCCCAGAATATTAACTGCCTCAATTAAACTGTTACCTATATTTTGTGCAAACATTGCTATGATAATACAGAAAACACCCCAGCCAAATGTGTACCATTGAGAAATATGATAGTCTCTTATCTCTGTCTCTTTTTTTACAAAGAATTTTTTATGAAAATCAATTACAGACACTGCTGCCAGCGAATTTAATGCCGCCGCAATGCTTCCCCACGAAGCCAGGAAAATAACAGCAAAAATTAATCCTATCAAACCTACCGGCAAATTTTCTTTTACAAACCAAAGAAAAATAAAGTTGGTATCCTTGGGATCATCATTGGGCAAAGCTCTTTTCATTACCCCTGCAAATGTTTTTCTTATTGCGTTTGCCTCACGCTTATCAGGTAAAGCAAAAGCCTTATCATATTGCGCCTCCAGCAAAATCAGCGAGTCTTTTTTAACCGTTTGTTTTGCCTGCTGCACGGTAACCTGGTCAAAATATACAGGGCCTTTATTGTATTGGTAAAACGAAAAAATCAAAATACCCAGTAACAAAATAAAAAACTGCATGGGCACTTTTACCAAACCATTCATCAGCAAACCAACCCTGCTTTCTTTTACATCTTTGGCGGTAAGATAGCGGCCCACCTGGCTGTGATCGGTACCAAAATAACTGAGCGACAGAAAAAATCCGCCGATCAATCCACTCCAGATATTGTATTTATCCTGCCAGTCGAAACCCTTCTCAGTAAAGCCTGTTGTGATGATGTTCATTTTGCCCAGTTCACCGCTTTTGTGCAATGCCTCTGTAAAACCAATGGCATCGGGTAATAATTTAACGGCTAAATATCCAACAATAAAAAGACTAATAAACACAATGATCATCTGTAGCTTTTGTGTATGTGCTACCGCTTTGGCTCCGCCACTCATGGTGTAAATGATGAGCAAACCGCCCATCACCAGGTTGGTGTAATAAATATTCCAACCCATCAGCGAACTTAAAATTATGGATGGTGCAAAAATGCTGATACCGGTGCTTAAGCCACGTGCCAGTAAAAAAAGAAAAGAGGTAAGTGTACGTGTTTTAACATCAAAACGATGTTCTAAAAATTCATACGCAGTATAAACTTTTAACCGGTTGAAGACCGGCACAAAAAAAATGCTGATAACAATCATTGCAAGCGGCAAACCAAAATAATATTGCACAAAGCGCATTCCATCGGTGTAAGCCTGCCCCGGACCGGTTAAAAAAGTAATGGCACTTGCCTGCGTACCCATGATGCTCAGCAAAACCAAATACCATGGCAAACTCCGGTTGCTTAAAAAATATCCATCTAAATTTTTAGTAGTACGGCTTTTATAAATACCGTAAAAGATAATGCCCGAAAGGGTAACAACTAATATGATCCAATCTAAACCGCTCATCGGCCAAATCCGCCAGCTGGCGGAGCTTTTAAAAGTAAAATAGTTTTGGTTTCTTTTTTATGTGGCATGAGTATTAACTAAAAGATTTTGTTATAAAATAGAAAATAATAATCTGCAGTACTAAAAACAGAAATACCAGCAGGTACCATTTATTCCAATATGATTTTTCGTTTTGCATTTTTTTGAACCAAACTTTAGTAATTCTATTTAGCTTTATTGGCGTCGCACTCTTGTGCGGTATCACATTATTGAGCATTAATTATGTTATGCCGGAACTGCCGTTTCTACGGAACTTTAAGCAATCTATCTTATATTTTTTCTACCAATCTATCGCTCCTACGGAGTTTTAATCTGATGATCGTCATTTTTACTATTCAGCATACAGTTATTTATTTTGAGGTCTTTAAAGTCCCCTCCTCGGGAGGGGATTTAGGCGAGGCTATGAGATTCGCAAACAACCGGTAAGCACCCGGCACACCTGCCGGTAATTCCCTAAAGAAAACCAAACCTGTATAAACAAATCTTCCTTTGCCATAGTTTGCAATTATGAGACTTCCATCCTGTTCTTTTTCACCCATGTCTTTCATACTCAATATTGCTTTGTAAGCGGTGTCCATTTTTTCTGCATGATAAATACTACGCTCCTGTATCCAGCCATCAAAATCTTTCGCCGTTATTTTATTGGGATAATTTAATGCCGGATGATCGGGCAATAAAAAATTAACTGTTGCTTCTTCATCCGTTACACGGTTGCGGCTGATGTTAAAAGGGTAAGGTGATATTTTTGCTTTTACCGGGCCAACCTGGTTACTGGTATTATATTGCACCAGTAACACGCCGCCATCCTTTACGTACTGCATCAGTACATCATATACATTGTTCATCCACTCATTGGTATTGTATGCACGTACACCCGTTACAATGGCATCAAACTGTTTAAGGTTATCCCCCTTGATATCATTCTCTTTTAAAATAACAACCTTGTAACCCATTGCAGTTAAGGCTTCCGGCACTTTGTCTCCTGCACCGGGAATGTAGCCAACAATTTTCCCTTCTGTTTTTAGTTCAAAATCTTTTGTAGTAAAAACTTCAGGTTGGGTGTAACTGATAAAAGGAATGTGATCATACTGAATTTGATGAAGTCCCAGATAAGGGCTCCCGTTTTCCTGGAATAATGTATCGTGCAAGATGCTAGGTCGAACTTTCCCATTATTATCTAATAAAGGATCTATGAGCAAACCATTAATTCTTATAGTTTGATTCTTTACAAGAACTGCATCATTACTAAAACCTAAAACAGAGCCATTAGAGATTTTTACATAATTCCTGAAAAGATTCTTTTCCTTAAAAGATTTTATTTCCCATGCACTGGAACCTCTGTTTATTCTAAGCTTAGGAATTGAGCTTACCGAAAAAGCAGGTATTACATTCACCGGCTGATACAACTCCCCCTTAACCGGATCGGTAAATTTATACCGCACCGGTTTTGTAAATTTAAATTCCTTTCCATCAATCAACATACTGAATATAACACTTATCGGATCACTCTCACCTTTACCAATCTGCTGCTGATCGGTTACATTAAAACTTCCTTTCTCCATGGGGCTTTGCAGCCAGTAAGGTTGTGTAAGTTTAGCAGTTGGCCGAATGAACATGGTATAACTCTTTTCCGAATTTTTATTTTTTGTGAGCTGATCAAAAATTACATAATCATCATTTAAATAAGCATCGGCACTTAAAATATTGGCACCGGTACGGTTATTAACCACCAGGTTTATTTTAAGGCTATCTCCCTGTACCCCATACTGGGTGCTGGTTGTAGCATCCATAAACAAACCGCTGCAATTTTGAATCAGGCCTTTTACTTCTTCCAGTTTCTTATTTCTCCAGTAATCTTCCGGCAAAATTTCTAACTTTTTATACAGGTCAACCAATACCGGCACCATTTTTTCCGGATGCGACACATCAAATTTTTCAATTAACTTATTGATGCTTTTAGTAAAAGATGCTTCATTTATTCTGCTCCAGTTTACATCAACATCATCAAACAAATCATTAACCGGTGCAGTACCTTTTAATGTTTTTAAATATTCAATTACACTGCCTCTTTGTGCTGGTACGCCAAAGCCCTGGCTTTTATGCTGACTGCGGCTGGCAGCTGCAATTTCTCCATAACTTTTACCAAGTATGGGATTATAATCGCCACACTCCATTTTAAACTGATTTTCATTTTGTGTGTTGGTACTGCCAAAATTAAATGTGTTCCAAAGCAAACGTTTTGCCTGCCAAACCGAAACATATTTCAGTTGCTCCGGAAATTTTGTTGAATCTGCGGCTGCATCAAAAGCTTCACCAGCAAGTATTGCAGAGGCTGTGTGGTGGCCATGGCCGCCCTCGCCTGTTGTAGGAAAACGGGTTATAATTACATCAGGTCTAAACTTGCGTATAACCCAAACAACATCACTTAAAATTTTATCATGGCCCCAAAACTTCATGGCTTCTTCGGGGCTTTTACTAAATCCAAAATCAAAAGCACGGCTGAAGAACTGCTCAGCGCCATCAATACGGCGGGCTGCCAGTAATTCCTGTGTGCGTATTAAACCAAGGTCAACGCCCTGTTCATCGCCAATTAAATTTTGTCCGCCATCACCACGGGTTAAACTTAAATATCCGGTGCGGTATAATTTTTCATTAGCCAGGTAAGCCAAAAGCCTGGTGTTCTCATCATCGGGATGAGCCGCTACATACAATACAGACCCGAGTACATTGAGTTTTTTTAGCTGCAATAAAATTTCGGAAGAAGTGTATGATTTGGGAGTTTGTGCTTTTGCTTCGCAAAAGAAAGCCACAAAAAATAAGAAGAGAATTTGCTTGCGCAAATTGGGTTTGCCACTGAGGCACGGAAGCACAAAAATGATTTGCTTACGCAAAATGGAGTTTGCCACTGAGGCACGGAAGCACAGAAATGATTTGCTTACTCAAAATGGAGTTTGCCACAGAGGCATGGAAGCACAGAAATTTGTTTTTCATATTTTAATATACTACTCTTTTAATTTGAAGTTTGGAAGCTGCAAAATTTAATACCAACCCTACTTTGCAGCCCGATACTTTTAAATAATTAATTCCCTGAGCAAGATCTTCATCTGCTATTCCACCTTGCTTTGCTTTTATTTCAACTATTACTTTATCAAACACGACGAAGTCGGCATAGAATTTATGTTTTAAAATTATTTCTTTGTAAGGTACCTGATATTCAAATTCTCGCCGAAAAAGAAGGTCATTTAAATTCAACTCATGTTCCAATGCATCTTTATAAACAATTTCCAAAAAACCAGGCCCCAAAATCTTATGCACTTCAATAGCAAGGCCAATTATTTTTTCTGTGTCATCCTGCAGCGGATAGTCTGTTTGATTATCTGTGTATGACATAAATAAATTTTCTTTTCTGTGCTTCTGTGCCTCAGTGGCAACTCACTATGTTGCGAAGCAACATCAAATTTCTTTTCTGTGCTTCTGTGCCTCAGTGGCAACCCCTATGTTGCGAAGCAACATCCCCTAATTCCCAGCCAAAAAAACAGCATTGGCAATCAGCAGCTTTCCGTTCTCCCAAAAATTTCTAAAGATCGGATCATCTGCAAAAAACACCACAGAGCCACTACCCACCGGCATTACACCAATCACAGTGCCATCTTTAATCTTTTCCCTGGTAACACTCCC
>JANMBZ010000144.1:0-5117 GCA_031360765.1 Chitinophagaceae bacterium
CAAGCATTGGCAGGAAATAAGAAGAGGCCGCTATGTAGAATTTAACCTGGTACACGACCGGGGAACATTATTTGGATTAAAAACAAACGGTCGCATTGAAAGTATATTAATGAGCTTACCGCCAACAGTAAGGTTTGAGTATGATTATAAACCGCAACCGGGAAGCGAAGAAGATAAATTATTGCAGGCTTGCTTACAACCCAGGGTCTGGGTTTAAATTTTTAATTATGTATTTACAAAAACGAAGCAGGATTTTACGCCAGTCGCCAGCTATAAGAAGCATGGTGGCTGAAACAATATTATCGCCAAATGATTTTATTGTTCCTTTATTTATAACAGAAGGAGAAAACATTAAACTGGAAATAGCTTCCATGCCAAACTATTACCGGCATAGCCTGGATAACACCGTGAAAGAAGTAAAAGAACTCTGGAGCATGGGATTAAAAAGCGTATTACTTTTCGTTAAATCAAAAGACGAATTAAAAGATAATAAAGGAACAGAGGCACTTAATCTGGATGGACTGATGCAAAGAAGTATTAAGGCCATTAAAGATGCCTGTCCCGAAATGCTCATCATGACGGATGTGGCCCTGGACCCTTTTTCTTCTTACGGTCATGATGGCATTGTAGAAAACGGGCAAATTGTAAATGATGCTACGGTTGAAGTGTTGGCGCAGATGAGTGTAAGCCATGCACAGGCCGGAGCCGATTTTGTAGCACCCAGCGATATGATGGATGGACGTATTGGTGCTATCAGAAAAGCATTGGAAGAAAATAATTTCACCAACACCGGTATCATGGCTTACAGTGCCAAATATGCTTCCTGCTTTTATGGTCCGTTCAGAGATGCTTTGGATAGTGCCCCTGGCTTTGGTGATAAAAAAACATACCAGATGGATTATTGCAACCGTATAGAAGCTGTTAAGGAAGCTTTGATGGATGTGGAAGAAGGTGCAGATATTGTAATGGTAAAACCCGGGCTGCCTTACCTGGATATTGTAAGAGAAGTAAAAAATGCGGTGCATGTTCCGGTGAGTGTGTATAATATCAGCGGAGAATATGCCATGATAAAAGCTGCTGCCAAAATGGGTTGGATTGACGAGGATAAAGCGATTATGGAAACATTAACTTCCATCAAAAGAGCCGGTGCAGACCTTATTGCCACTTACTTTGCAAAAGATGCGGTAAGGCTTATGGGCTAAAGTGATGGATTGAATTTTTATACTTACAAACTGAATATTGATATGATGACAATTGAAAATAGTAAAGCCTTATTTGAAAGAGCACAAAAAAGTATTCCCGGTGGAGTTAATTCTCCCGTGAGGGCTTTTAAGAGTGTAGGTGGCACACCTGTATTTATGAAACATGCTAAGGGCGCTTATTTATATGATGCCGACGGCAATAAATACATCGACTACATCGCATCATGGGGGCCCATGATTTTAGGCCATGCATATGAGCCGGTGGTAAAAGCCATACAGGAATACGCAAATTATTCAACATCATACGGGGCGCCAACAGAGTTGGAGATTGAAATGGCAGAACTGATCATTAGCATGGTGCCCAATGTTGACCTGGTAAGAATGGTAAGCAGCGGTACGGAAGCCTGCATGAGCGCTGTTCGTTTGGCAAGAGGTTATACCGGCAAAAATAAGATCATCAAGTTTGAAGGTAATTATCACGGCCATGCCGATTCTTTTTTAGTGAAGGCCGGAAGCGGTGTAGCAACATTGGATATTCAAACGGTACCCGGTGTTACTGCCGGTGTTGCCAACGATACCTTAAACGCACCATACAATAACCTGGATGCAGTAAAAAAACTGGTGGCTGAAAATAAAGGCCAGGTTGCAGCAATAATTATTGAACCGGTAGCTGGTAACATGGGTTGTATCTTACCGCAGCCCGGATTTTTAGAGGGGCTCAGAACTATTTGTGATGAAGAAAATATTGTTTTCATTTTTGATGAGGTAATGACAGGTTTTCGTTTGGCTCCTGGCGGCGCACAGGAAAAATTGGGGATAGAAGCAGACCTGGTTACTTATGGAAAAGTAATTGGCGGAGGATTGCCAGTGGGTGCCTTCGGTGGTAAAAGAAAGATCATGGAGCATATTGCACCATTGGGAAATGTTTACCAGGCGGGAACGTTGAGTGGTAACCCAATTGCCATGATTGCCGGTTATACCATGCTGAAGGCATTAAAAGCAAATCCATCCATTTATAAAGAGCTGGAAGAAAAAACTATTTATTTAAAAGATGGTTTGAATAAAGTTTTAAGCGGATGGGGGCAGCCTTTTATCATCAACCAGTTTGGTTCAATGATCAGTATTCATTTCAGTGATCACCCGGTTACCGATTTTACAACAGCAGCTTCGGCAAATAATGAGCAGTTTAAAAAATATTTTCATGCCATGTTAAATCGTGGTATTTATTTGCCGCCATCAGCTTTCGAAAGCTGGTTCTTAAATAATGCGCTTACCAAGGAAGACCTGGATGCAACAATAAAAGCAACAGCAGAAAGCCTTTCATGAACAGTTAACTGACAATAACTTAAAACCCGTTGAAGCATGTTGCTTCCATAGAAAATGTTTGTAGCTTACTGAGATGCCAAACATTTAAGCAGGCAGGTCGAAAAAGTCAGCTTTGAAAATAGATACATGCATGAACTGAAAACATATTTCAACTGGAGTACTGGCAAGGACTCAGCCCTTGCATTACATTACCTGCTACAGGATAAAAGATATAGTGTAGAACATTTACTTACTTCTGTAAACACCCATCATGACAGGGTAAGTATGCATGGGCTGAGAAGGGAATTATTACAACAGCAAATACATGCATTGGGCATTCCTAACAGTACCATCGAATTACCCGAACAACCATCCATGCAGGAATATGAAGCCCTCATGAGTGAGGCGGTGACCGGCTTGCAGAAAAAAGGATTTGAATACGCAGGTTTCGGAGATATATTTTTAGAAGACCTGAAACAATACCGTGAACAACAGCTTGCCCCATTTAATATTAAAACGATCTTTCCCCTCTGGAAAAAAGACACGAAGGA
Organism: Chitinophagaceae bacterium; assembly: GCA_031360765.1. Classification (GTDB taxonomy): domain Bacteria; phylum Bacteroidota; class Bacteroidia; order Chitinophagales; family Chitinophagaceae; genus Ferruginibacter. The sequence goes on from JANMBZ010000144.1 coordinate 3,059, forward strand.
ATTGCTAACTGAATTTATTAGTTTGGGTTTTAAAGCCATTTTGGTTTGTATAAACTCAGCCCTGCTGGATATTTCCTTTGCCGGCCGTATCATTGATGAAAACTTTATCAATGATCTGCCACCCGGCGTAGATCCCTGCGGCGAAAACGGGGAGTTCCATACATTCTGTTTTGATGGCCCCGTTTTTAAAAAGCCTGTCTCTTTTACCATTGGTGAAAAAACATACAGGGAATATGAGGCGCCGAAAAATACTACAGATCCATCGGCTTCATCAGCACAAAAAAATAATGTAGGATTTTGGTTTTGTGATCTGCTTCCTTAAAGAATAAGTGGTAATATTAAGTATTAGGCTGGTGCCATATAACAGAGCATTATGTTAACAAAGTGCAGAGGGCTTTATAATTTTTTTTAGGTTAATATAATTTCAATCAATAATTAAAGTGATTGATTATAACAACAAATGAAGGGAGGTGTGGACTTTGCTAAAGGTCACTAAAGAAGAAAAGCTGCCAATTGGCAGCTTTTCTTCTTTCTATAATTCGTTCTAATTACAATCCACTTAAAAAACTGCTGTGTATTAAATCAACCACATCTACCAGGCTTTTATTTTTTTCAAATACTTCCAATTGCCTGTCGGCACCGGTGCCCTGTTCCAGCATTTTGTGTACATTGTTGATGGCGTGGCGGCTGCCTAATTCTGGCAAAACGTCATCAACAAAATCCAGTAATTCATAAATCAATACACGTGTATTTACTTCCATTTCTTTTCCAAAATCAATCATACTGCCATCAATACCATAGCGGCCTGCCCGCCATTTATTTTCATTTAGCAAAGCCCTCGAATACATCATAAAATTCAGGTTCTGGCTGCGCAGTTTATACAGTTTGGCACAAATGGCCTGAAACAATGCAGCAATGGTAATGGTTTCCTGCACCGTCATGGGTACATCGCAAATTCTAAATTCAACTGTGTTAAAGAAAGGATGCACCCGGAGGTCCCACCATATTTTTTTAGCATTGTCAATACAATTTGTTTTTACCAGCAGCTTAATGTAGTTATCATAAGCTTCTATGCTATCAAAATAATCAGGAATACCGGTACGTGGAAATTTATCAAAAACCTTTGTGCGGAAAGATTTGTAACCGGTTGTTCTGCCTTCCCAAAAAGGGGAGTTGGTGCTTAACGCAAAAACGTGCGGTAAAAAATACCGGGCCGAATTGGCAATGTGAATGGCCATTTCCCGGTTTTCCATACCTACGTGTACATGTAGCCCAAAAATAAGATTACTGCGGGCAGCTTCCTGCAATTCGTTTACAATTTCGTTATAACGAACGTGTTCGGTTATCAACTGGCTTTCCCAATGGCTAAAGGGATGCGTACCAGAGGCCCCCACCCAAAGGCCCAGATCCTCGGCTATACCGCTGATGGTTTTACGCAACGTGCCCACATCAATAAAAGCTTCATCAATATCCTGGCAAATGTCTGTACCTACTTCCACCACGGCCTGGTGCATTTCGGCTTTTACTTTGTCTTTAATAACTTTTTGTCCTTCGTGTACTATTTTCTGGTCGTGGCTTTTAAGTTCCCTTGTTGCAGGGTCAATCACCATGTATTCTTCTTCAATACCCAGTGTAAATTGTTTGTAAGATAAATTTGCCATGATTTTAGTTGAATAAAAATTTACAATTTAAAAATTTCATCTGTAGGAATACGAAGGCCTTTTAAAACAACCGATTTTATATTTTCCCCTGCTTCATAAATTACCGGCTTGCCATATTCTTCTTTTTCATTTAAAAGAAAAACATGAATCTGTTTAAACTCCGGATAAACCACCCAATACTCTTCTACACCATTCTCTTCATACAAATCAAATTTGTATTTGGTTTCGGTTTTTGTATTGCCTGGGCTTAAAATTTCCACCACCAATTCCGGAGCACCATCCACACTGCGTTCATCCTTTAGTTTTTCTTCATCACACACTACAATAATGTCCGGTTGTACCACAGTGGTTATTTCATCATCTCTTAATTTTTTCTTGCGATAAGGTTTGCCTTTAAG
>JANMBZ010000154.1:0-30089 GCA_031360765.1 Chitinophagaceae bacterium
GGGGTTTTAGTCATTAAGCTTGAGCACAGCCAAAAACGCCTCCTGCGGCACTTCCACATTACCAATCTGTTTCATCCGCTTCTTACCTTCTTTCTGTTTTTCCAATAATTTACGCTTACGGCTTATATCACCGCCATAACATTTAGCGGTAACATCTTTACGCATGGCACTTATATTTTCTCTTGCTACAACCTTGGCTCCAATGGCAGCCTGTATCGCAATTTGAAACTGCTGCTTAGGCAATAACTCTTTTAGTTTTTCGCAAAGTTTGCGGCCAAACTCATGTGCCCGGCTACGGTGTATTAAGGCACTCAGTGCATCTACTTTTTCATTGTTCAATAAAATATCCATCTTCACAATATCACTGGGGCGGTATTCCAGCGGGTGATAATCAAAGGATGCATAGCCACGGGTCATGCTTTTAAGTTTATCGTAAAAATCAAAAACAATTTCGGTTAACGGCATTTCAAAACTAAGTTCCACACGGGTGGGCGTTAAATAATGCTGGTGTGTAAGAATGCCACGCTTGGTAATACAAAGCGTCATGATGTTGCCAATATATTCCGGCTTGGTAATTATCTGTGCTTTAATAAAAGGTTCATCAATATGATCAATCCTGGTAGGATCGGGCATTTCAGTTGGGTTGTTTATCTTTATTACTTCTTTACGTACCGTGGTAGCAATAAAGCTTACGTTGGGTACAGTAGTAATAACGGTTTGGTTGTATTCTCTTTCCAGCCGCTCCTGAATAATTTCCATGTGCAGCATACCTAAAAATCCGCAGCGGAAACCGAAGCCTAATGCCTGAGAGGTTTCCAACTCAAAAGTTAAAGAAGCATCATTCAGTTGCAGTTTATCCATGCAGTCACGTAGCTCTTCAAATGCATCCGTTTCTACCGGAAAAATACCTGCAAATACCATCGGCTTCACATCTTCAAAACCTTGAATGGCCACATCAGAGCCGTTAACAGTGGTGGTGATGGTATCCCCCACTTTTACTTCTTTGGCGTTTTTGATGCCGGTAATGATATAACCCACATCGCCTGCAGCAACTTCGTTTCGTGGACTCATTCCAAATTTTAAAATGCCCACTTCATCGGCCCCATATTCCAGACCGGTATTGCTGAATTTGATTTTATCGTTCTTTTTAAGCGTACCGTTAAACACTCTAAAATATACAATGATGCCACGGAAACTGTTGTAGACACTATCGAAAATTAATGCCTGTAACGGCGCAGCCGGATCGCCTTTTGGGGCAGGAATACGTTCAATGATAGCAGTCAGAATCTCCTCAATACCAATACCGCTTTTACCACTTGCATGCAAAATAGTTTCTGGCTTGCAGCCTATTAATTCTACAATCTGGTCGGTAACTTCTTCAATCATAGCACCATCCATATCTATCTTATTGATAACCGGAATTATCTCTAAATTATTTTCAATAGCTAGGTATAAGTTACTGATTGTCTGTGCCTGAATACCTTGGCTTGCATCTACCAAAAGTAAAGCTCCTTCGCATGCTGCAAGGGCACGGCTCACTTCGTAACTAAAGTCCACATGGCCGGGTGTATCAATCAGGTTCAATACATATTCAGTGCCTTTCCAGTTGTAGTTTATTTGTATGGCGTGGCTTTTTATGGTAATGCCTTTTTCTCTTTCCAGGTCCATATCATCCAACACCTGCGCCTGCATATCACGCTCACCAATGGTTTTGGTAAACTCAAGCAATCTGTCGGCAAGGGTACTTTTACCGTGGTCAATATGTGCAATGATGCAAAAATTTCTGATGTTCTTCATGTACGTTCTATACTAATTTTGAGGGGGCAAAAGTAGTTTAAAATGGTGGATTTTGAACAGTGAAGAGGAACACAGATTATAAGGATAAGATGGATTTGCACAGATGATGATCTTGTTCCCCGCTTTGAATTTAGGATTAAGCAAAGATTTGTTGATATTATTTTGAAAATAATAGAAAGACAAGTATTTCACAGATTGAATGGGTTTAATAATCCAGTTCCCTAACTATTTTATAATCCATACAGAAACACTACCGGGAGGGAATTTAAAATTGTCCTATTCCTCGGCATTCATTTTTCACATCATCTCTTTTATCTAGACTATAAATATTGACTTTGCACTGAAAATTTGACTTTTGGATATTGCAAAATTTTCATGTTTTCTAAAAAAATATCAGCCAGAAATGCAAAAATATGCAGTGGCATTTGTTTTGTTTATGCTGTTTTATAAATTATTTTTTAACCAAATTAAAAAGGAGGTAATTATGACAATCGTAAAGAGAAACGGTAATTTCCAAAACCATTTTCCAACGCTTTTTGATGATTTTCTGAACCGCGACATTTTTAATTGGGGCTTGTCGAATTTTTCTGAAACCAATACAACAATCCCTGCGGTTAACATCAAAGAAACACCTGACAATTATGAAGTTGAAGTGGCAGCACCAGGCATGACAAAGAAAGATTTTAAAGTGGTGCTGGAAGGTAACAACCTTACCATCAGCTCAGAAAAAGCTGCAAAAAATGAGCAGACCCACGATGTAAGGTACGCCAGCCGTGAATTTAGCTACCAGTCTTTTTCAAGAACATTTACACTGCAAAAAGATGTGGTAGATACAGAAAAAATTCAGGCAAAATACGAAGATGGTGTACTGCATCTTTTAATTCCAAAAATGGAACATGCAAAACAAAAACAGCCTAAGCTGATTGAGATTTTGTAAGGATGAATTGAGTGTATGTAAAAGTTGCCTTTAACACAAGGCAACTTTTGCTGCTTAAAAGAATAGGATTATTGCAGAATTTTAAACAGTGATAATAATCTTAGTTCATCTTTTTTATTTACAGAACTTTAAAGCCCCCTGCCACCCGTTACAAAACTATAAACTTTTGGCAGTAGTTTACGCAGCAACGCACCGGTTATTACAGCCAATGCTATCAACAATAAAGGCAGCAAAATAAAGGTTAACATGCGGTAGGCATACAATCCATTTATCTGCATAAAAATTGCTTTGGTGGCATATACTACCATCGGTGCATGCAACACATAAATCATAAAAGAAAAAGCCGAGAGCCATACAAACCAGCTTTTACCCATCCAGTAACGCACCAATGCATTGCAACCGTACCAGGCGCATATTAGTCCGCTTAGTACCACAAGTTTGTGCATCAGCAGCAATATTATTTCTATACCGGTAAACGGTGCCATAAATGCAAGTAAAGTTTTGCCAATAGAGAAGAGCATAAAAACCATCACCCAGCATTTTGGCTGCAGCCATTTGTTTGGGTTATCAATATTAAAACCGGTTTTCTGTATCCAGATACCTAAAGAAAAAAACAGCAGTCCCTCTCCTTCTATCAACACAAAACCCGCGGTGGCAAGCCATAATAAAATGGCAATGCTGAAAAATATCCATCGGGCAATGGGGTGGATTACGCACCAGCACAATGCAGGATAAGCCAGGTTATAGATCAATAAAACACGTAAAAACCACAGTTGGTAAGATGCCGGAAAAAATATCCATCGGGCCACTACTTCGTACCAGTGGTATTGATGCAGCAATGTTCTGCTTTCGTCTATCTGCATCATGTGCGTTGCTGCAATTACCTGCCTTCCAAAAGGCGAAAATTCAATTATAAAAGTAAGCAGTAAGCCAAATGCACTCCAGATCAGGTAGGGGTATAATAATGTGTTTATCCTTTTGCCTGCTCTTTGTTTATAGGGCTTATAATCGCCCATGGCAAATAAATAACCCGAAATTATAAACAACATCGGTATGCGGAAACGTAAGATGCCATTAGCGAGCCAGTACTCTGTAAATGCAGTGGCAGTTAGGGGTTCGCCAGGCATGGTAAATGGCTGCAGGTAGCCCTGGTTTAAATTATAGCCATGCACAAAAACCAGCAAAAACATAAATACAAATGCCCAAAACCTGAATTTTTGTGAGTTAAATGATGACAACATTTTAAAAACTGGATTGTTGTACAATGATAATAAAAAACGTGGGATGCTGCTTATTTATTATCCTAACCTCATGGCATGGTTTATGTTTTGAAAGGATACATTAAATTACATTACATCAATGCCGCTGATAGAATTTACTGATAAAGGATTGTACTGTCCGCAGGGGCAATTTTATATTGACCCCTGGAAGCCTGTGGACCGTGCTGTTATTACGCATGCTCACAGCGATCATGCACGCTGGGGCAGCAAAAATTATCTCTGTCATACTTTAACCAAACCCATTTTACAATTAAGACTGGGCGATAACTTATATCAGACTGTGGAATGGAATGAACCCGTGATGATGAATGGGGTAGAAATTTCCCTGCATCCTGCGGGACATATCATTGGCTCGTCGCAAATACGGGTTGAGTATGGCGGCGAGGTTTGGGTTGTTAGTGGCGATTATAAAACAGAAGATGATGGCATAAGCGGAGCTTTTGAACCGGTGCGTTGCCATACATTTATTACCGAATCAACTTTTGGTTTACCCATTTACAAATGGAAACCACAACCCGAAATTTTTGCTGATATTAAAAACTGGGTCCTGCAAAATAATGCAGCCGGCAAAACAAGTTTGCTCATTGCATACAGCCTTGGGAAAGCACAACGAATACTTAAACCTTTATCCGAAACCGGCTTACCAATCTTTTTACATGGAGCGGTTTTTAATGTGCATGAAGCATTGCTGAATGCCGGTATTGAGTTACCTGTTGTACAAAGAGTATTAGCCACGACAACAAAAGCAGAAACGCAAGGCAATATTGTTATTGCACCTTCGGGTGCAGATGGCAGCCCGTGGATAAAAAAGTTTTCGCCTTATAATGTAGGTGTGTGCAGCGGCTGGATGCAGGTACGGGGTAACACCCGCAGGCGCAATGCAGATGCAGGTTTTGCATTAAGCGATCATGCAGACTGGGATGGATTGTTACAGGCCGTTAAAGCAACCGGTGCCAGTAAGGTATTTGCAACGCATGGTTTTCAATCAACTTTTAGCCGATACCTCAATGAACAAGGCATTGAAGCTGCGGAAGTAAAAACCGAGTATGGTAATGATGAGGAAGAAAGTATTGCTGAACCTGAAAAACAAGATACGCCATGAAGCAATTTGCAGAACTGGTGTACTCGATTGGCACCAGCACCAAAACAAATGAAAAATCACAGGCCCTGCAGGATTATTTTGCAACAGCACCGGCAAAAGATATGGTTTGGGTAATAGCTATCTTCAGTGGCCGGCGGCCCAAACGTATTGTAAACTCTACCTTTTTAAAAAATCTTTGTATTGAAATTTGTGATATTCCTTTTTGGCTTTTTGAGGAGTGTTATCATACCGTTGGTGATTTGGGAGAAACCATTGCATTGCTTTTACCAGAACAGAAAAATATAACTGCTGAAGAAAAAACACTCTCTTATTACCTGGAGCATTTTATCAGCATTATAAAAGAACCAGATGATATTAAGAAAGCATTTATTCTGGATAACTGGCAGCAGATGGACCAGAATGAAAAATTTGTTTTTAATAAACTAATAACCGGGGGTTTTCGTATTGGCGTTTCGCAAACCATTATGGTTAAAGCGCTGGCAAAAACAAAAGCTGTTTCTCCATCGGTAATTGCTCATCGCATCAGCGGCAATTGGGATCCTGCAACAACCACGGCTGATGATTTGTTGAGCGAAACCGGCAGCAGTATTGATCATTCAAAGCCCTACCCTTTTTATTTATCTTATGCAGTTGAAGACAAACCTGATGATTTGGGTAATGTAGATGAGTGGACGGCCGAGTGGAAATGGGATGGAATACGTGGACAAATTATTAAACGCAACAACGAATTATTTGTGTGGAGCCGTGGCGAAGAACTGGTTACCGAAAAATTTCCGGAATACAATGCATTTGCACCATCTTTGCCCGATGGATTGGTACTGGATGGAGAAATTATTTGCTTAGATACATCTGCCGGTGATGGAATAATTAAGCCACTGCCCTTTGCTGTTTTGCAAACACGCATTGGCCGTAAAAACATCAGCAAAAAACAATTAACCGAAGCGCCGGTTGCATTTATTGCTTATGATATTTTAGAGTTTGAAGGCAAAGATTTGCGTGAAGAAGCTTTCATAAACAGGAGAAAGTTATTGGAGCAAGTAATTGCAAATGTTCATAATCCGCTGCTTTTAATATCACCGACATTACAGGTTGATAATTGGCAGCAACTGCACACACAAAGAGCAACCAGCCGGGAAAAAGGCAGTGAGGGACTGATGCTGAAACGGAATAACTCGCCTTATTTAAGCGGCCGTAAAAAAGGAGATTGGTGGAAATGGAAAATTGATGCACTCACTATTGATGCGGTGATGATCTATGCACAAAAAGGCCATGGCCGCCGCAGTAATTTATATACCGATTATACTTTTGCAGTAAAGGATGGAGATAAACTGGTGCCCTTTGCAAAAGCCTATAGCGGACTAACCGATAAAGAATTTGCACAGGTAGATGCCTTTGTAAAACGAAACAGCCTTGAAAAATTTGGCCCGGTACGTACTGTAAAACCAGAGCTTGTTTTTGAAATTGCTTTTGAAGGCATCGCAGCCAGCAACCGGCATAAAAGCGGCGTGGCATTGCGTTTCCCCCGTATAAGCCGTTGGCGAAAAGATAAAAAAGCGGATGAGATAAATACGTTGGAGGATTTGAAGGAAATTTTAAGGGTGTATAATGGCTCCGTTTAAAGTGTGTGCTTGAACTTAAATTACAATGCCATAAGAAATTAATTCTTTGCAAAAGATGATAAGAATAATTTTTCTCAGCTTCGCTGTGAAAACTCTTAGCCACAAAGGCTCAAAGGCACGAAGTAAAAAAATGCTACGCATTTTCCTATGTGCCTTTGAGCCTTTGTGGCGAAATTCAATTTTTGTAAAAAATTTCCAACCAGACTTTTAAAAAATATCAGATTAACTTACGTCACTCATTTATTTTAATTGAAACTACAATCAACAACAGGATATAAAATAATCAGACATTGGTTACAACAAAAAGGTAACCAGCCATTTTTATTTCAGCAACAAACCTGGCAGGAGATACTGCTTAAAAAAAGCGGATTGGTAAATGCCCCTACCGGCTTTGGCAAAACTTATTCTGTTTTTTTGGGTGCTGTTATTGATTTTATAAATGACAACACAACTACTTATCAAACAAAAAAAAATAACGGGCTTCAGTTAATATGGATAACGCCTTTAAAAGCACTGGCTAAAGATATTGGCCGTGCTATGGAAGAAGTTATTTTTGAACTTGATCTGCAATGGCGTGTGGGTGTTCGCAATGGAGATACCAGCATCAGCGACCGGCAAAAGCAAAAGCGTAAAATGCCGGAAGTACTCATCATTACTCCCGAAAGTTTACACCTGTTGCTTGCACAAAAAGATTACCCTACCATTTTTGAAACCTTAAAAATTATTGCGGTAGATGAATGGCACGAGTTGCTGGGCAGCAAACGTGGAGTGCAGGTAGAACTGGCTGTTTCAAGAATTGTAAATCTTCCCAAAAAAAATAAAAAACAAAAAGTATTGGTTTGGGGTATTTCTGCAACCATTGGTAATCTGCCGCAGGCAAAAGAAGTTTTGTTATCGCCGCTTGGCGAAGAAGGCGTTACCATAAAAGCAAAACTGCATAAAAAAATAGCAGTGCATTCTATTTATCCTGATGAGATTGAAAAATATCCATGGGCCGGTCACCTTGGTTTAAAACTGATAAAAAAAGTATTGCCCATCATTGCAGGCAGTCGTACCACACTCATCTTCATTAACACCCGTGGCATGAGTGAACGATGGTACCAGTCTTTGCTGGAAGTGGAGCCTGAACTCTCCGGCGTAATTGCATTACACCACGGCAGCATTGAGCAGGCGCTGCGGCTTTGGGTAGAGGATGCATTGCATGATGGAAAATTAAAAGCGGTGATATGCACAGCAAGTCTTGATCTGGGTGTAGATTTTAGGCCGGTGGAAACCGTTATACAGGTTGGCAGCCCAAAAGGTGTTGCCCGTTTTTTACAAAGAGCTGGCCGCAGTGGTCACCAGCCGGGGTCTGTGAGTGAAATATATTTTTTACCAACACACTCACTTGAACTGCTGGAATCTGCTGCATTAAAACAGGCCATCAAAGAAAACATGATTGAAAGCAAAGAGCCACGCCTGCTTTGTTTTGATGTGTTGATACAATATTTATCTACCCTCGCCATCAGCGATGGTTTTTTACCCGATATAATTTTTGAAGAAGTAAAAACTACTTATTGTTACAAAGAAATTACGGTTGATGAATGGAAAAAAATTTTACATTTTATAACCGAAGGCGGTAATGCATTGCAGGCTTATGATGACTATAAAAAAGTAGAAGTGATTGATGGCCTGTATAAAATAAATAACCGCCGCATTGCCATGCGGCACCGCATGCACATTGGTACCATTGTAAGCGATGCGATGATGAAAGTAAAGTTTTTAAGCGGCGGTTATATCGGTGTAATTGAAGAGTGGTTTATTGCCCGTTTATCGCCCGGCGATGTGTTTACTTTATCGGGCCGCAACCTGGAGTATGTTGCCATAAAAGATATGACGGCGATGGTGCGTAAATCAAATTCAAAAAAATCAATTATACCAAGCTGGCAGGGCGGCCGTATGCCACTATCTGCAAACCTGGGTATGATGCTGCGGCAAAAATTAGATGAGGCATCTGATGATAATAATACAAACAAAGCCGAAGAAATAAATGTGCTTGCACCGTTGCTTGATCTGCAAAAAGGATTATCGCATCTCCCCAAACTAAACCAGTTATTGATTGAGCATATTGAAACCAAAGATGGTTTTCATCTTTTTGTATATCCGTTCGAAGGCAGGCTGGTACACGAATCTATGGCGGCCATACTTGCCTGGCGCATCAGCAAAATTACACCCATTACTTTTTCATTTGCCATGAACGATTATGGATTTGAATTACTGAGTGACCAGCCCATACAGGTTGATGACAGCAATGTGTATGAATTATTTACTACCGAAAATTTATTTGCCGATATTCAGCGCAGCGTAAACTCAACAGAAATGGCAAGGCGTAAATTCAGAGATATCAGTGTTATCGGCGGGCTGATATTTCAGGGCTTTCCCGGTGAAAAAGTAAAGGCCCGGCATTTACAAAATTCTGCCTCTCTCCTCTTTAATGTGTTTACAGAATACGACCCCGATAATTTATTGATACGGCAGGCTTATGGCGAAGTGATGGAACAACAGATGGAAGAAGAAAGATTACGCAATATGCTGGAACGGATACAACAAAGTGAAATCATTATAACATTTCCTGAGCGCCTTACTCCCTTTTGTTTTCCTTTAAAAGTTGATAGCCTGCGGGAAACGCTGAGCTCCGAAAAATTAGAAGATAGAATCAGAAAAATGCAGGAGCAGTTGGGGAAGGATACCGGTTAAAGACGTTTATGAGGTTTAAATCGTTTAAGACGTTTAAGCAATTCCATGTTTAACAGAAAACTTAGTCTTCTTCCAATCATAAACCATTAAACCTTTAAACCCTTAAACCTTACAAAACTTATCTTTGCCCCCCATGATGGATTTTATCAAACACACTATTTTAAACAATACATTTTTACTCAGTGCCGGCAGGTGTATTTTTTGGGAAGAAGAAAAAGCACTCATTCTCTCAGATCTTCATTTTGGAAAAACGGGTCATTTTCGCAAGCACGGCATTGCGGTACCACAAACCATTTTTAAAGAAGATATGCAGCGGCTTACGGCAGAGGTTCAATATTTTAAGGCAACACAATTGATAATTGTAGGCGATCTCTTTCACAGTCATGCCAATAAAGAAATGGAAATGTTTTTAAAATGGAGAACCGATTTTGCAAATCTCAACATAAAACTCATCATCGGCAATCATGATATTTTGGGTGAAGATTGGTATAGCAAAGCAAATATAACCTGCATAAAAAATCAATGGCAAAGCGGGCCTTTTATCTTTACACACGATAAAGCTGAATGCAACAGCGTAGATGATTGTTACATTTTCAGCGGCCATATTCATCCTGCAGTGGCACTCTTTGGCACAGCAAAGCAGTCTTTAAAATTCCCCTGTTTTTATTTTACAAAAACCTATGCGGTGCTGCCTGCATTTGGCAGGTTTACCGGTACGCACATAATAAAACCCACAAAGGCAGATATAGTGTTTGCTTTAATGCAAAATAAAATAATGCGCCTGTAAAAATACACAGCATATAACTTTCTGTTTAAAAATCCAGTAATTCCCATCAATAATTGAGGAATTTATGCCACAATCATTTGGCTTTAATCCTGCATCAGCCTTGTTTTAAAAGTGGATTCAAAATTGATATACCAGAGCAGAAACATCTTTAAAAAACCAAATCATAAAATATGTATTTAAAAAGTACGCTTGTCTTGCTGGCAGTAACCAGCATTTCAATTTCTGTTTTTTCACAAAAAGATACACTTCCTGCACCCAATGCCACCAAATCGGTTGCCAACTACAGTAAAGTAATTGGCTGGCAGGATGGAAAAATGCCGGTTGCGCCAAAAGGCTTTGTGGTTTCGCAATATGCCATAGGTTTTCAAAACCCACGTTGGATGTATGTAACACCCAATGGTGATGTGCTGGTTGCAGAAAGCAACTCAAACTTTACTTTGGTTGAAAAAGCAGGAGCTATACTCAAGGGTGTAAACACTGCCGATGATCTTGCACACAGTGCTGATAGAATTACTTTATTGCGTGATAATAATAATGATGGCATACCCGATCAAAAAGACACATTGCTTACTGCAGAGAATGGTTTAAACCAGCCATTTGGAATGTTGGTAATTGGCAACTGGTTGTATGTTGCCAACACAGATGCCGTGTTGCGATTTGCATACCAAAAAGGGCAAACAAAAATTACAGGCACCGGAGAAAAATTAGTTGATCTCCCCGGTGGAAAAGGTTTTAGAAATAACAGGCACTGGACCCGCAATATCATCAGCAATGCAAACAATACAAAAATTTATATTGCAGTAGGCTCGGCATCCAATATTGCTGAAGGTGGTATAGATAAAGAAAGATTGCGTGCCAATATTCTTGAAATGAATCCCGATGGAAGCGGCCTGCGCATTTATGCCAGCGGCCTGCGCAACCCTGTGGGCATGGGCTGGGCGCCCGGTACATCAACCTTATATGTCGCCGTAAACGAGCGTGATGAGCTTGGTGATGACCTTGTACCGGATTATCTTACCGGTGTAAAAAAAGGTGCATTTTATGGCTGGCCATATTCTTATTATGGTAAGCATGTTGATAGTCGTGTGCCGGATCAAAAACCAGATCTTGTTAAAAGAGCTGTGATACCAGATGTTGATCTGGGTTCTCACACTGCATCGCTGGGATTGGCTTTTTACACTAAAAAAACTTTTCCGCTGCAATACCAGGGCGGTGCTTTTATAGCACAACATGGATCGTGGAACCGATCGGTTTTATCAGGTTATCAGGTTGTTTATGTACCTTTTAAAAAGGGCAAACCAAGCGGCAGGCCACAACAGTTTTTAACCGGTTTTGTGGCAGACCTTGCCGCTGATAAAGTGTATGGAAGACCTGTTGGCGTGGTAGTACTGCCCGACGGATCTTTATTGGTTACAGATGATGCCAGTAGTACCATCTGGCGGGTGGCTGCAGAAAAAAAATAAATAGTTTGTAATTTTCAGAGAAGAAGAAGAGCCGATTGTAAGATCGGCTCTTTCTATTTTTAGTTGTATTTTTTGGGATTGAAGAAAATTTGTAAGTTGTAAGCCAATACCTTATTCCATACATTTGCAAAAAAATTATCATCATGAAAAAATTAGTATTTCTTTTGAGTGCCATGTTTTTAATATCATTGGCTAATGCACAAACTTTAACCACACCACAGCCATCACCAACGCAAACCATAAAGCAAAATTTTGGTTTGGGTTCAATTGAATTAAATTACAGCCGCCCCGCAAAAAAAGGCCGTAAAATTATGGGCGACTTAGTTCCCTTTGGCAAAGTATGGCGCACTGGTGCCAATGCAGCCACCACCCTTACTTTTAGCGATGATGTAACCATTGGTGGCACCGAAGTAAAAGCCGGCAAATACGGTTTACTTACAATACCCGATGCAGGCAAATGGACAATCATTATTTCAAAAGATGTTACCATCAACCAACCCAGTGCCTACAAACCAGAGAATGATGTGGTACGTGTGCAGGCTGATGTTGTTAAAACTCCTTTCAGCGTAGAAAATTTCACCATCAACTTTGCCAACCTTACCGGCAGCAGTTGCAATGTAGAAATGATGTGGGAGAATACCTATGTTCAGTTTGCCATTACTGCCGGCACCGATGCCAAAGTAATGAAGCAGATAGATAATATGATGAACAAGGATAACAAGCCTTATTTTAATGCAGCGTCTTATTATTACGACAATGGTAAAGATTTAAACCAGGCTTTAAGCTGGGTTAACAAAGCACTTGAAAACGATAAGGAAGCATTCTGGATGCATTTGCTGAAGGCCCGTATTCACAGCAAACTGGGCGATAAAACAGCCGCCAAAGCAGCCGCTAATACTTGTATTGAATATGCTACAAAAGCTAAGAACGAAGATTATGTAAAAATGGCTACCGAACTGATAGCTGGTTTATAATTTTAAAAACCTTTGTTTGGATTGGGCAGTAACACAAAAAAGGTGTTACTGCTTTTTTTTGTGTCCATATTGCGAAAATGTATAAAATTCTAAAAATTTCTTCTAATCTAAAATCAATACCAGTAAAGGGTTTTCTAATATAATATTGGTGTTTTTAATTACATTGCAGTACTATATACCAACAAGATATTTGCCGGTAATAAACCAACTGACTGCAAAATGAAAAAATTATTGTTGCTTTTATTGCTTTTGCCGAGCTTGGCCAATGCTCAAAAAAAAGCACCTCCCAGAAATCCTAATATTATTCTTGCAAATTGCACAGTCCCAGGCACACATCCAAGTACTGCGATCCCTGTTTGTGGTACAAAGGTTTTTCAGCAGAAACTATTTACAGCTTGTGATGATGGTTTAGTTAACCAAACTCAATGTCCGGGTAGTACTTTCGCTTCAGCCTTTGCCTATTGGTATAAATTTACCTGCTTTAGTACTGGCAATTTAGAATTTACAATAAACCCATTACAATCTAGTAATGATTTAGATTGGGTATTGTTTGACCTTACCGGGCATTTGCCACCCGATGTACTTCAAACTCCACCACCGCTTAACCCGTGCTTTCCAATATCTCTTAATGGTACTGGCGTAACCGGGCCTACAGGTTGCTCTCCAATAGGAACAACGAATATAAATTGCTACAGTAATAATGGTCCTACTTTTAACAGGCCCGAGCCTTTAATAGCCGGTCATAATTACCTGTTACTCATTCAGAATTTTAGTGCCAGCACAAGTGGTTATAACCTTTCCTTTGGCGGCACCGCAGGCATAACAGATGGCGCACTCCCTGCCCTTGACCATATAGACGGTGGTTGTAACAGTTTAAAAGTTTTTTTTGCTACCGATATTAAATGTAGCAGTGTAACACCTACCGGCAGTGAGCTTACCATTAATCCGGGTAATATAAAACCTACCAGTGTAAGCTCCACCTGCTCAATTGGGGCTGTGGCTATTACATCATTAACCGTTAATCTTTCCACCCCATTGGCTCCAGGTAATTATACACTTGTGGTTGATAATGGAACCGATGCCAACACCTACACAAATATTTGTGATAATGCAATTGCAACAGGCACAACAATGGATTTTACTGTGATCCGCCCCATCGGCAATTTTACATTACCGCCGCCAACCTGCCGTGGTACTGCAACCAGCTTTGTAAGTGCCAGCGATCCTTTGCCCGGCAATATTGTTACTCAATGGCATTGGGATTTTGGCGACCCTGCAAGTGGAGCGGCCAATATATCTTCGCTACAAAACCCTTCACATACTTTTACTACAACCGGTAATTTTTTAGTAAGGCACTGGATTGTAAACAGTCTTGGCTGCAACAGCGATACATCTGCACAAACAGTAACCGTAATACCACTGCATAATATTGCGTTAGGTGGCGGCAGCCCAAGCCAGTCGGTTTGTATAAATAACCCCATTACAACTTTTACACTAACCATCAGCGGTGGGGCGGTTGGCATATTACCTGCGCTAAATTTACCGGCAGGTGTTACGGCAACATTGGCTGGCAGCAATATAACCATTGCCGGCACGCCAACTGTAGCCGGTATATTTAATTATACCATTACCACCAGCGGCAACAGTTGTGCTCCTGTAAATTACGCAGGCACCATTACAGTTACCGGCGATGCTACACTTGCCCGTACATCAGCCACAGGCACCGATGCACAGGAGCTTTGCAGAAACAGCAGCATTGCAGATATAACTTATCTTTTTGGCGGCACAGCCACCGGTGCAACTGTAACGGGTTTACCTGCCGGTGTAAGCTGGTCAATAAGTGGTAACACTATAACCATTACGGGCAACCCATCAGTTGCTTCAGTTACTGCATTTACATATACCGTAAGTACCCTTGGGCCATGCGTAAGGCCAAGCCTTACCGGTACCATATTGGTTAACCCATTACCAACGGCTGCCTTTACTTACACTGCACCCCGTTGCGAAACAAGGGTTATCAGTTTTACAGATGGCTCAACCCCTAATATAGGAACACTAGACCAATGGACATGGGATTTTGGCGATCTTACAGCAACAAGTTCTTTACAAAACCCAACTCATATATATTTAGCTGCAGGTGCTTACATTGCAACGCTAACTGTTAGTAATAATAAAGGTTGTATAAGCAATCCCATATCATCGGCTGTTATAAATATTGATAACAGACCTAAAGCCGGTTTCATTATTCCGGAAGTATGTTTAAACGACACCTATGCCCAGTTTATTGATACCAGCAAACTTTTAAATGCATCCATCAATCGCTGGGAATGGAATTTTGGAGATCCCGGTTCCGGGGCATCAAATACATCTGCATTACAAAACCCAACGCATAGTTACTCGGCTGTTGGTAGTTACGATGTAAGGCTGATTGTATGGAACAATAGTAAAGCATGCAGGGATACCATCAACCAAACATTATTTATCAATGGCAGTTTTCCGGTTGCCAATTTTAATGTAAACAGTCCGGCAGCTCTTTGTGCCAACGATTCGGTTGTTATTGTAGAGGCATCTACTGTTTTTCCCGGCTCTATTACCAAACTTCAGATTTATTGGGATAATGTAAATGCGCCCGGTGTTTTTGAAACAGATGATTTGCCTTTTACCGGAAAAATTTACAAACACCTGTATGCAAATTTTCAAACGCCCTTAACCAAAACATTTACCATACGATACAGGGCTTATTCCGGTGGGGTTTGTGTTAATGATAAAATAGCCAGCATTACGGTTAATGCATCGCCGATGGTGCTGTTTAATAATATGCGTGATACCTGTTTATTGGTATCGCCATTTCAGGTAACCCAGGCCAGCGAAATTGGTGGGGTACCGGGCACAGGAGCTTACAGTGGTCCTGGTGTTTCCCCATCAGGTTTATTTAGTCCGCAGGTTGCGGGTGTGGGTACACATGCAATTACCTATACCTTTACTTCTACCTTCGGTGGCTGTGTTGATAGTAAAAGTAAAACCATTACGGTAATAGATACAGCGCATGCTGCCTTTAGTTTTATAGCGCCCAGTTGTGAGTTGTTACCAACCTCGTTCACAGATATTTCATCAGCCCCACCTTTGGTTAACATTACAAATACTGTGTGGAATTTTGGAGATTTATCGCCGGTAGAAAATCATGCACCCGGCTCTACATTTACGCACTTATTTCCAGGTTCAAATACATACACAGTAACCATGTACAACGAGTCGGCTGCAGGCTGCAGCAGTACAGTTACAACCCGGCAGGTTACCATAGATCCCAATCATAGCATCTCTTTAACATCTGCCAATAATATTCAAACACATTGTATCAATACGCCTATCATTCCCATAACTTATACTTTGGCGGGTGGTGCAACTGGCGCAAGCATTTTAAATTTACCACCGGGTATTATTTATACGGTTACCAGTAACATAGTTACTATTTCAGGTACACCTACATCAACCTTAAACTCGCCTTATAATTTTAGCTTACAAACTACCGGTAATACCTGTGTGGTTGCAACTGCCATTGGTAAAATTACAGTAGAGCCCGATCATACCATTGCATTTACTTCAGGTAATACTTCACAATCGGTTTGTGTTAACACGCCTATTGATCCCATCGTTTATACAATTGGTGGCGGTGCAACCGGTGTTAATATTGCTAATCTTCCACCGGGTATCGGGTATGCCGTAACAGGCAACACCATAACCATCAGCGGTTCGCCAACTACAACAGCGGGTGGGCCTGTATTTGCTTACAATATACAAACAACCGGAAACAGTTGTATTACTGCAAGTGCTGCGGGGCAGATAAAAGTAAACCCATACCCGGTACCAAATTTTACAATAGATAAACCCAGCTATTGCATTCCCAATGCCGTTGTAAAGTTTACCAACGGCTCTACCATGCCCGATGGTAGCCAGATGACTTATGCCTGGGATTTTGGAGAGCCGCCAAGCGGTGTAAATAATACCTCTACCTTATTAAATCCTTCGCATTGGTATTTAACTGAAGGGCCTTTTAATGTAAAACTTGCTGCAAGAAGTATGGCGGTGCTCAATAATAATGTTATTGGTTGTTTGCACGATACTGTAATTGCAATTACTACAATTCACCCTCAACCCAAAGCAGATTTTTACCAGAGCCAGCAAAGTGCCTGCATGGATGATGTGGTTACTTTTATTGACAGAACTGACCAGATAACTGGAACCACAACTGAATGGCATTGGGATATGGGCGACGGAACAAAACCTGACCAGATCAGGTTTACGCATGTGTATGGTGATACACTCGAGTACAATATCAGATTTTATACCGTTAATATTTATGGTTGCAACAGCGATACCATTAACCGATTGTTTAAAGTTTATCCAAACCCAACCGTGTATGCTGGTGAAGATAAAATGATTTTGCAGGATAAAATAGTTACCCTTACACCCATTGTAAACGGTGTAGAGTTGCAATATCTTTGGACACCCGATACTTACTTACTCAATGGCAACAGTACTATAAAAAATCCTGTTGCGGTGGGTATTAAGGATGATATTACTTACATGCTTACGGTTACTGCACGTGGTGGTTGCAAGCGCCATGATGATATTTATATAAAAGTGCTTAAGCCACCGGTGATACCCAATACATTTACACCCAACAACGATGGCGTTAATGAAAAATGGCTGATAAGTTATTTAGATGATTACCCCGATTGCCGGGTAGAAGTATTTACCCGTGCAGGCCAGCTGGTATTTAAATCTGTAAAGGGATATAAAATACCATGGGATGGTAAGCGCAATGGCAAACCACTACCGGTGGATACTTACTATTATGTTATTGAACCCGGTTTTGGCAGAGACCCGATTACTGGATATATTACGTTGATGAAATAATTTGTTGTAAATATTAAACAGTAAATATTAAAAGCAGTTTTTCTTTACAACAAAAAGGAAAGCTGCTTTTTCTTTTAAAGAAAAATAAAGACTAAAAATCTACAAAATAAAATTGCTACATTTATTTTATGAACAACGATGACCTGAACGACCTGCCTCAATGGGATGACCATGAGTTTAGTGATGAGCATGAAGATGGTGAAGGATGGAAAACCAATGCTACCAAAGCAGCCTGCAAACTGATGTACCTGCAATGGGGTACTGTAATGACAGTTTTAAAAGCTGCATTCGATAGTTTAAACGAACCCACAGATGAAGACATTACCACTAAAGAAATGATGGAAGATCATGTGGGCATGATAATGAACGATGCTTATGAAGTAGCAGTAAAAATAAAAAGCTCAGAGGTTGGGCTTTATACCATACGTATGGAAAACGCGGCTATCATCAGAAAGAATGCACAGTTTATAAAAATAAGTACAAATAGTTTTATGCTGGAAGGTTTGATGGATCCACAGCACCGGCAGATAATTCGTGATGAGATAGACCATTTTAAAGAACTGTTTAAAAGCTGGGTTAATACTTTTGAGAAAGATGAATTTGAAGATGAATGGGGTCTATTTATTTAAACAAAACCCGCAGCACCAAAATGAAAAAACTCCTCCTGCTTTTATTGATAATTAAAACAGGTTTTATTACAGCAAACAAAAGTTTTTGCCAGATCGTTAATATGGAAAGCCAGCGTTACCATACGGATACTACCGGCTGGGCTGGCAGTATTGGCGGCAACTTTGCACTTACCAATTACGGACAAAAAGTTTTTGATGTAGATGCAAATGCACATGTACAATACAAAACTAAAAAAAGTCTGTACCTGTTTTTAGGTGGTTATGGTTTTTTAAAAGGAGATAAGCAGTCTTACGTTGATTATAGTTTTCTGCATTTACGATACAACTATAAGCTTACAAAAATTTTAAGGCTTGAGGCATTTACACAACTGCAGCAGAATGTGATAACCAAAATACAGTTCAGGTATTTAATTGGAGGAGGGCCCAGGTTTAAAATGGTTGAAAGCCCGAAAATAAAATTATACGTGGGCAGTTTACCTATGTATGAAGTAGAAAAAGAAACAGGTGTACCGGAGCATATCACCAATTGGCGCTGCAGCAATTATCTTTCGTTTACATTTATTCCCAATAAACAAACCGAACTTACCACCACCACTTACTACCAGCCTGTTATGTTTGATGCAGGCGATTATCGTTTACTAAACCAAAGTACCTGTAAAATAAAAGCAACTAAAAAAATAGCAGTAGTTATCAGGTATAACTATCAATACGATGCCTCACCTGCCTTAGGTATAAATAAAGAAACTTATAATTTTGGTACCGGCCTTCAGGTTGATTTGTAAAGCATATATACGCCTATAAAAAAATTACATAGTTTGATTTTTAAAATAATGGATAGGTAATAAAATATATTATGCAACCCAGTTTAATTTAAAAACGCTGTATATACAATTACTTTATTTTATAACAGCCTGTGGAAAAATTTACTTGCTGAATTTCCATTCCTTTTCCGATATTGATAAAAAAATAGCCTTTGAAAGAAAATAATGAAATAACAGCATTACTGCATTTGATTGATGACCCCGATGAATTTGTTTACAGCACGGTAAGTGATAAGATAATTTCGTTTGGTAAAGATATAATACCCAACCTGGAAAATCTTTGGGAAAACACCGGAAACGAGGATGTTCAGGAAAGAATTGAACTGCTTATACATCGTTTACATTTTCGTGATTTAACCGATGAATTTACCGAATGGGCTGCTAAAGATGCCGGCCTGCTGGAAGGTGCTTTGTTGGTAGCTCGTTATCATTATCCTGAGATGGATACCACCGTTGTTTACCAGGAGATTGAAAAACTGCGGCGCAATACCTGGTTGGAACTCAACAACTACCTAACTCCCATTGAACAGATAAATATTGTTACCAGTATTTTTTATAATTACTACAAACAAAAAGGTGTTGAGTTTGCTTACAACAATCCCGATGATTACCTGGTAAATAAAACACTCGATACAAAAAAAGGAAATGCTTTAAGCAACGGCATCATCTACCTGGCTCTTTGCGAACTACTGGATATACCGGTAAAAGCCGTAAATATTCCGAGGCAGTTTATACTGGCGTATTTTGATCCCCAGCATGATTTACTAAATCCTGTTGGGCATCCTTCAGAAAAAATTAATTTCTTTATTGATCCGCTAAACGGGCAAATGTACAGCCACAACGATGTGGAAGCATATTTTAAACGCATTGCCGTGCCACCGGTTCCCTCCTATTTCCGCCAACTTAATAACAGGCGTATTATTCAGTTTTTGCTGGAAGAATTAAGCAAATGTTTTGATAACGACCGTAACCGTTACAAGATGGATGAATTACTTTTGCTGGCAAATTTATTAGAACCATGATCTATCACGTAGTTACTGAAGCCAACTGGCAAAACGCCTTGCTGCAGGGCTTTTACGAAGCCGAATCGCTGGCTAAGGAAGGATTTATACATACCAGCAAGGCAGAACAGGTTGCAGGTGTTTTAGATCGCTATTATAAAAACCAAATCAATTTATTTTTGCTGCATATTGATGAAACAAAATTGACTGCGCCCCTAAAGTATGAGCTTGCACCATCCGTAAATGAAGACTTTCCACATATTTTTGGCCTGCTTAATTTAGCTGCAGTTGTAAAAGTTGAAAAGATATGATCAGTTGGCAAGATTTTGAAAAGATAGACATCCGCACCGGAACCGTACTGGAAGTAAATGATTTTCCGAATGCAAAAAAACCAGCCTATCAACTCACCATAGATTTTGGCGATCTCGGCATTAAAAAATCTTCGGCACAAATAACCACACTTTACAGTAAAGAAGAAATAGTGGGTAAACAGGTTATTGCTGTTGTAAATTTTCCGGTAAAGCAAATAGCCAATTTTTTCAGCGAGTGCCTTGTGCTGGGCGTGTACAACCAGGATAATAATGTGGTACTGCTGCAACCTTCTCTACCCGTAAAAAACGGAAGCAAAATCGGGTAGAAACATGCCTGTGGCGTGTTAAGCCAAATTCGCCTGCGGCGAATTTCAAAAGAGCACGCCGCAGGCGTGATCCTACAAATGGCAGGTTTCATTTGCAGATAAATAATGGTTTACATTTGCATTGACTAAAAAACCGTTAATGGCCGACCAGATACAAACCTTACTTCAAAATTTTGCTGAAAGTTTTAACCGGCACCAGTTTATAAAATGTACGCTGGGTAATAAAAGAGACAAATCAATACAGCTTAAAAATGTTTTTATTAAGGCAGTTAAAATAAAAAATAAAGAAAAATTAGCTTTTACTTACCGTAACGAAACCAGCGATGTTTTTAAAAACTATGATTTAAAAGAAGCCCTGATTATGATTGAGAAAATGCTGCAATCAGATTTTTTTAATGCAGATCTGTTTACTGCGGCCAATGATTTTCACTTAGCGGCCGATAAAAATAATACCGCAAAAATAATTATACGCCCGGCAAGCTTATCTGTTAAAGAAGATAGTTTGCAACACGATAAACAAAAGAAACGCATCATCAATTCAACCGAGACTGTTTTTTTAAAAGAACTGGGAGTTACCACTGCAGAAGGTTTGGTTAAAAAAGACATGCAGGATAAGTTTAAACAAATTAACCGGTATGTAGAAATTATTGACGGCATTATAAAAGATATTGGTTTTGCAAAAAACATTACTGTAGCCGATATGGGTTGTGGTAAAGGCTATTTAACTTTTGCCCTGTACAATTATCTGCACCAAAATTTAAAACTCGATGCAACTGTTATTGGTATTGAGATGAGAGATGATCTGGTAGCGAGGTGCAACCAGATTGCACAACAGGTAGGTTACAACAATCTTACTTTTAAAAAAGGAACCATACAGGATACAGCATTACCGGCACTTGATATACTGATAGCACTGCATGCTTGCGATACCGCCACGGATGATGCCATATACAAAGGCATACAGGCCAACGCCAGCGTAATTATTTGTGCACCCTGCTGTCATAAACAGATCCGCAAACAAATGATGCCCGAAAATGAATTGAAAAACATAACAAAGCATGGTATTTTGCTGGAGCGGCAGGCGGAGATTGTTACAGATGCCATCCGTTCATTAATTTTAGAAGCATATGGATACAAGACAAAAGTGTTTGAATTTATAGCAACAGAACATACGCCTAAAAATGTATTGATTGTAGGCACAAAAATTAAAAGAGCCGAAACTTCAAAACAGGAGAACCAGGATAAAGTAAAAGGCTTAAAAGATATGTTCCGGATTAAAAGCCATTACCTGGAAACGCTTTTGGAGAGTCAGTAATCAACTGTAGAATAATTTCTTAAAAGTAAGTATGTACAATAAAACTATACTGCAAATTTTTCAAAATACTTACCCAGCTTTTTAAAATTTTCTTTGTTGATGGTAAATATATTATTGCGGCCCTGTTTGCGGCAAACAATTAAATCACTATCGGCAAGCAATTTAATATGGTGTGAGCATGTTGGTTGAGATAAGCCCGTTAAACAAACCACATCACAGCATCTGATCTCACCTTTTTCTGCAAGTTCCTGAATTATGGACATGCGGTATGGGTCTGCCACTGCAGCCATCGCTTTTTCGTAAAATTTTTGCTCACTTTTCATGCTTACTATTTTCTGTAACCCGGTAAAGAAATTATATTTTTAGCAAAGCATCAAAAGAAATTCCTGTAAATTGAAGAGGCTTAAATATGAATACAGAAACTGCATATTATCAATCGCCAGTGGGCATACTGGAAATACAAAGTAATGGCAATGCCATATCAGCCATTCTTTTTGTAAACTCATGGAAAGGCACCAAGCTGATTGAAGATGAACTTAATTTCAGCAAACCAAAATCAGGTGCAATAAAAAAATGCATGCTGCAATTAGCCGAATATTTTGCAGGTACCAGAACCGCTTTTGATATTGATATTTTGCAGTCTGGTACTCATTTTCAACAAAACATCTGGAAAGAACTCTGCAATATTCCTTACGGCCGTACCATCAGTTATCTGGAATTGAGTAAACGAATCGGCAATGTAAAAGCAATTCGTGCGGTAGGCACGGCCAATGGCAACAACAGCATCAGTATTATTGTTCCATGTCACCGTGTTATTGGTGCCAATGGCGATCTGGTGGGTTACGGCGGAGATTTGTGGCGCAAAAAATGGCTGCTGGAGCATGAAGGTAAAACCGCTAATGGTGTACAAACATTATTTTAAATCTACACTTCCAAAAGATAAAGGCAACAGTGCATTTGCTTTTTCGATGATAAATACTTTACCATCGAGGCCACTTAAAATTAAACGTATGGGTTGTTTAACACGTTCTTCATACTCTACCAATGCCTGCCTGCACATACCGCAGGGCGAAATGGGATGATTACTTTCGCCACGGGTATTATCGTAACTGATGGCAATGGTATCAATAGGAACGTTAGGATATAGTGATGCTACAGAACCCAGTAAAATCCGCTCTGCACAAATACTTACAGGATAAGAAGCATTTTCCTGGTTGGTACCGGCTACAATTTCGCCATTTACCAATTTGGCAATGGCACCTACGTTAAAGTTGGAGTATGGTGCATAAGCCGCAGCAGTAACTTCCCTGGCTTCATTTACCAGCCAGGCATCCTGCTCATTAAGCTCTGCAATGGAATCGTACACTTCGTAAGAAAAATTATAGTCTTCTTTCTTCATAACCTAAAATTAATATGAGATAAAAAATCCTCTCTGCATAACGCAGAGAGGATGTAATATGACTTAAAGTTAATTTTAAAAAACCAGAAACAGGAAATTATTTGATCCAGCGGAACAGGCGGTTCCAACGTGGCCCGTTTTCGTAACTGAACCATATCAGCGATGCTTTACCAACCACATGATCTTCTGGTACAAAACCCCAGTAGCGGCTATCTAACGAGTGATGCCTGTTATCACCCATCAGCCAGTAATAATCCATTTTAAATGTATAACTGGTTGCTTCAACTCCGTTTAAAAAATATTTACCAGCTCTGTTTTCAAATTTATTTCCTTCATACACTTCTATACAACGCTGGTACCGGATTATGTTATCGGGGTTTAATTGTATAGTGCCATTTTTCTTTGGTATCCATAGGGGCCCATAATTATCGGCCGACCAGTCTATACCGGTTGAGTCATCGTAATAAGGGAACAGATCGGGCCGGTGGTCAAAAATATAATCGGTTAAAAAATAACCCTGTGGCAATTTTACCGTATTTTTTTCTTCGTTGGTTACATTTACTTTCAACAGGTTTGGTTTACCGGTCTGTTCAACATCTCCCTGAGATGTACGCACATGAAAACCTAGTTCAACCACTTTATCTTCATCCAGATTTACTCCCTCGGGTGCATGTAACAAATAAAACCTTTCAGATTTTGGGAAAAAGTCTTCTGGTTTTCCATTGATCATCAGCTTTCCGTTAATTAACTGAATGGTATCTCCAGCTATGCCTACACAGCGTTTTATGAAATTTTCTCTTTTATCAACAGGCCTGGTAATTATCATGCTACCGTAATCCTGCCATACTTTTTCTCTTCCCAATTGCCTTACAGCTTCGTAGTATGTAAATTGCGATCCAAATTGTTGTTGTCCGTTTACAATAGGATCATTTATGAGTGTATCGTTCACCGGAAAATTAAAAACCACCGCATCATTTCTTTTAACAGGGCTTTCAAACCACCTTGTGTACGGTATGTGTATCCACTCCACATAAGACTTGATGTTTAAAAACGGAATGGTATGATGCATGAATGGCATAGCCAGCGGTGTATTCGGAATTCTTGGGCCGTAAGTTGATTTGCTTACAAAAAGGAAATCATTTACAAGCAAAGTTTTTTCTTCGGAAGGTGTTGGAATGGTATAAGCTTCAAAAACAAAAGTGCGTATTAAGGTTGCTGCCACAATTGCAAAAACGGCTGCATCAATCCATTCACGGGCCGTAGATTTTTTATACATCTTCACACCTTCCGGGCCAATAAATCTGTCTTTTTTATTTGAGCCTATGTAAACAAAATACAGAAACGGAACAAAAGCAGTTAATGCATGTTGGTAAAACCTGAACTTGTTGAAGCATTTTACAAATTCTATAAGTATAACAATTGTAAAAAACCAACCTGCAATTGGAATAAACTGCGCAAAGAACCACCACTTGGGTCTTTTAGAAATTTCGAGCATAAACCAGGTATTTGCAAACGGTATAAATGCCTTCCAGCCTGGCTGACCGGCCTTTTTAAACATTTTGTAAATACCAAATATGGGTGCTACAACAAGCAGTAATGAAATAAGAATAAGAATGGTAATTTGTCCGGAGTCCATGAATTATTTTTTATAAGTGCCAAAAATACCGCATTTAACTGTTTGATAATGTTTTCGGCAAATAATGTTTTAAAATGTTTAACAGAAAGCGAGTGGTTGCCGGTAAAATTTTAAAACTAAGATGAGGTAAGAATGATATTGATGCATGCACTCACTTCTGCAGCACGATTCATAATCATAAAGTGGCCTCCTTTTTCAATGGTATAATCTGCCTTAATTTTTTTTATAGGAAACATGTGGTCATTATCGCCATGAATGTGATAAATATTTGGGTGCTTCCAATCATTTTTCCAATTGATAGCCTGGTTTACTGCCCAGTTGGTGTAAGGCAGATCTACAGCCCGCCTGAGCGAAGCTACCAATGTTTTTTCCTCTTCTGATTGTATGCCCAGCATTTTATTTTGTATTGGCTGAGAAAGTTTTGTTGATTTAAGCGGCACAATTTTATTGAGTTTTAAAGCCGCTACTGTTTTCATCCACCGGGGTAATTCTTTAGAAGATTTTACGCTGGAAATGATGATGATTTTGCTTACTGGTATTTGTTTTGCAATTTCTGTACAAATCATACCACCGAATGAAAGCCCCATCAGTATTGGGTTTTCTTCTGTAATATCGGTACGCATTCTTGCAGCATAATGCTCAATGGTTTCATTTTTAACGGGCATCAACCAGGGAATTACGTTTAATACATACCCATCTATTTTTAATTTAGAAAAAGCTCTTTCATCTGCTCCCAATCCGCTTACGCAATAAATCGTTTTCATAGCCAGGTATTATTTGCGGGGTAACACATAATTTTCTACATCTTCCAGTGTAATTGTTTTGCCAGATAAGATGATGAGCCTTTCAACAACATTTCTTAATTCACGGATATTGCCTGTCCAGTTATAATTTTTTAGTGCTTCCATGGCTGCTGCATCTGTTTCTTTTTTAGGTTGCCCGTAGTCATTGGCAATCAGTTCTAAAAAATGCTCCACCAGCGATGGTACATCATCCCTGCGTTCGTTTAAAGAAGGAACATGAATGATGATTACGCCGAGGCGATGGTACAGATCGAGTCTGAAATTTTTCTCATCTACCTCTTTCAGTAAATCTTTATTGGTTGCTGCAATCACTCTTACATCCACATTAATATCTTTTTCTGCACCAACCCTGGTTATCTTTCCTTCCTGCAAGGCACGTAATACTTTGGCCTGAGCAGTCAGACTCATATCACCAATCTCATCTAAAAACAAAGTGCCGCCATTGGCAGTTTCAAACTTACCAATGCGTTGTTTTACTGCAGATGTAAAAGAGCCTTTTTCGTGTCCAAATAGTTCACTCTCTATTAACTCGGCAGGTATGGCAGCACAATTAACTTCTACCATTGGGCCGGTGTTGCGATTGCTTTTTTCATGTATCCAGCGTGCCACCAGTTCTTTACCAACACCATTATCGCCTGTAATTAAAACACGGGCATCTGTTGGGGCTACTTTTTCAATGGTATCTTTAATTTTATTCAAAGGTCCGCTATCACCAATCATCTCCAAAGCCTTACCTACTTTACGTTTCAGCACTTTGGTTTCGGTAACCAGGCTTTGTTTATCTAATGCGTTTCTTAATGTTATAAGCAGCCTGTTTAAATCAGGGGGCTTGCTAATATAATCAAAAGCACCTTTTTTAACAGCCTCCACAGCTGTGTCCACATTACCATGTCCGCTTATCATTATTACCGGTACATCCGGATTAATCTGTTTCGATTTATCAAGAAATTCAATTCCATCAAGCTTTGGCATTTTAATATCGCAAAGCACTACATCGTATGTTTTTTCGGAAAATTTTTTAAGCCCTTCTTCACCATCACCGGCTTCATCAATTTTATACCCTTCGTAACTGAGAATTTCTGAAAGGGTTTTGCGGATTGATTTTTCATCATCAATTATTAAAATATTGGCCATAGGTTGTTGTTTTAAAAGGTGTAAAGTTATTGATTACAGCGGGTGAATTCAAAAATAAAACAATGTCTCCTTAAAGTGTTTATTATAAGCAAAAAAATGCAGTTGTAAAAACAACTGCATTCAATCAAATATCCGGGAAAGGTAAAAGTTAGTTTTTTAACTTTGTTATTATTTCGTCCAAAAAGCCATCATAGGTTTTTAAAATACGGCCAATGGGATCAAATTGTTCATCAGCACTATAAGCAGTGCGTGGCGAACCCGAAGCCTCTGAAATAAATTTAATTTTATACGTTAATGGCTCTTCGGTAGCCTGCTTCACTATTACACGCATGCGTACAGTATTTGCTGCAAAAGGCTTGCCTACCCAGGCAGTACGCAGGTAGCCCGATTTTTCATCGTTCATTTCCAGTACATCAAATTTACCAAGTATGGTGGCCACAATTATTTTCCAGGCTTCTTCTTTAGTGCGGTCTGACTTTACATTTAAAATAAGCTCCTTATTGGCAATATCCGATTCAATGGACGAGGTATAAGATTCATCGGCCTGTAATTTAAAATAATCAGATTTAGGAGGTTGCCCCTGCCCTTTCTTTTTACAGTAAGTTCTGGATTCCTGTATAAATCCTTCTGAACGCACTTCTACCGTTAAACATTCATTAAAAGGTACCGAAAGCTGATACGATCCTGATCCCATCTCTACGCCATTAACATAAATTTTTGCAGTTTGAGGTGATGATGTTAATGAAATAGATGCTGGCAGCAATGCTTCATCCTGCTTTAACTGAATATAATCAACCTTTGGTGGATCATCGTAGCCTCGTTTGTTACAGTAAGTTCTTACCTCACTCATGAAGCCTTCTTCTTTTACTTCTACAGTTACACAATCTTTTTTGCCCACACCAACAGTATAGCTTCCTGTACCTCTTAACCGGCCATCAACATAAATTTTTGCTGTTGCAGGAGACGTGGTGATATTTACCTTTTGGGCAAACATTGTTTGAAAAAATGTAAGATTAATTACTAAAGCAATTAAAATAACTTTAAAGACTGATTTTTTAATCATAAGCTGTGGTTTTGAAAGGTGGGTAAAAGTTAGATTTGTTTTGGTGATTAAATATATACCTATTTCTCCAAAATTAAAACTATAAGTATTAATTTAATTAGCGTAATAACCTTTTTTAAAGGGTTATTTCACCCGGTTTTAAATTCCGTAAAACAGTTTTTATTAACACTGCCGTGCTGGTAATTACTAAAATAAAACCAATGATTGGTATTTTAAAATAATAAAAGTAAAATTTATATTTTTTTTTCAGTTTAGCGTTTGTTTGTGGTTTTAAAATTTACTTAAACTTTTTACTGGCTTAGTATGTAGCCTCTTGGTAAAAATAATTGAGTAACCTTTTTGCCTTTAAATTTTAGGCGTACTTAAATACATTTGTAAATTGATTTTGTGAGAAAATAATCCAAATAAAAAACCCAATCTTTCAATTGGGTTTTTTTATACAGTTGTTTACATTTAATAAGTTAACTATCCGCAGGTTCAGCCGGTTCCTCTGGTTGGGATGGCATTTCACTATCCGCTACAGTTTCATCGGCACTTGCTTCTGCAACTATCGGGTTTACTTCTTCATCCAATAAAACGGTTTCTTCTACTTCTTTTTCATCCAATTGGGTAATAGCTGCAATTTCATCGCCTTCATCAACTTTAATAAGTTTAACGCCCTGTGTTGCACGGCCCTGCTCACTTATCTTGTTCGCAGCCATACGAATGGTTACGCCACTTACGCAGGTAATCATCAGATCTTCCGCTTCGGTTACAGCCAGTAAACCAACCAAGCTACCAGTTTTGGCAGTAACACTGATTGTTTTAACACCTTTACCACCACGGTTTGTAATGCGGTAATTTGCTTCGCCTGTCTCGGGGTCATCTAAAAAGGTACGTTTACCATAACCATTGGCACTTACTACTAATACGGTTTTTGATTTATCTTCCTTATTTACGCAAACCATACCTACTACTTCATCGGTTGCATCATCCACATCAATACCGCTTACACCAATACCACCACGGCCGGTTGGCCTTACTTTAGCCTCCGGAAAACGGATTGCACGGCCACTTTTAACTGCCATCATTATTTCGCAATTGCCATCGGTAAGTTTTGCTTCCAGTAACTGGTCGCCTTCTTTAATGGTTATTGCATTAATACCGTTCTGGCGTGGGCGACTAAAATCTTTTAATCTTGATTTATTAATGATACCCTGTTTGGTACATAAAAGAATGTAATGATTGTTTACATATTCCTCATCATCAAAATTCTTAACATCAATAATTGCACGTACTTTATCATCCGGCGGTATCTGTATCATGTTCTGCAATGCCCTGCCCTTGCTGGTTTTATCGCCTTCTGGTATTTCATATACTTTCAGCCAGAAGCACCTTCCCATCTCTGTAAAGATGAGCAAGGTATGGTGTGTGCTGGCCACAAACAGATGCTCAATATAGTCTTCCTGGCGTGTACTGCTTCCTTTTGCACCGCGGCCACCGCGGCGCTGCTGGCGGTATTCTGCTGCAGAAGTACGCTTGATATAACCAAGATGTGATATGGTAACCACCACATCTTCATCTTCAATTAAATCCAGCATATTTATTTCGTCGCCAACATAAACAATCTCAGATTTACGCTCATCGCCAAATTTTTCTTTTACTTCAAGCAATTCTTTTTTGATGATATCGTAGCGCATATCTTCATTGGCAAGTATCAGTTTAAGGTGTTCGATCAGTTTCATGATCTCGGCATGTTCTGCACGGATCTTATCGATCTCCATACCGGTCAATCTTTGCAAACGCAACTCCAGTACAGCTTTTGCCTGTATTTCACTCATTCCAAATTGTGTTTGCAATCCTTCCTGTGCAATGTTTGGTGTAGATGATTCACGGATGAGTTTTATCACTGCATCCAGGTTATCCAGCGCAATGATATAACCTTCTAAAATGTGTGCACGTTCTTCTGCCTTGCGTAATTCGTATTGTGTGCGGCGTACAACTACTTCGTGACGGAAGAGGATAAATTCGCTGATAAGGTCTCTCAAATTTAAGATCCT
>JANMBZ010000170.1:0-21105 GCA_031360765.1 Chitinophagaceae bacterium
AAAGCATCAGCCACTTTAGCTCCATAATTGGCACCGGTACTTTTTGTAATGGCATTATTGATGCTGTACCAATCAATAGGTTGTTTTGTTACCACGATGGCAAATACATCTCTGTTGCCAACATTGTCAGGCACTAAATTCTTGCCACGTGGAAATAAGCGGTAACCGGTTATACCGCAGAATGGAGAAAATGCAGTTTTAGTTGGTTCTTCTTTTTTAGGATAAGGGAATAAAGTATAACTGCTACCATCAGTTTCCTGTCCAAAAATATAAATGTTACACTCGGTTGAATTTTTTATCTCCATTTTAAATTTGGTACCCGGCGCCACCGTATTTACGGTTTCAAAAACATTGCCTGCCTTTAATTTTAAAGGAATGTATTGTTTGTCATCAGTCTTTACCAAACCAATAGCCGCTTCAAAGCCAATGCTCATTGCTGCACCACGCTTGGGCATGGGATCAACGCCATACGCTTCCCGTACAAATTCTTTAAAGTCGGCATAGCGAACCCAGCCAATGCCATTTTCGCCCCATTCAGGTCCCCAACTGTTCATCAATTGAAAAGCCTGTTTGCGGTCATCATAACCTATCACACACATCGCATGCCCGCCAAAGCCTGCCTGGCTGCGGTCTTCATCCGTTGGTGCCCACATTTGTTTTCCCATCATTCCTTGCATAAAACTGCCACCTACCATCATACCAATTACAACCGGTGCATCTTTTGCAAGGTGTTCTTTAACTGCACGTACATTAATGCCTTCGGTGCTTTCGCCATCGGTTAATCTTGTAAAACCGCGTAATTTATTTTGCATTGCTTTATTTTCTAAAGTAGCATTTGGCTGCCTGCTGCAATCCTGGTCATCGTATGGAAAATCATTGTATGCAACCACACCTTTACTACTCATAAATTCCATGGCGTTTTGAATGTAGGCACCCTGGCAACCTTCCAAACCAATCTGGTTATAAACAAATGCGGGGCTATAGGCTGTGCTGTTGCCGGGTTGATTGGTAGATGCGGCTTCTACAATGGTACGGGCTGCATACACACTACTCCAGGCCACACAAGAACCTTGCTGGCCCTGGTTTTGCCTGTCGGGTGCAAATTTTAAAAGCGAAACACTTTCTGGTAAGGGGTTCTTTGTGTTATCATCGGCAAGACCTTCATACACATTCGCCTTTTTAAATTGCTCCGGACTAAAACTATATCCGCTTTGAGAAAAAAGATTCTTTACAATGTTAGAGCCGCCACCAGAACCGTTTCTGAAAAAGAAAAAATAGGCAGCACCAGCCGCTACCAGTAACAATAATATTTTTTTACCGCCACCACCACCACGGCCAAACAAGCCAAGGATTAAGGGTAAAAAACTCAAGATTCCACCACCACCACCTGTTCTTCCACCACCGCCAGAGGAGGTATTGCTGTCGTCAAAGTCCTGTTGATCCTGCGGATCATCTTCCATACGTATTGGCATAGTAAATTGTTTTAAAAATTTAAGTAGATAAAAGTAAGGAGAAATTTGGTAACCTATTATTTGTGCTAATAAAACAGCGAAATCATATAAATCATACACATCAGCGATTCTCTTTTTCCAGAATTTCAAACTCCCTGCTCACACTTATCCCATTTTCATCAACCAATGTAAGTATATGTTTTCCGGGTGATGGATTCAACCCAAGCTGGTGAAAGTTTTGCGTAGTGCCAACAAATTCATCATCAATACTCCAGAAAATTTTTGCACCTGCACGGCGATGGGCAGCGGTAAAAATGGTTTTACCTCTTTCGCCATTTATCTCCAACGGTACATAAATTTTAGCATCGGGTTGAGGATAAATTATTTCTATTAGTTTGCCGATTTCGGCAAAAGTACAACCGGGTTTAAAGGGAGGCAAGGGTATGTAATCTATATTTCGTTGTTTGTAATAAAATTCCATGGCAGGCGATAAAATGAACCAGCTTTTGTGCTGCATGGCAGATGGTGATTCACATGCTTCTGTAACCCGATACATTCCTGTAGCATCCAGGTGAATTATTTTGTGATAAGGACAAAGTGCAACTTTGATAGCATTGGGTGGCATGAACAAAGTGTCCACATCCGGACAATCGATATTTGCACGATAACCACTTTGTCTGCAAACGGGTACATAACTAAAATTGTATTTTGGTTTCTCAAACCATTTTGTATTTGGCAGCAAACGAAAAATATCAAACAGGATCGGAGCCGCGGTTTGTATGCCCACCAATCCCGGTCTTCCTTCGCCATCCGTATTGCCAACCCAAACCGCCACTACGTTTTTTGGCGTAAGACCGATTGCCCAACCATCCCTGAAACCAAAGCTGGTACCGGTTTTCCAGGCAATTTTTTGGGAAGATGAAAACTGTTGCCAAAGACCTTCTTCGCCGGGCCGCATTACATCCTGCATGGCCTGGAAAGTAAAATATATTGAAGTTGCATCAAATGCAAGGTTTCTCGTTTCTCGTTGTTCGTTGGTCGTTTGTGGTCTTTCGTCCGTTGTCGTGTATCTCGGGCTATGAAAATCTTTTGTATCCAGCTTCCCATGATTTTTTGTTTGATGGTTTAAAGTACGTGCCATGGATGCATACACACCGGCGAGGTCCCACATATTTACTTCGCAGCCGCCAAGTATCAAACTCAGGCCATAAAAATCAGCGTTGTTGTTTAAAGTAGTTATGCCGGTTTGTTGCAGCGTTTCATAAAAGCGTTGGTATTTGTATTGCTGTAACATTTTTACAGCGGGCACATTTAAACTTCTTGCTAAAGCCCTTCCGGCAGGCACAGCTCCATCATAACTCTGATCAAAATTCTTTGGAGCATAGCTTCCTATTTGCGTTGGTATATCAGGAATGATTGAGTTGGGCAATATCAACCCATCACTTAACATGGATGCATATAAAATTGGTTTTAACGCACTGCCGGGGCTACGTGGAGCAGCAATCACATCCACATCAGCTTCCATCTCTTTATTACTGGCATCTGCAATATTACCAACATAAGCAATAGTATTTCCTGTCTCCACATCAAGCACCAAAGCACAGGTATTATTTATACCATTGCCTTTTAAAACTGATTGATGCTGCTGTAAAATAATCCCTACATTTTTTTGCAGATTACCATCCAACGTTGTTTTAATTTTTGTTTCATG
Organism: Chitinophagaceae bacterium; assembly: GCA_031360765.1. GTDB lineage: Bacteria > Bacteroidota > Bacteroidia > Chitinophagales > Chitinophagaceae > Ferruginibacter. The sequence continues at coordinate 3,163 of JANMBZ010000170.1, forward strand.
CTGCCTTACTTTGTTATCTTTTATAAATCGCTGTAATAAATGCGATGCATTTTGTGGTAACCGATAAGGCTCATCAGGCAAGGGTTCCAGCTTGGCGAGTTCTGCGCTTGCTTTATCAATTTTTCCTGTTTGTAGTAAATTATCGAGCAATACATTTCTTTTTTTCAATAACACAGCCCTGTTTTTACCGGGATGAACTAAGGCAGGTGCATTTGGTAAAACTGCAAGTGCGGCCATTTCGCCCCAGCTTAATTTATCGGCACTGCGGCCATAGTACCGCCATGCTGCAGCATCCAGCCCAACGATGTTGCTGCCAAATGGTGCATTGCTTGCATACAATGCCAAAATATTTTTTTTGGAATAAGATAATTCTAACCGCACAGCAAGAATGCTTTCTTTTATTTTGTTCCAGATGCTTCTTTTATCATCTCTGTTTGAAAGCCTGATCACCTGCATGCTGATGGTGCTACCTCCCTGAACTACGCCCTTGTTCTTTATGTTTTTTATTACAGCCCTGCCAATAGCAATTGGATCAATACCGGGATGTTTAAAAAATCTTCTGTCTTCAAAAGTGGTGATGCAGTCAATAAATTTTTGTGGTACATTTTTATTGTAAGGGAAACGCCATTGTCCATCGGCAGCAATGGTTGCGTTTAGCAAGTTGCCATCATTGTCTTCAATTACATAAGAGGTTGGTGTATGAAATAATTTTGAAGGAAGAGAAAAGTAAAACCAAATTAATAGCCCCGGCAGCACAACCATTTTGATCTTTGTTAGGTTGCGAAGGGATCTTATTTTCTGTGGTATATCTTGAAATGATTTGAACATACGAATATAGAAACGCTGATGACACTGATAAAGCGGAATTTAACTGATTTATCCGTATTTATCCGGCCTCATCCGTGTCATCCGTGTTTCTATCTTTTATTGATTTATAACTTCCACCCACTTCCCATTCACACCAGCCGTAATACTGTTATCATACATGGCTTCGCAATACGTGCCGGGCAAAAAGAACCTGCCCAGGTAAGATGCATTCAACTGAATATAATAAGTATATGTTTGATTGCTGCCAATGTTGAAATATGTGTACACCCGGTCATCACGAATATCCTGGTAAGTTGATGAAGAAGATTTGAATGCACCTTCGCCATCAAACATCCTTGCGTTTAAAATTTCCCAGCCGCTGGGGAATATTTGCGACAATGCCATTTGATTGTAATAGCCACGCTTACCGGGGTTGGTGATGGTAACCTTCGCCACAAAATCGCTGCCCTGTGTAAGTTTGCTGATATCAATGGCAGCTCCATTTTGATTAACATAACTCACACTCATATTTAAAACTGCAGGGTTGTTTGTTATTTTGATACTATCGCCTGCAAGCGGTTGGCCTTGTATAATTAAACGAACATACAAATTGTTGTTGCCTTTATTATTGATGACAACATTGCTGCTGCCTTTTGAAAATACAATGGGAAGTTGTTTGATGTATGATGAAGCATTGATGTCAACATTTTTTCCATCAACAGTGCCGGTTGCAATAATTTTTGCACCCGTAGGATTTTTGCCACAAAACTTTGCAATGGCAATTAAACTGTAAGCTGTTGTTTGTGTGCTGTACCAATAATCCTGCGAGAGTTTTGCACAAATAGTTCTTAACAATTCTTCTGCTTTTGCTTTTTTCTTGAGCAGCGTTAATGTTTCCAGCACCATGGCTTCATCTCTTGTCTCAGAGCCATAGGTATAACCCCAGGTATCTCTTGGAGGAAAAGAAGTACTCAATCCACCGATCAAATCCAATGCTGTATTTTCCTGGCCAGCCAAAGCGTAGGCAGCAGCCAAACGCCATTTTGCTTCTGCAGATAAATATTTGAATTCCTTCAAACGGTTCATGGCACCCAGTTCTGGAGCTTTTGCCAAAGCAAGTCCGTACAAGCGGTATGCCTGTGTAAGATCGCCGCCATAAAAGTTAGTGGTAGATGGAGCCCACGCATTTGCTTTGCCACGCTGGTAATTTTTCCAGTTCTGCAACATGTAATCACTAACCAGGTAACCATTGTTTTGTGCTTCCACTAAAAAATGGCCTGCATAGTTTGTGCCCCATTCATCACTTTCGCTGCCGCCGGGCCAGTAACTAAAGCCACCGTCTGGCCGCTGAAAATTTTGCAACCTGCCGATGCCCGATTTTACATTTCGATCAACCTGTGCTTTTCTCTGCTCATCCAGATCGGTCAATTGATTTAATACCAGTTGAGGAAACACAGCAGAAGTTGTTTGCTCCACACAGCCATGTGGATATTCAATTAAATAATTCAAACGTTTTTGCAAATTCATAGGTGGCACGCTGGAGATTTCCAATACAGCCGTACTGGATGCTGCAACACCAACAGGATTGGCAATGGTTTTCCATTGCTGACCTGCAGATAAAGTCATTTCTGTTACCTGCGTTACCGGTGGATTAGGGTTTCGTATTTCAAGTTCCACTTCGTAATCTGCTTTTTCGCCGCCGGAACTTGCCAGCAATTTTACTTTACCAATGCCTGTACTTGGTTTTACACGTACATCAAAGTAAACCATTTGTTCGCCGTTCTCCGTAAAGTTTACCTGTTGGGCATTTCCGCCTACAACTTCCAGGTATGGATTTGCCTGTAGCGATACATTCACTTTCCTGATATTATTCTCCATTGCAAAAACAGTAACGGGCAGTTTAATGGTTTCACCGGGACCAAGCACACGTGGCATGGTAGCCAGCATCATCAAAGGTTTTTTAACGGTAATAGTTTTTTCTGTTGCGCCATAACTGCCTTCGTGAGCCGCAACAACCATCGCTCTTACAGAACCGATGTATGATGGCAAAGTGAAAGATTGTTTTTGTGTTTGCCCACGGCTTAAATGAAATGGCCCGATATATTTTACAACTGGTTTAAAGCGGTTCGCTGTTTTTTGTTTGCCGGGTCCTGCTTCATTGTCACCACCAATGGTTAATATCCTTTCCAGGTCGCCGCCCCAGGCACCAATTACATAATCAAACAGGTCGAAGCTTTTTACACCCAAAGCTTCTCTTGCATAAAATGCGTCATGCGGATTGGGAGTTTTAAATCTTGTAAGATCCAATAGGCCTTCATCAACAATCGCCACGCAATAAGTCATTTCTTTTCCGTTTTGTTCACTTACCGAGAAGGAAACATTTGTTTCAGGCCGTATGCTGCCGGCGATATTTAACACCGGTTTCAAAACCGTATTTTTATCTTCCACAAAAATGGGAACAGAGCCATACATCCGAATCGGCAGATCGTTTATGGTTTGTGAATGTGGCTGCAATAAACTTACAGTTGCATAAACATTCGGCGACATGCTAGCTTCAGCTTTAAATTTTACATCTGTTTGTCCCTGCTTTGTTTCCTGCCAGAAAGATTTTAAAACCTTGCTGCCGTTTTCAATACTCACCAAAATTCTTCCGCCTTTGCTGCTGGGTATTTTTAAAGAAACTTCTTCACCCACATTGTATTTTTCTTTGTCTGCTTTAAAAGATAACATCGAAGCTGCAGTCTGATCTTCGCTGCCAGCCCTTGTTTGCCAGTATGCATCCTCCACATAAAAAGTAGAGCCGGTAGTGTGGCCGCTTTTTAGATCTTTTACTAAAATTAAATATCGTCCCCATTCATTTTCTGATGTGCCGAATGTCCAGTTGCCACGGCCATTATTTAATTTTACAGTTTCTGTTTTTAATAGTTTGTTGTATTCATCCTGCGTAAAATTGCTGAGGTTGTCGCCGTTATTATCCCACCACCAGCGCCATTGAATGCGGTAGAACTGCAATTCTACATCGCTGCTGCCTGTAAGTAAATTCCCTTTGCCATCAACATCAACAATTTGTACCGTATGATTTTTCCCAGCCATTAAATAATCAAATGGTTTTTCGCCATCCGGTAATTTAATGCCTGCATAACTTGCATAAGGACTATAAGGCATCGTCACATTATCAACACTAAAACTTCCGCCCGGTTCAAAAACTTTCACCATCATATTGGCACTTAACATACCTGGTGCAGTTTCATCAATTTCAAAATTTGTTTTTAATGCAGCATTACCCTGTTCATCCAAAGTACCTTCGTAAATGGTTTTACTTTGTGTTGCATAATTAGAGGTTGGGTTATCAAATTCAAAGCCTGCAAATTTGGGGAACGATGTGCCACGTGAAGAAAGTGATGCATCAATTTTTGCTTTGAGATTTTTTCCCAATGCACCAAATAGCCATTTGGCATTGATGTTGCCGGTTTCTGTATTGCCCTTGCCTAACACGGGATCTTTGCCAAAGTTCAGATCTATTTTCAGCCTGTTTGGCATAATGGTTTCTACCTTAATCCTTTTTTCAAAAACCGCTCCGCCTACTTTTACTTTTGCCAGCCAGTTACCAGTTGGCGATGCTGCATCGGTAGTGGTTTTAAAGAGATAGAAGCCATCTTCTGCATCGGTTTGAACGCTATGTGTGTATAATTGTCCCTGCGGTGTAAACAAACTAAACTCAACCGGGTGATCTTTGGGAAGTTTGCCTTCTTTGTCTTCTACAATAAAATTCAGGTACATGGTATCGCCCGGGCGCCACACACCGCGTTCTCCAAAAATAAAACCTTTAATGCCGTCCTTCACTTCTTCACCACTAACATCAAAGCGGCTAAGCGCCAGCGAACTTCCATCATCCAATTTTAAATAACCTCTTTCATTTCCTTTGCGGGCTATCAGTAAAAATGGTTTTCTTTTCAAATCAATATTTGCAAAACCATCGTTGCCGCTTTTTCCTTTGCTGATGATGGTACGCTGGTAATCCATAATTTCAATATCAACGCCGCTCATAGGTTCTGTGGTAAGAATATTGCTTACTGCAACCATCAGGCTGTTATCGTTGCCACGCTTGGCTGTAAGGCCGATGTTACTGGCAAGAATATTCCTGCTTGCCCAGCGGTCTTTGTTGTAATAGGATTTACTGGTAGGATCATCCCTGCGTTCCCAGCTATATCCAAAGGGATAATATGAATCATATCTTTCCCAAAATGCATCATCTTCATCAACACCATTGTTGTTGGTTTCACTGTAGTCTCCATAATTTTCTTCTTCTTCAACATCTGTCTTTGCATTTGCGGCTGTGTCAGTTGACTGGTATAAAGAATACTCCGGACGGAAACCAATAGTAACTTTATAAATAGCGCCCTGCTCGGTTTTTAAGTACTTATCAATGTCTAATGAGAAATGTTGTTTTTTATGCAGGTCTAAAGTTTTATCATCATCCAGCCGTAATGTTTTTTGAACGATTGGTTTGGCAACTCTTCTCACTTCATTATTTCCACCCAAATCATTTTCCTGTAAAAATTGCGGAACATTATTTTCAAAAATTTTAATGATGCTGATATCAACTGCATTTAAATTGATAGATTCAAAAGGTAATACCAGCCTGCCGCTGTTGGGCAGAATATTTCCCTTGCCATGAATTTTTACAGAAGGCATTCTGTTTTGGAAATTGATGTTGGAAGCAAAGCCTTTATCCAATACATCGCCCCAGGTATTTTTTACACCGGGGTTTACATTCACTGTATAGTTGCCATCCAGTTTTCCATTGCCAAAAACTTTTACTTCGCTGCCGTTGATGGTAAATGAAATATCCGATTGTCCGCTGATGGTTATCAGGCCGGTCAGATCCTGTCCTACAGCAATCATATCGCTGAACTGCACCGAAGCATATTGCTGTGTTTCATTTACAGCCATCATATCAAGCACTTTAAAATCGCCTTCGGCAGGCACAGCTAAAGATGCATCGCCCTTTGTATCCATGCTCATGGGTTTGCCATCCCAACGCAGGTCAACATTGCTTACTGATTTTGTTCGTACAATATTTTCAATAGTATAGCGATGCGTTTTTGTGGCATCATTATGTTGCCAGGTTATTTTTAGTGCATTATTATTTTGAGAAGCAGTTAATAATTTTCCTACCAGTTTGCCATCTTCAATATCGGCGGTCTCCAGTTCGCCGCTTAAACTCATTTTGTTTTTAACAGCACTGGCCCGTAATCCATCATTACCAACTTTAAAAGAAGGCTTTACTGTTTTCATACTGAATTTAAAATCCGAAAACTTAGAAGCTGTTTTGGTTACCTTACCCAGCTTGAATGCTACCTGGTACATCTGATCGGGTTTTAACCAGCTATCGGGTTTAAATTCTATGGTACGGGCATCAATCCAGAATGCTTTTCCTTTTACTGAGGGGGAGATTTTGAACAGATCGTCTTTCACCACTTCTCCAACGGCATGTGTGGTGTTGGCATCTTCGGCCAGTTTAATGCGTACAGCAGATGTTTTGGAAATGGTGCCGGTTGTGTATGCATCGATGTATTTGCTAAAGGCAGGATCCACATCGATCCATTTGTCTTTTTTGCTGCAGGAAAAAAGCAACAGGGTTAAAGTTACGGGCAGCAGCAAGTGTAAAAAAGTTGCTTTGAACTTTTTGGTTCGACAGCGTTGGTCGGGGTTCATAAATTTGAAGTTGATTGTGAAGTTGGTTCCCGATAGCCATCGGGATTGGTGGAATCATCATCCCGATGGCTATCGGAAGGCATTTTTTATTTGCTATGTAAATGTGGAGAGAAAAATTGATATCTCCAATAACCGGAGAATTTATTTTTAGTTAAAAGATGTGTAAAGCTTTTAGCCATGAGGCGTTAGCATTTAGCAACGGTTTTTTGCTAATAGCCAAAAGCAAATGACTAACAGCTGATATTACTTAGTTGATCTTTGTTACCACAACATTATAAGTGCCGTTAGTTAGGGAAGAAGTTGTTTCCTGTGTGTAGCCGCTATCGGTTGTCTGGATGATCTTCACTTTTATTTCCAGGTTGGATGGGAAGTTGATCTTGTTGTCATTCCGGATCACTTTATCCAGCTTCAATGTGTATGAGCAGTTGTCCTGCCATGAGATTTTGAAACGCACCACCGCTTTTAAAACTTCGCTGGTTTCGGTTTGGTACATGCTGTTTCGGTCGGCAATGGTAACAACACCTGCACGGCTATCGGCAATGCGGAATTTGCCATCACGGAATTTGGTGCAATCTGTGGTTTGGCTGAAGGCGGTTAAACTTGAAATAAGTATTAATAAAAGTAAGATTGAATTCTTCGACATTTAATTTATTTTTTGATTAGTTTATCGGGATTTCGATATGCACAATGTACCGAATAAATGACTACTGCTTCGCTTTCAATTTCATACACAACCAGATAAGGAAAACTTTTCAGTTTCACATCCCTGATGATGTGTTGATCGTCAATAAAACCATAGTATTGTGGATGCCTGCTGATTTCATTAAACCTTACGAGTAATTCAGCTAAAAAACGATCGCCTAATCCGGGCTTGATGTCTTCATAATAATTGTAGGCTTCTTTAGTGTCATCTGCTGCTCTCCTTAGAATAATTAGCCGGTAAGCCATTATAATTTATTTTGGCGGACATAGGTTACGAAATCTTCAGCAACCATTGTTTCAGCTTCGTTGTTTTTGTATTCGTTTCGGCGGGTATAAATGGCAGCCAGTTCATCCTTATTGTATTCAAAATCGGGGCTGATGCTGTCTTTCAGGATGATATAAATAGCCGCCAGTTTTTTATCATCAGCAGTATCTATATATTCATGAAGTGTTTCTTTTATTTGTACTGCTGGCATAATTTTTTGTTTAATTCAAATTTACTTAATTTATTTGAAATTTTAAATCAACTGGTTCCTCAACAAATCCTCAAACTCATCCCTTCTTCTTATCAATATAGCCTCTCCATCTTTCACCAATACTTCTGCCGGCTTTAAGCGTGAATTGAAGTTACTGCTCATCTCAAAGCCATAAGCACCGGCATTGTAAAATACCAGCAGGTCGCCTTCTCTTACTTCAGGTAGATTTCTGTCAGAAGCAAATGTATCTGTTTCGCAGATGTAACCAGTAATATCGTATTTTTTCTCATCGCCGGTTGGGTTGCTGATGTTTTCAATTTTATGATAAGCATCGTAAAACATGGGTCGTATCAGGTGATTGAGACCACTGTTGATGCCTACAAAAGTCGTGGTGGTATTTTCTTTTATCACATTCACTTCGGTTATCAAATAACCGCATCCACTCACCAAAAATTTTCCGGGCTCAAACCAAACCTGCAAATGTTTTCCATTAGGATTGGGGTGATTACTGAAAGCTTCCTTTACTTTTTGTGCCAGCAAAGGCATATCTGTTTCTCCATCACCATCTTTGTAAGGTACTTTAAAACCACCACCCAGGTCAATAGATTGCAGTTCTTTAAAGGATGGAATAATATCGAACAAAACCTCAATCCCTTTAACAAAAATATCAACGTCTTTAATGTCGCTGCCAGTATGTATGTGCAGGTTTTGTATGTGCAGGTTGTGTTGCGAAACTACCTCCAGTATTTTATCCAACTGATCAACCGGTATTCCAAACTTACTTTTGTCATGCCCTGTTGAAACTTTTAAATTACCGCCACCCATAATATTGGGCCGCAGCCTGATGCCCACCGGATATGAGTGACCAAACGTCTGACCAAATTTTTCTAGATTACTCAGGCTATCAATATTTATATGCACACCCAAACTTTGTACTTCTTCTATCTCGGTAAAATGAATGCCGTTACTGGTGTAGAGAATATTTTTAGGCTCAAAACCGGCAAGCAATGCAAAGCGCACTTCATTTATAGAACTGCAATCCACATTGCAGCCAATGCTGTTAATGTGCTTTAAAATATTAATGTTGGTTAATGCTTTGCAGGCATAAAAAAACCGGGTATCGGTTTGTGCAAAAGCATCGGTAAGCTTTTGATATTGGGCTGTAATTTGCGCTGCATCGTACACATACAGCGGTGTGCCAAACTCTGTTGCAAGGGTATGTAATTGTTGGTGAGATAATGACATGAATCGCTGATTAAAATGATTTTTTTGATTTCGCTGAAAAACAAAAATCCCACAAAGGCACCAAGTACACAAGGTTTATTAAACAAATATTTTCCTTTGTGATCTTTGCGGCTTGGTGGGAAATACATTACTCAATCATTTCCACAATCTCCGTAGGCTCCATATTTGCATTACGCATCGCAATTCCTCTCACCGCATTTGCTGTAAAATCCATAAATGCTTTTTTGGTAATGGCATCATCACCAACCATAGCCGGTACGCCAATATCGCCGCCCTCTCTAATACTTTCTACAATCGGTATTTGTCCCAGAAAAGGAATGTCAAATTCTTCTGCAAGATTTTTGCCACCGTCTTTTCCAAAAATAAAATATTTGTTATCCGGTAATTCTGCCGGAGTAAAATAACTCATGTTTTCTACCAAGCCAATAACAGGTACTTTCATCTGCGCTTGTCCAAACATGGCAATACCTTTTTTTGCATCGGCCAGGGCAACGGTTTGTGGGGTGGTAACTACAATTACGCCTGTTACAGGCACGGTTTGTACAATGGTTAAATGAATATCGCCGGTGCCGGGCGGCATGTCAATAACCAGGTAATCCAGATCGCCCCAATCAACCTCAGTAACAAACTGGCGTATGGCACTGCTTACCATCGGGCCACGCCAAACCACGGCCTGTTTTTCATCTATTAACAAGCCAATGCTCATAATTTTAATACCAAATTTTTCAATCGGCACAATAAAACCTTTGCCATCAATTTCTTTCATCAGCGGCCTTTCGCCACGTACACCAAACATAATATGCTGGCTGGGGCCGTAAATATCCGCATCCATTAAACCTACTTTGGCACCGCCTGCTGCAAGTGCCAGGGCAAAGTTACTTGCCACTGTACTCTTTCCCACGCCACCTTTGCCACTTACTACTGCAATAATATTTTTAACGCCGCTTAAAATTGTTTTTCCATCCTTGCGATTGCTGCTGGTGTTACTGGTAAAATTCACTTTCACAATTGCTTCTTTATTAACCAACAATTTTACTGCATTAATACATGCATTCATAATCATATCCTTTAGCGGACAGGCAGGCGTAGTAAGCACTACCGTAAAGGAAACGTTGTTGCCATCTATCGCAACATCCTTCACCATATTCAGCGTAACCAGGTCCTTACCAAGATCGGGTTCCTGCACATTCGATAAAGCCTTTAAAATATCTTCGTTCGTCATCGTTCAATTATTTGTTAAAAAACCAGTGTAAACAGCAAATTTAAACATTGATGTCCTTACTTTGTTTATTAATTAAGGAATGTTGTTATTTTTGAGCCCGACACCTGTACTGCTATTAAGCTTCATTGGCAACAGTTGTTTGTTCATTTTTACTTTTTTAGTAAAAAAGTAAAAATGAATCACTCTTGTACCACATAACTTATTCAACTTTTTTTAATGAAGAAACTTATACCATACTTTTTTATTGCTGCATTGTGTTTACCTGTTGCTGCTAAAGCACAGTTTGAAACATTTAAAGATTCTGTAGTACAACTTTATGGGATCGTAATGACAGCCGATAGTTTGAAGGGCCTTGAATCAGTGAGTGTAATGATAAAAGGCCAAAACCGGGGAACCATCTCTAACAACAAAGGCGTTTTTAGTATTGTGGTTTTAAAAGGCGATGAAGTGGTTTTCACCAGTATCGGTTACAAACCAAAAACAGTTTCCATACCCACCAATCTCGAGGGTAATCAGCACAGCATTATTCAATTAATGGTAAATGATACGGTTTATTTACCGGCAACCATCATAAAGGCAAGGCCAAGCAAGGCACAATTTGAGCGTGACTTTTTAAATGCAGTTGTACCCGATGATTATATTACCATTGCCCGTAAAAATACCAACGAAGCTACCCGGCGCATTCTGGTTGCCAATATGGCAACAGATGGAAGAGAAGCAAGTAGTCAAACGCTGAGGACAGTTGCAAATAAGGCTTACTACCAAGGCCAGGTACCACCCATGAACATCTTTAATCCATTTGCCTGGGCCGAATTTATAAAGGCATGGAAGCGGGGGGATTATAAGAGTAAGAAATAAAACCCCCAACAGACCCCCTAACCCCCTAAAGGGGGAACTAAAACGCACAGTATTCCGAGGATTTAGTTTCTTTGCTAAAACAACGAGGAAACGTTTTATGACGAACCCTTCAATTAATTCACATTTTACAGGGCCAGGGGGTTTAGTTTTCCTGATTGGCTTTATGGGCAGCGGTAAAACCCATTGGGGTAAAATATGGGCAGCAAAAAACGGCCTCAATTTTTATGATCTGGATGAAGTGATAGAAACGAAAGAAGGCAAAACTATTGCAACAATTTTTGAAACAAAAGGAGAGGGGTATTTCAGAAAAATAGAAACAGCGGCTTTACATACTTTATCTGAGAAACAAAACTGCATTATTGCCTGCGGTGGCGGTGCGGCCTGCTTTAATGATAATATGCAGTGGATGAATGAAAACGGAACAACCGTTTACCTGTCGGCAACGCCCCAATATATTTTTAACCATGTTATTGATGGGCAGCTTAAGCGGCCTCTGATAAAAAAACTCAACAAAGCCGAGCTTTTATTTTTTATTGAGCAAAAACTTAAAGAGCGTGAACCTTTCTACAAACAGGCAAAGATAATTTTGCAGGTAAATGATATAAATGATGACAGCTTTCAGCAACTAAACTTCTAAACCTCTCAACCCCTAAACTAAAAAATGCACAAACCTTTTATAAAAACTGCCGCTTTACTTGGTGCCTTATCTGTACTACTGGGTGCATTTGCTGCACATAGTTTAAAACAAATTTTATCAACAGATGAGCTGCAGATATTTGAAACAGCGGTGAAGTATCAGTTTTACCATGTATTTGCCCTGCTGGTTGTTGGTATTTTGTATAAGGATTTTCCGGGTAAATCAACGGCATGGGCCGGCAAATTATTTATTGCAGGTATTATTTTATTTTCGGGTTCTTTATATTTATTGTGTTTTGTAAAACACCATGCAATGCCATTAAACTGGCTTGGAGCCATTACTCCATTTGGCGGTGCCGCTTTTATTGCAGGTTGGGTAATGCTTTTTTATGCAGTGTTGAAACGTAATTAAAATTGTGCTATTTTTCTGTGCATGGTAATAAGAGTGCCGTTTTTATTTTCAATGCTAAAGTCAACCTTAATATCGGCCATGCGCTTTTTCATATTTTTTAAACCATTACCAAACTGCCTTATTTTTTCCATATTAATGCCGGTGCCATTATCCTGTATGTACAGGGTTAAGCCATCTTCAACCCTTACTAAGGTTATATTTACTTCGGTTGCTTTGGAATGTTTTAAAATATTATTCAATGCCTCTTTTACTACCAAAAAAACATTTCTTCTGATAGCACCTATCACTTCTATATTGGGCAGGTTTTCTGGTATATTGATCTTGCATTTTATGTTGGTGTCTTCAAAATATTCCAGAGCATAACTTCGTACATAAGCAATCATATTACCCAGCGAATCGTTGCTGCTGCTCATGCTCCAGATGATGGCATTCATCTTTGTAAGCAGTTCGTTGGCTGCCGACGATATTTTTTCAATTTCGGGAATAGGCTTTTCTGTGAGTTTGCTTTTTGCCAGTTCGCTGTACAGGCTTATAGTGGTCATACCGGCACCAAGGTCATCGTGCATATCGGCGCTTATCCTGTTTCTTTCTTCCTGCTGCGCCTTCATTACTGTTAATTGCGTTTCAAATTCTTTCTTTTCGGCTTCTAGTTTTAAGGCCTCTTGTTTTTTTATTTCCTTAATCAGTTCGTTCCTGTTTTTAAAAGTCAACCCCATCAGAAAAAAAGCAAGTTCCAATGCAATACCAATGTTGTAATAAAATAAAGAATGGAGATAAATATGCGTTGGTTTAACATTTAAAAGCAGCATTATAAGAGAAATTAAAGAAAACAATACCAGCATTGCATTACCGGCAGCTATATAATTAAACAGCCTGTCTTTTTGCTTTAAGGCAAGATAAATAAATGCAAAACCCAGCAGCAGAAATAAAATCTTCATGGTGCTTTCAAGATAATATTGTGGCAAAAACGAGTTGCTGAAAAAATTAAGAAATGTAAAAATACCCAGCAAGCCTAAAATTAAAAGCTCACTTTTTTTCAGAATGCCATCAAGCAGTATGTAATTATTTTTTGTATTTAAAAATCTTCGGGTAAATGAAATATAAAAAACGGTGCCGATAACAAGCAGAAAAAAATCGAAATAAGAATAATAAAAATTTATAAAAGGCGTAGAGTATTTGGCCAATGCAGAGTTAAAGTAAATAAGCAAAAACATACAAAGCGAATAAGCCGCATTGAATAAAAATTCCTGCTTGCGGCTGATTATAAAATTGGTGAGCATAAAAAGAATCATCATTAATAATACACCACTTAATACCAGTCCGAAAACCTGGGCATCTCCTTTATAACGGGTTAAAATAATTTTATGCTGTTTTAAGTAACCGTCATCAATTAACATCGGGTTAATACTACCAAATTCGGTTTTCAAAGGTTTTATCTGCAATAAAATATCCGCCGTTTCTCCTGCTGCAAGCGTTATCTTTTTATAAGTAGATGTATTGCCCGAATCCTGGATGGTAATATTTTGCTGCGTGGTTTTGTAAAGATTAAAACTGGTAAAATAAATACCTGGAGTTATATAGGCTGATGCTGCTTTATCGCCTTTATTTTTCAGGATCATTTTAAGGTATAGTGTACAGCTGATTATCTCTGGGCTTACTTTTTTTCTTCCATCGACACTTTTTTGCCTGAAAAAAGCTTTTTGTAAAACTTCCGCAACCGGCAGGGAACTGCTGCTATCAAAATAAAAAAGTGTTTGTTCAAGCAAATTGCTTTCATTTTTTATTTCGTTTACAAACACCGTATCAGATTCTATTGCAAACTGAGCTTTACATAAGCATCCTATAAATAAAAATAGCAGCAGGGTGGTAAACCGTTTCAATATGCAGTAGTTTTTTCAAACCTACGTAAATTCTGCCAAAGCTTATATTCCAAAACTGATTTTTTCAATGTATTTGAAGTAATGCTTTTCTATATCTTTGTTGCCAATGGCAAATAAACTGAAATCTGTAAAAGTAAAAGCTCCGGATCCTGATCAACTTAAACAGGAAAAAGATGAAACCGTAGAGGTAAAGCAATTGCTTAAAGACGAACGTACGCATAAAATTGCCGGTAGTATATTACTGCTGCTGGCCTTTATTTTTTTTATAGCTTTTACATCTTATCTATTTACCTGGGGCGAAGATCAGGACAAGTTTAGCTACCGCATGTTGCTGGCAAATGATATTAAAGTGCAGAACCTGCTGGGCACTTTTGGTGCATTTATTTCTGAAATATTTGTGCGCCATGGTTTTGGTATTGCCTCTTATTTAATATGCACCACATTTTTTGTATTTGGCATTAATCTTTTTTTTGGCAAGAAGGTTTTTTCTGTTATCCGTAATATAAAATACCTGATACTTGGTTTGCCGGTTATCAGCGTGGCGGCTTCAGCTATTTTTCAGAGTAACCCTTTTCCATGGGGAGGTGCGGCAGGCGATTTAATGAGAGATTGGATGTATAAAACAATAGGGGAAGTAGGTACCATTGCGGTGTTGGTAGTTGCTGTATTATCTTATGTTATCTGGCGTTTTAACCCGGTATTTAAATTGCCGGCTAAAAAATCTGCTTTAGTTGCAGATGAAGAAATTACACAAGTTGAAGATGAATTATCCGAAAATGCAGACCTGGTAGATGATACAAAACCTGTTAAAAGAAATTCGGTAAAAGATGTTGGGCCAATGCTGAACATTCCGGTAGAGGAAAACAAAGACCTTAACCACGAGTTAAACATTATTGAAAGAGAAGAGCCCGAAACTGCACCTGTAATTGTACCGCCGGTTATGCAGGAAGAAAAAATAATTACAGCTTTTGTTGAGCCGGTAATTGCTGTAACAAAATCTGCACAACCAATAACTGATTTGCCGTTGGAAATTAAATCGGTGCCGGAAAAAGCAGATGAAGAAGAAATACCCTTGTCGGCTGCTGCAAAAGTAGCTGCCGGCAAGCCTTACGACCCTATACTTGATTTACGTGATTACAAATATCCTCCGCTGGACCTGCTGGCAAACCATGGCAGCGAAAAAATTGTTCAGGATGCAGCCGAGCTGGAAAATAACAAGAATCAGATCATCAATACACTTAAGAATTACGATATTCATATTCAAAAGATATCGGCAACGGTTGGCCCTACGGTAACCTTGTACGAAATTATACCGGCAGCAGGCGTACGAATTTCCCGTATTAAAAACCTGGAAGATGATATAGCATTAAGCCTTGCTGCATTGGGCATACGTATCATTGCACCCATTCCTGGTAAGGGAACTATTGGTATAGAAGTTCCTAATGTAAAGAAAAGTATTGTGAGTATGAGAACGCTCCTGGATTCTGATAAATTTAAGAACAGTACTTTTTCGCTTCCTATTGCCATTGGCAAAAAGATAGATAATGAATTGTTTATTGTTGATCTTGCCAGTATGCCGCATTTACTGATGGCGGGTGCTACCGGCCAGGGTAAATCCGTTGGGTTAAATGCCATCCTGGTTTCACTCCTGTACAAAAAGCATCCATCGCAATTAAAATTTGTTTTGGTAGATCCAAAGAAAGTGGAGCTGAGTATTTACAAAACAATTGAGCGTCATTTTCTTGCCAAATTACCCGGCGATGATGGCGATGATGCTATTATAACGGATACCAAAAAAGTGGTACATACATTAAATGCGCTTTGTATTGAAATGGATAACCGCTACGATCTTTTAAAAGAAGCCGGTTGCAGAAATATACGGGAGTACAACGAAAAATTTGCTGCCCGTAAATTAAACCCCGAAAAAGGACACCAATTTTTACCTTTCATCGTATTGGTGGTAGATGAGTTTGCAGATCTTATCATGACTGCTGGTAAGGAAGTTGAAATGCCGATAGCACGTTTGGCGCAGTTGGCAAGGGCAATAGGCATACATTTAATTATTGCTACACAACGGCCATCGGTAAATATTATAACCGGTACCATCAAGGCAAACTTCCCGGCCCGTATTGCATTTAAAGTGAGCAGTAAAATTGATAGTCGAACCATATTAGATGCAGGTGGTGCCGAGCAATTGATAGGTAAGGGTGATATGCTTATTAGCTACAATGGCGAGCTGGTGCGTTTGCAATGCGCTTTTGTTGATACGCCTGAAGTAGATAAAGTAGTAGAATTTATTGGCGAACAGCGGGGGTATCCTAAGGCTTTTTTATTACCTGAATATGTAGATGAAAAAGAAATGGAGGGAAAAGATTTTGACCTGGGCGATAAAGATGCTTTGTTTGAAGATGCAGCCCGCTTGATTGTTGCCAGCCAGGTAGGCAGCACCTCTTTACTGCAACGCAGAATGAAACTGGGTTACAACCGTGCAGGCCGACTGATGGATCAATTAGAGGCTGCCGGAGTTGTTGGGGGCAATCAGGGCAGCAAGGCAAGAGATGTATTGATTAAAACAGAAGCAGATTTACAACAGATGTTGGATATGAGTCGTGAGTAGTGAGTTGCTGTATGCTGTTCTCACGCCTCACTATTCACCACTCACCATTCACGCCTGACGATTCACGCTTCACCACTCACCATTCACGAACATGAAATTTCTTTTTGTTGGCCTTGGAAATATTGGTGCCGAGTATGCAAATACCCGCCACAATATTGGTTTTGATGTAATGAATGCTTTTGTAATGAAACATGGTGGCAGTTTTAAGGTTGACAGGCTTGCCTATGTTGCAGAAGTGAAATTTAAAGGAAAACAAATCGTTTGCATTTGCCCCACAACTTTTATGAACTTAAGCGGCAAAGCATTTAAATACTGGCTCGATAAAACCAAAGTGCCGCTTGAAAATACGCTTACCGTTTTAGATGATCTTTCGCTGCCGCTTGATAAATTCAGATTACGACCTGGGGGCTCGGCCGGCGGACATAATGGATTAAAAGATATTCAACAGGTTTTGGGCACCGATAATTACCCCAAACTGCGCTTTGGCATTGGCAATAATTACCCAAAAGGCATGCAGGCCGATTTTGTGCTCGGCAAATGGCTTAAAGCAGAAGAGCCAACGGTACTGCTTAAGGTAGAAAAATGCCTGGAGCTGATGGAAAGCTTTGTGGCAGCAGGTATTGAGCAAACAATGACGGCATTCAATAATCTTTCTATAAAGCCCTGAATATTAAATTTCCCGAATCTTGTAACATATAATTGGTTCATTTTAGTCATTTTAACTATATTCGTGTTGTAACCTCAATACCTAAAAAACGAATGAAAATTATTTGTGTAGGCCGTAACTATGCGGATCATGCTAAAGAATTGGGAAACAGTATTCCGGATGAGCCGGTAATTTTCATGAAACCCAAGAGCGCCTTATTACAGGCACATACTCCATTTTATTATCCTGAGTTTACCAATGAGCTTCACTATGAATGTGAAATTGTTTTGCGGGTAAGTAAAAATGGAAAATATATTCAGGAAAAACATGCCGTAAATTATTACGATGCCGTTACCGTTGGTATTGATTTTACTGCACGTGATATACAAGATGAATTAAAAAAGAAAGGACTGCCCTGGGAAAAAGCAAAAGCTTTTGATAACTCTGCTGTGGTTGGCAAATTCATACCGCTTACGCCCGATTTTAACCGCAAGAGCATTAATTTTTCGTTATTAAAAAACGAAGAAAAAGTGCAGGAAGCCAATTCTTCTCAAATGATTTTCAGCATTGATAAAATCATAGAAAATATCTCCAATTATTTCTCACTCAATATCGGCGATCTTATTTTTACCGGCACACCCGCAGGCGTTGGCGAATGTGTAACCGGCGATGTGCTGGAAGGCTTTATTGAAAAGCAAAGCCTGTTTAGTGTGGAAGTAAAATA
>JANMBZ010000173.1:0-16085 GCA_031360765.1 Chitinophagaceae bacterium
TCGCATTAAAGACAGTCTTTTAAACTGCAATGGTTTTGATTTTAAAGGAAGGGCTTATTTTAATACAGCCGCTATTGCAAGCTGGCAATGGTATTTTGGTGATGGTGGCCAGGCAACTACCCAAAATACATCTCATGCATATACCGCAGCCGGCACTTATACTGTAAGATTGATCGTTACAGATTTAAATGGATGCATGGACAGTACATTAATTAATGTAAATGCTTTACCGGGTGTTAATGCCGAAGCCGGAACCGATACTTCCATCTGTACAAATTCTGCGGTTTCTGTAATGCTAAATGGTACTGCCGTTGGTGGACCGTATTCATGGTCGCCGGCTGCTTATCTTAATAATCCAAATATTCAAAACCCCATTGCAACCGTAAGCAGTACCACCACTTTTTACCTGAGTGTTACAGGTGCTGCATCCTGCACTTCAATAGATTCTGTTACGATTACTATTAATGCACTCCCGCTGGTAGATGCAATAAAGGATACTGCAATCTGTAGATTTTCGCCGCTTGTTTTATCAACGGTTTCAAATGCTGTAAGTTATTTGTGGAGCCCGGCTATTTATGTAAGCAATCCTAACATTGCCAGTCCAAACTACATTGATAATTTTTCGCACAAAGTTTATGTTACCGGAACATCTGCAGCCGGGTGTAAAGCTACCGATAGTGTTGATGTTACAGTAAACCCCTTACCTGTTGTACAAACAATACCCGATACTACAGTTTGTATCAATACAGGCATTACATTAACTACAACTGGTGCACAAACCTATTCCTGGAGTCCTGCTGCAGGTTTATCAAACCCAAATATTGCAAACCCGGTTTTTAACAGCAATGCTGGTAATACCTATACAGTAATTGGAACCGATGCTAAAGGTTGTAAAAACACTGACCAGGTAGTTATTATTATCAGTTCTCCAGACTCCTTAAAGCAACCACCTTCATTTACCATTTGCCAGCAAAAATCAATAAGGCTTGATGGTAATAATGGCACACGGGTTAGTTATTTATGGAGCCCTGCCACTTATCTTTCCAATGCAACCATTATAAACCCGGTTGCTAACCCGCCACAAACAACCGTTTATACTTTGCTGGTAACCGATAACAAATGTGCATTCGACAGTACGTTTTTCACTACCCTAACCGTTTTACCTGCTCCGGTTGTGATTGTGACCAAATCAAACGATCTTGATTGTGCGTTTAAATCTGCAAGACTTACAGCATCAGGCGGAAATCAATACCTATGGTCTCCATCTACAGGTTTAAACAGTACCTCCATATTCAACCCTGTTGCAACTCCAACAACAACGCAAACCTATACAGTATTGGTAACAGATGTTGCCGGTTGCACCAATACTGCCAGCATTAAAGTATTTGCAGATAATACAGCCAGTTTAGCACGCTACATGCCCAATGCTTTTACACCTGATGGAAATGGCAATAACGATTGCTATGGTTTAAAAAAATGGATGTACATAAAACAATTGCAGTTTTATATTTTTAACCGCTTTGGAGAGCAGGTGTTTGCAACCGCAAACCCTAATACCTGCTGGGATGGCACTTACAAGGGAAAACCAGCGCTGGCAGGCACGTATGTATATGTAATTAAAGCGCAAACAGATTGTGGAACCGAAGAACAAAAAGGAAGCTTTATTTTGATAAGATAAACAGTTTAACAAATCAATTTTTTATAATAAAGATCACAATAGCAGAAGATGCTTAATTTTATACAATTAACTTTTTGTTTTTTGTATGATAAGATTAATGTTGTTTTTTTTATTGCTCACTGAATTTTGTACAGCGCAGGTTAACCTGGATAAAGGCTTGCAGGCATACTACCCTTTTAATGGAAATGCCAACGATGCCATCGGTAATAATAACCACCCTGTTTTCAACAATGCAACTATAACCAGCGATCGGTTTGGTAATAAAAACAGTGCTTATCATTTTAATGGGGTGTATCAATATATGCGTATTCCCAACAAGCCTTCCATCAATTTTAAAAATCAAATAACCCTCTCTGTTTGGGTAAGGCCCACCGGTTTTTATTACGGCATTTGCCATGCCAGCCAGCTTATAAGCAAGGGCGGTGGTAATTATAACGATGGTAATTATGCTTTAAGATACGATGACGCACTTTTTACCAACGGAACAGGCTGTGATGGAGGTAAATGCGATACCCTCCACCAGAATTTCAGGGGTACGGGTACCGTACTAAAACCCTATGGCGGTGATTTTATAAAGAAAAATAAATGGTACAATGTGCTTTATACCAATGATGGTAAAACAGCCAGGCTGTATGTTAATTGTGAATTGAAATACACCGTTCTATTTCCTGAAACATTTACCAATAATGAAGACCTGTTTTTTGGCAAGTCGGATGATGAGCTGTTTCCATTCTGGTTAAATGGTGACCTGGATGATATACGCATCTACAACCGGGCTTTATCTACCAGCGAAATAACTGCCTTATGTGCCGATACGATTGCACCAAAAAAAATTGAACCAGTTGTAATTGCTGTTGCCCCGGTTGCAAAACCTGTAATTGAAAAAAGAAATAATGAACTTATAAAAGAATTTATAGTTGAGCACGATTCTATTTCGGTTACGCTGTATGATAATGGCGATATTGATGGCGATACTATTACTTTAATTTACAACGATAAAATACTTACCACTCATCAGCGGCTTACAGATAAACCCCTTACCTATTGGATTAAAATTGCCCCCGGCAACCAGCGCAACGAATTGCAGATGTATGCCGAAAACCTCGGCAGCATACCGCCCAACACGGCATTGATGATTATTTACGATGGTAATAAACGGTACGAAGTAAATATTAAGAGTACCGAGAAAACGAATGGTTCGGTTTCGTTTAAATTAAGAGAATAGAAAGTTTATTGTGTGAGTTTTTCAATATCATCTAAATCTTTGTAGCGGCCGGCGGCTGTTTTAGCTTCAATTAATGTGTTGACATGTATAAATCTAATTAGCAAACCATTTTCATCATAAGTCTTACTGATTTTATAAGCTTCGTCAAAATTACAACCTTTTACTTTTTTTAAAATCTCAATACACACTGGGGGAATCCCATAACTAAATACATCCATCTCCTCATTTCTTAAAAAATTTTCTTCTGAAATATCAGTGGTTGGTAAACCAAAAGCCAGAAAGGTTTTGATAAGTTTTTCATAATTTTCGGCAGATACATTCACCCATACATCCATATCCCCGGTTGATCTTCTATAACCATTCAAAATAACAGCATATCCACCAACAAGCAAATATTCAACCTCATACTTGTTTAGAGCGTCAATAAAATCTCTGAAATCTTCATTGAAAATGTTAGGCATTACTTTGGATGTTTTCTTATACTAACCAGCTTCTTTTCCATTTTTGTTGGGTTAAAGGGATCAACTTTATGAACCATGGCAGAAAGATACCAACCCTGATTCAACCGCTCATACAGTGGAACATCTTCTTCAAAAATATTGCTCTTTTCAGCCTCTGAAAAAGTTTGTGTTTTAGATATGCTCTTATCAAGTCTGTACATATTGTAAACTTAGTAATTTTATTTAACTCCCCTGCATATCACTGATTACTGATTGCAAATTACTTATGTATCTCACTCGTAAAATGAAATTCAATATCCGGGTTGTTCTGTATTTCGGTATTTAAAAACCACTCGCTGTTGGCGAGGTAAACAAGGTGGTTGTCTTTATCTTCGGCAATATTAGCTTGCTTGTATTTGATAAAATCTTCCAGCTTTTTTGGGTCTTTGCTGGTAAGCCAGCAGGCTTTAAAAAATGGCAGGTTGTTCATCTGCACCGAGGCTCCATACTCCTGTAAAAGGCGGTACTGTATCACTTCAAACTGCAGTTCGCCAACACAACCAATTATTTTTTTGTTGCCTCCAAACTGTGTAAACAATTGGGCCACACCTTCATCGGTAAGTTGACTTAATCCTTTCTCCAACTGTTTGGTTTTCATCGGATCTTTATTAACTACCTCTTTAAAAATCTCAGGCGAAAAACTAGGTATGCCGGTAAAGTAAAAATCTTCTCCCTCTGTCATCGTATCGCCAATTTTAAAGTTGCCGGTATCAAACAAACCCACCACATCGCCGGGGTATGCATCTTCAATAACTTCTTTTTGACGGGCCAAAAAACTGTAAGGATTATTAAATCGCAGGTCTTTATCCATACGCACATGATGGTAATAAGTATTACGCTCAAAACGGCCACTGCAAACACGTAAAAAAGCAATACGGTCACGGTGTTTAGGATCCAGGTTGGCATGTATTTTAAAGATAAAACCGCTGAATTTATCTTCCTCGGGTTTAATATCCCTGGTGCTGGTATGCCTTGGCCGGGGCGTTGGTGCAATGCGGATAAAAGTATCCAGCATTTCTTTAACGCCAAAGTTGTTTACAGCACTACCAAAAAACACGGGTGCAGTTTTACCGCTCAGGTAATCCGCTTCATTCAATTCGCCATACACGCCGTCAATCAGTTCCACATCTTCACGTAGAGTGGCCGCATCCTTCTCTCCTATTTTTTTATCAAGTATGGCATCATTCAAATCTTTAATCTCCAACACATCTTCATCATTGGCCTTGGTACCAGCAGTAAAAAGCACCAGGCTTTTTTTATGCATATCATACACACCCTTAAAATCTTTGCCACTGTTTATGGGCATAGTCATGGGGTGTAATTGAATCTTTAATTCGTTTTCAATTTCTTCTAAAAGGTCAAAACGGTTTTTACCATCCCTGTCCATTTTATTAATGAACACGATAACCGGCGTGTTACGCATGGCTATAACCTCCATCAGGCGGCGGGTTTGGGCTTCTACTCCGTTTACGCTGTCAATAACCAGCACCACGCTATCAACCGCTGTTAATGTGCGGTAAGTATCTTCTGCAAAGTCTTTATGGCCGGGCGTATCCAACAGGTTAATCAAATGCCCCTGGTATTCAAACGTCATTACGCTGGTTGCCACACTAATACCACGCTGGCGTTCTATCTCCATAAAATCGCTGGTAGCATGTTTTTTTATTTTGTTGCTTTTTACAGCACCGGCTGTTTGAATGGCACCGCCAAATAACAGAAATTTTTCTGTTAGCGTAGTTTTACCGGCATCGGGGTGACTGATGATGGCGAATGTTTTACGTTTTTCTATTTCGTTGATATATTTCATGTACACTAATTATTCGAATTACACGAATTACACGAATTGTGCAAATTCCTGTTTTTGAGCGGCAAAGGTAAGGTTTGAGGGTGGATGAGTAAAGTTATATCCGCAAGGGCAACCCTTCACATTGCCATTGTTAACCGTTACAATGCCAATGCGATGCGTTACAATGCCATTGTTAACGTTAACATTGCCATTGTTATGGCATACATTGCCATTGTTAGCATTAACATCGTCAATGTATTCAATAACAGGGCGGTGTATTTGAATACATTGACGATGTTGCGCCTGTTTTTTGAAAATTATCTAAAATATCAACATTACCAATCTACCCTTTTGAAAATGATGCCCATTGGTATGCGGTACAAGTGCCGATTTCAATTGTAACATCGGGATGCCGGTAAGATTGGCTAGTTACAAAACGAAGATGAGCAAAGAACAAAAAGCTTGTCCCAAAAAACTTCATCACTACCCTCCTGCAAGGAAGAAGGAACTCAAAGGGAAATTTCTAAATTCTAAAATCCCTTTATTTAAATTTTCACTTCAATCTTCTGAATTTCCTCCCACTTCGGGGTGATAAAATAGTAATGAGGTTTGAGCCACTCATACATTATACATAATTATTAAAAATGCAACCCGTAATTTTGATACATGAGTAAATCGCTCAACATTATCAGCAACTCTTTAAAATTAACTTTTCAGGAATTAAAGGTTAACAAACTGCGTACGGCTTTAAGCCTTACTGGTGTGGCGTTTGGTATTTTTTGTATTATAAGCGTACTGGCAACGGTTAACAGCATGGAACGCAATATACAGAACGAAGTAAAAAGCCTGGGCAGTAATACCATTTACATTGATAAATGGGATTACAGCGGCGGGCCCGATCAACCTTTTTGGAAATTTATGAACCGTCCTCAGCCAAAGTATGAAGAAGCACAAATGGTGCGGCAAAGAGCAGGATTACTGGATGACATTGCTTTTTTTATACAAACCAACGGCAGCGTATCGCACAATGATGATTTGTTGCAAAGCGTAAGTGTGTATGGAGTTAATGAAGAGCAGATGATTATTCAGCCATTGAATTTTGATCAGGGTCGTTTTTTTTCGCCCAGCGAATTTAATGCCGGCAGTAATATATGTGTTTTAGGTTTTGCCAATGCGGAGTCGTTGTTTGGAAGTGCCGAAAGGGCTTTTGGAAAACAGGTTGACATAAAAGGCAAAAAGACAACCATTGTGGGTGTGATAAAAAAAATGGGCAAAAGCATGATTGGTTTAGATTACGATAACTGCGTAATGCTGCCCTATAAATATTGTAAACAATTGTTTGAGGAAAAAAATGCCAACCCTATTTTAATTGCCAAAGGCAAAGAAGGCGTTACCACGGCCGCCCTGATGGACGAACTGGAAGGCATTATGCGCCAGATTCGCAGGCTTAGCCCAACACAGGAAGATAACTTTTCGCTAAACAGTGTAGAGGCTTTCAGCAAGGCAATTACAGGTTTCTTTTCTACCGTAAATGTTGGTGGCGCTATTATTGGCGGCATTAGTTTAATAGTTGGGCTTTTTGGTATTGCCAATATAATGTTTGTTACCGTAAAGGAACGTACCAGCGTTATCGGTTTAAAAAAAGCCATTGGCGCAAAAAAAAGCAGCATTCTTTTTGAGTTTTTAATGGAGGCAACTGTACTCTGCATTTTAGGTGGTGCCATCGGTTTATTTTTTGTGTATATACTCACACTCATTTTATCGGGGCCGTTTAATTTTCCTGTTTTTATTTCTTTACCCATGCTGCTTACAGCC
This sequence comes from Chitinophagaceae bacterium, assembly GCA_031360765.1. GTDB lineage: Bacteria > Bacteroidota > Bacteroidia > Chitinophagales > Chitinophagaceae > Ferruginibacter. Next base: position 7,005 of record JANMBZ010000173.1, read on the forward strand.
ATTGTAATTTGTGTGGCAGTGGGCATACTGGCGGGTATTATACCTGCATCGCAGGCGGCAAAAATGGATCCGGTAACGGCCATACGTTCAAAATAATTTTGAATGATGAATTATCAATTATGAATTATTTTTGTATTCAATCACTTTCATAACTCATAACTCATAACTCATAACTCATAACTCATAACTCATAACTCATAACTTGCCCACAACTATTTTAGCTATCGAATCTTCCTGCGATGAAACCTCTGCATCTGTTTGTGTGGATGGAAAAATTTTATCCAACAGCATTGCCAACCAAACCGTACATGAGCAGTTTGGCGGCGTGGTGCCCGAACTTGCCAGCCGTGCACACATGCAAAACATTGTACCGGTTGTGGATATTGCAATGCAAAAAGCTAGTTGCGATATTACAAACATTGATGCCATTGCATTTACACAAGCTCCTGGCCTCATTGGCTCCTTGTTAGTTGGTGCACAGTTTGCAAAATCGCTGGCACTGGCATTGGATAAACCGCTGATTGCCGTACACCACATGCAGGCGCATGTACTGGCAAACCTGATACCTGATGAGCGACCATCTTTTCCTTTTTTATGTTTAACGGTTAGTGGCGGCCACACACAAATTGTGCGTTGCGATTCTCCCTCCCAATTAAAAGTAATTGGCGAAACTATTGACGATGCTGCCGGTGAGGCTTTTGATAAAACAGCAAAAATGCTGGGGCTTCCCTACCCCGGCGGACCCTTGATTGATAAACATGCCGCCAAAGGCGACCCTAAACGTTTTAAATTTCCGGAACCCAAAATACCGGAGCTGAATTTTAGTTTTTCGGGCCTTAAAACTTCTATTCTATATTTTTTAAAAAACGCAGGTACCAGCAATTTATTTAAAGAAGAATTTTTAGCTGATGATGAAACCCGCAGAAAGTTTATTGATGAAAACCTGGATGATATTTGTGCATCGGTACAAGACAGGATTATAAGCATTTTACTAAACAAACTAAAAAAAGCCGCTACAGAAACCGGCATTACCGATATTTGCCTTGCAGGTGGCGTTAGCGCCAACAGCGGGCTACGCAAGGCTTTTACCGAAATGGGGCAACAACAAAACTGGAAAACATTTATACCTGCATTTGAATATTGCACCGATAACGCTGCCATGATTGCCATTACCGGTTACTACAAATTTTTAGAAAAAGATTTTACCTCAATGGATATAAATCCATCTGCAAGATCTGAATGGTAAGTTGCTTACATACTTATTTATTTTTTTTACAATAAAATATACTGCTATCCGTTTACTGTTAACCAATAACTAAACAAAGGCTATTCTGCAGTAAATCTTCTATGGCAAACTCTTATTTCAAATTTAAACAGTTTAAAATACACCAGGATAAATGTGCCATGAAAGTGTGTACAGATGCCTGCCTTTTTGGTGCGTTGGTGGCAGGTTGCAAAACATGTATTCCTGCCGAAGATTTACAACAAAGTACCTGTTTGGATATTGGCACCGGTACCGGGCTTTTGCCGCTGATGCTTGCACAAAAAAACACGAACCTTACAATTGATGCGGTTGAAATTGATAGCGCCGCTGCAGAGCAGGCTACCGAGAATATTTCAGCATCACTCTGGTATGCCAACATTCATGTTTTTAATACAGATATTTTAAATTTTGGAGCGGATAAAATCTACGATTGCATCATTTCAAATCCGCCTTTTTTTGAAGATTATCTGCAATCGGCAGATACAGCAAAAAACAATGCAAAACATAGCACCACCCTAAATTTATTGCAATTATTAAAAGTAGTTGAAAAGCTGCTGCATACAAATGGACTTTTTGCAGTACTGCTACCCTACCACCGCGTTGGTTATTTTATTGAAGAAGCTGAAAAAGTGGGCCTGCATTTATCAAAACAAATTTTAGTAAAGCAAACCATGAAGCATAAATTTTTCAGGGGAATTTTATTTTTCAACCGTAAAAAAAATGAACCCGAGCTTAAGGAAATCATCATTAAAGATATTCACCACAACTATACCACCGAATTTGCGGCCGCTTTAAAAGATTACTATTTGTTTCTTTAAAGTCCGGCATAATCTTTCATGTACAGGTATGGCTCATTCAGTTTGCCGCCATTAATTAAAGTAGCATGGTTTATTAATTCGCTGCCACCAATCCTTATATCATCCAGTACATGTTTAATAAGTTGCTCACCAAAATAGCGGCTTGCATCTCGGGCCAGTTCATTAGGCAAATTACCCACTGCCATTACATCTACGGAGTTTGGCAAATAAGGCGCTGTTTTTTCAAAGCTGTTTTTATCTACACCATAAACAGGGTTATCAATGGTACTATCGCCCAGGTTGCAGGGGATAGATCCATTAAAGTCGTCGGTAATATCGGCAATGGTTTTAATTCTGAAATCAGTTTGTTGCAATGCTTCCATTTCAAACAAACGTGGTATATTTTTTTCCCAGTAAATTCCATTTATTAAAATATCAGTGTTTGAAATAAAGTTTGAGAAACTACAATTATAATTCTGCGGATTTGCATGAAAATCGTTGCGGTTGTATTTTCCCGTTTGTTTGTGAGTATACAAATCGCTGCCTTTTAAATGCACATAAACCGGGTATGTAAATTCAGTTTCCAGGTATTCATCCGGTTCCACTTCATGTATACCCATCAGGTTCATAATTTCCAGCACACCATGTGCCACACGCCCGGTACCGGTTACCGCAATTTTAATGTTGGGCAATTTTAAACCAAAGTAAGTGTGTATCAGTTTTTGAAAACTGTTTACCGAGCCAACCCGTTGCAGTTTAAAAGCACCGGTGCGGTTGCCATAAGCCATCATGCCATTGTGTGCACCAACAATGCCAGCAAAAAAACCAAAGCCAATTATACGTGTGCCATCGGCATGTTCCAGGCATTCGTAATCAATAAGTGTATTCTTTTTATCAAGCAAGGCTCTAAATAGTTTTTGGTTGGCTGGCTGCATTTTTTTTGTGTGCGAAAAAAACATGTACCGCTTACTCTCCAGCAGCATATCAATGGGTACTTCTTTAATACCGAGTAATAAATTACAATTCCTTATGTCTTCGGCAACTTCCACCCCGGCCTTTATATATTCAGTATCGGTATAACACCTATTTGCCGATTGCTGGGCTACTACATGCACATCATCAAAATGTAAACGTAACCATTTGCATTGTGCCGGTGTAAGTGCCACCCTATTATCCTGCGGAATTTTGCCTTCACGTATTAACCCAATCTTTAGCATCAATCGTTTATTTATGGCGGCAATTTACATTTTAGATTTTAAATGGGATTGTTGTTAAAAAGAATTGGTAAGCTTTTGAAGCTTTGCTACGCAAAGCATGGTAGCCACAAAGGCACCAAGGCACAAAGGAAATGTTGCTTCGCAACTTTTGGTCTGCAATAGGTCTTGCCTATCGGCAGGCAGTTTTCACAGATTACACGGATTTTTTCTGCTTCTCAGAAGGCTGGGTTTACACAAAGTGGCAGGAAATAGAAAAATGCAAGGCATTTTCCTTTGTGCCTTGGTGCCTTTGTGGCTAAATTATTTTTTGCAAAAAAATACCTTGCCCGCTTTAATGGCTACATGATAAATCAGTTAAAAAAGCTAATCTGTATCTTTACAGCATGAATTATTTTGAACTTTTCGAACTTCCCGTTTCTTTTAAAATAGACAAAAGCAAACTTGCCCAAAAATACTTTGAGCTTCAAAAAAAATATCATCCCGATTTTTTTGCAAATGCCACCGAACATGAGCAGGCCGAGGCTTTGGAAATATCATCTCAACTAAATAAGGCACTGAAAGTTTTAAAAAATCAGGACCAGACCATTAACTACATACTACACCTAAAAGAACTGATCGAAGAAGAAGAAAAGTACCAGTTGCCTCCTGCATTTTTGATGGAGATGATGGAACTGAATGAAGAACTGAACGAAGACTCTGCCAAACACATAGAGCAACTTGAAAGCGAACTCTATAAAGAAGTGCAGCCAATAATTGAAAGCTACAACGATTCCAGCGCAACCACTGCCGATCTTTTAAAACTGAAAGAATATTACTACAAAAAAAAATACCTGCAACGTATTTTGGACAGATTGGAGGGATAACGTAATATTGCAGCCCCTACAGTGTTAATCCGTTAATTAGTTAATTGGTTAATCCGTAAAGGAGCTCAAATTTTTAATAGTCCTGCGTTTAAACGAACCTACGGATTAACGTTTAAACGGATTAACGGATTAACAATGTAAAGCCCATGTGGCGGAATTGGTAGACGCAGCAGACTCAAAATCTGCCATTCGCAAGGGTGTGAAGGTTCGATTCCTTTCGTGGGCACCAGCAAAATCGGTTGTAATGCAATATAGATAAGCATTTCAGCCGATTTTTTCATTTAACACCTTACACTTTTACTGACAGTTTATAGAAGTATTCAACTGGGAGATATTGCCGAAATCAAGGGCCGCAAAAAAGAGAATTACCGTAACAAACGGTTTATTTCGTCAAAAACGGTAACTTAGTGGTAAATAAATGGTAACAAAATCCGTAAATAATCAGTAATAAAGTATAGATGATGCCTACTACCAATTGTTCAATGTGTGCTAAGCCTTTCCCGTACCGTAAAAACAAACAGTATTGCTCTGATTCCTGCAAACAACAAGCGTATAATAACAGGAAAGCCGGGCCAATAGCAGGGATGCAGGATAGCGATGTAATGAAAGGAAATAAGGAATTTTATTTAGATGAATATCAAAAATTCAACAGGGAAAATGAGTTTTGGAATGTTGATTTAATAACTTATTGCTTTCTTTCTAAAAATTTTGATGATAGTTTTCCTTTTGCAAATGAAGCTGTGGAATCTTTGCTAAATGATGATCTGTTAAGCACTTTAAAAAAAGAAAGCCACCCGGTTGGGCGGCAATTCATGCAATTTCAAAATGAATTTTTTCAAGGAATGTACCAGGTAAAAAAAAGCCGGGTTACTGATCTTCCTCCGGTTGTTTCCCAGGTAAAACAAATTCCAGTTCCTGATACAGTTCATTAATGCTGTATTCTAACATGTCAAATATTTTTAGCTTCATGGCTTCCGCTTTTTCTTTATATCCCGGTGCCATCAAAGCAAAATCGTAATGATCCAGTACATCCATTGCATCAGTACAAGCCCTTGTATAATCTTCCAACCTGGTATCAGTTTCAGGAAAATCGTCTAAATCTATCGTTTTAGACTTCTTAGGCGGTTTTTTTTCTTTCTTTTTCATATATGTATTTTGTTTTAGTGACAACGGTATGTGGTATAGTAGGAAAATTGAGCGTCCAAGCGTCCATTTTAAACTATTTTATTGATTTTCAATTTTTTACAAAGGACACTGCGGCTTTTTCAGGTGAACACTTAGAGTCCACTTGAAAAATCAGTGTCCAAAATGTGGACGCTCGATGGACGCTGTTTGGACACTCGTTTTTTGATGAGCGTCCATTTTTTTTAAAATGAAACACTTCTCTATTGTATATTATTACTTTTTTGGACGCTTGGACACTTAAAAATAATTAAATACGGTACCCTTATTTTTTTGAGGCAAGTGTAAAGTACCTTTTGTTTCCACTTTTTCTTTCCGGCACATGGTCATCATATAGCTGGGAATATCTTGCAAATGTCTTTATCCACTTGGTAAAAGTCTCCAGTCTTCTTCTGAATTTGTCATCTGCTAATTCCGGGTACTCAGCTAAAAATTGTTCATGCAAATCTTGCTTGCATATTTCAATTCCTGCAGCAATTTCACCCGCATTAATTTTATCGTGCATAAACTCTATAAAGTAACTGTGTGTCTGATCTAACAACTTTCTTTCTTGTAGATTTTTATTTTCTGGTTGAATGATACCATTACCCAAATAGACGCAAATGCAGTGCATCATAAAATTGTCGAACTGCTGCCAGGCTTCAATATTCCAATCGCTAAAAAAGCGCTGTTTGAATTCATCCTCCGGGCTGTAATTCTCATTGTAATGATTTGCAAATTCAAATTCTATACATCTATCTTTAGAGCTGCTGCCCTCAATCATTATAGTTTTATTCGTTGTGATACACATTTTGGTTTTTAAGGTAAATGGATTTTGATTTTTCTTTTCAACTGTTATTCCTTCCGTAATATCGTTATAGAGTGTTTCAAATTTAAAATTGCTCCTAACATCATTTAGAAAGATAATTTGCGTGTCAAGGCTTGCTTCCTGATATTTGTATCGGTTAGTAAAATCGAAGTCTTTACCGTTGATTTGTGTAAGTTTCTTTATGTACTTCAACGTTTGACCGAAAAGCGTTTTACCTGTTCTGCCATTTGCTTCATCGCTCACACGGCTATCAGTTAAAATAATGGCTTTCATTTTCACATCTGTATAGCTATGTAACAAATAACCTATTAAACTACATAAGCTATTAAATCGGTCATCATCCTGTCCACTTACATTTTTTAGAAATTGTGCATACGGACTTAATTGTTCATTGGGTAAAGCAGCTAAATCTATATGCTTAAAATCTCGTTTGATAATTTGATTTTCCCAAATATGGCCTTTCATTTTATCGTAGCTATACAATTCCCATCCATCGGAATGACACTTTACGAAACCATTTTTATAATAAATAAAACACTCGCTTTTGGTATCGGTATTGAAAGAAATTTCTTCTTTGTTTGTAAGGAGCGCTAACCGGTTATCACAAAAGAAATTTTTAGGATTGCTGTATATTTTCTCCTTTAAAATTTTCTTAGTAACTCCATTACTAAGTTCATCCGGCAGGCTTTCGAGATATCTAATGAAGTGATCTTGTATTTGTAATATCGAAACTTCCTTTATAACAGTATCCTTCAAATGGATGTAGATAAAACTCTTTTCAATATCAAAGCGCCGAAATCCAAATGAATAAAGCAGCTCCGTAAACTTCACATAATTTATTCTTGTTTCCTTGAGTACCTGGTTGCCGTTGTCATCGCTTTTGTACACCGGTGAATAAAAAATTATTTCCTTGCTTTCCTCCTTTTTACGGCCGGTAGGTTGCGAAGATTTTTGCTTTGTTTCGTGGAGTATTAGCCCATTGTCTTTGGCAATATGGAAAAGAGAATTTATTCCTATTCCCGATTTACGATTTTTACAACATTCATCATATTGCTTTTTGCAATCTTCGCTTTTGTAAGTAGCGCCGTAAATGCTGATCCGGTGAAAATAACTTTCGCCTGCAGGCCCAAATTGCGAAGCCAGGCCAAAACCAATTTTAATCCATTGCTTATAATCGCCGGTAATATCAATTTTACGAGCCTCAATTAGGGAAATGAGTTGTTCAACCTCTTTTTCTTTTTGATCGCCTGGTAAGCCTGTATTTACGTTACTGACAGGCTCAATAGCTTTGTGGCCTACTGTAAAAATTTCGCTGTCCGGGTTTTGGTATAATTCAGGATCATACGAAACAAACATTGCCCGGCTTACATTCCTACAGGAACTATCCAGGTTCAAACCATATTCAACTTTGTAATACTCCTCTAATTTGCCGTAAGCAGCCGTGTGTTCGTTTGGATCAACCCGGACAATTACTTTTACACCGGCGCCGGTCGGACTTATAAAAGTTGCAAAAGTGTACCTGTCAAGGCTCAACCTGTTACGTACTGCAACCGGGTCCATGGTAGGATTTTTATCTTTATCAAAATCAATTTGTATAAGCCCGGAATGTTTCAGTAAGTCTTTATCTGCCCTGGTTCTAAAAGTTCCCGAAGTAGTGATATTTGGTAGAAGGCTTTTTAAATTTTTAATTTCTGCTTTATCGGACATTTGCCTGATTTTCTCTACTTCATTTTTATATTTTCCGCTTGTTATCCTTTCAAGGAAAACATTAATATCAATAGTAATTGAACTATTGATATCGGAGATGTTTTTGTAAAATGATACGCTAATTTTTTGCATACTTGTCATTAAATTTCTGGAAAATTATTTTTTAGAGAATCACTTTCAAATACAAGCATATCTCTTAAATATGCATCAACCTGGTCTAAGCTGTGGTGCCTTAGTTGCATTTGTAAATCTTTCAAACTTATACCTGCTTTTGTAGCTGCAATGGCACCGGTATGCTTCCAACTATAAAGTTTGTGCCTGGTACCAAAGCTTAAGCGACGCAAAATATTTCTATGCCGGGTTTTCATGGTATTAGCGGATAAATTTTCAGGACCCGGCATACAATTTTTACCAAACAAATAAAAAGAGTTTTCTAACTCTTTCCAGTGACTAATCTTGTTGTATAAATTAATTGGTATGGTGACATATTGTTCCTTACCATTCTTACTAATACTACCCGGTATTCTAATTTTCAAATCATCAAATAATATATCCTGTATTTTTAAAAACCTTAATTCACCTGGCCTTATAAAACAGTAGTAAATGAATTGTACGAATATCCAAAGCTGCATATCAGTTTTTGTTATTTCTGCTTTTAAAATTGAGACTTGATCTTTTTGAAAGTAGAGTGAAGGGACACTATTTTTTTTCATACACTTTATGTTTGAAAATGGATTTATATCCACTATTTCACTTAGTACCAATTCAGAAAAAACACTGCGACAAAAGACTACATGGCTATTATAAGTAGAAACACTTAGTTTTTTTTCTACCCTTATATACCTTAAAAATGATTGCGCATCTTCGTTTGTAAATCTTCCAACAGGTAGCTTTATTCTATCGCCATCAATAAGCCATTTTTCTAAATTTTTTATAAATCCAAAGTATGATCGATACGTGCTGGGCCTGATTTTATAATCTCTGTCACGTAAAATTTTTTTAAATACATCAACTGTATATGTTGTGTGTTCTTGAGAAACGTAACCGATACTTCTACTACCCTGCCCTCTCTTATAATCTTTATCTAATTTTATTTTTTGCAATAGCTTTTCCGCTTCCTGCTGCCGTAATTCAACTGTATCGAATTTATTTATATCGCCGTAGCATTTGCGCCAGGTAAAAGTGCCGTTTTTGTAGTTCGGCACTTTTATACGCACAAACCATCGTTTACTTAAGTCATTAT